>NZ_JBEYWW010000065.1:0-23015 GCF_040644635.1 Microbispora sp. NPDC046933 | reverse complement strand
ATCCTGTCCCCGCTACCAAGAGTCGAAGGCCCGGCCTCCGGAAACGGAGACCGGGCCTTCGACGTTCCGCCCGCGTGATACCGGTGCTCACGGATGCGTGGTGACAGTGCGGTCGCGATGCCAGAATGCCCGGCATGCGCCGGAAAGCGACGTGGGCGGCTCTGGCGGCCGTGGCACTGGCGGCACTGCCGGTCGGGTGCTCGTTCGCGACCCGCTCCGCGGCTCCCTCGCCGGCGTCGCGGGCGGCGACCTCTGCGGGGCCCCGCTGCCACCTCCGCGACTCGAACGCCACATTGCCCCCCACCGCGCCGCCGCTCACGTCCGGCAAGGGCGTGCGCGTGGTGCACTACAACACCTACCCGTACGGCGACGACTTCCGTGGTGTGGCCGCGCTGCCCGACGGGACGGTCTACGCCGTCGGGCAGCGCGAACTCCCCGCGCGGGGGAATCCCTGCGGGCCGCGCCGCCACCGGACGTACGCCCTGCGGTGGGACGGCCTGCGCTGGCGCGAGCTGCCCGAGCTCGACCAGGTGGTCGAACCGCAACAGATCGCCGCCTCCCGCGACGGTGTCCTGTGGGTGCTCGGTTTCTGCCCCGCCACTGTGAGGGGCAGCGACCCCGCCGGTTGCGCGGCCCGCTGGGACGGCGCGTCGTGGACGCCGTCGGTGCTGGAGAGCGCGTACGTCGCGGGGGCGGCCGTGCTCGGCCGTGACGACGCCTGGGCGGCCGGCTACGACAGGCTCCACCACTGGGACGGCGAGCGCTGGCGATCCCGGCGGTCGCCCTTCGGCGTACGCGCCCTTGAGGCGGGTGTGTCCGGCCAGATGTGGATCGCCGGAGACGAGGACGGGCGCGTCACGCTCGCCCGCTGGAACGGTCGACGCTGGAGCCCGGTCCCACGCCCGCGGATTCCCCGCCTGTACGGGGACCGACAGGGGGAGACGCTGGTGCTCGACCTGGCGGTGGGCGAGCAGGGAGAGGTGTGGGTGCTCGGCTCGATGTACTGGGTCTGCGGGGAAGAGGAGACGATGTGCACCCGGCCGGTGCTCATGAGGTGGGACGGCGCCCGGTGGCTGGTCAGGGTCATGCCCGAACGCTTCTCCATGGGCTCCGGCATCGTGTCCGACGGCATGGGCGGCCTGTGGGCGACCGTCTCCCGCGACCTGGGCCGCTTCACCGGCGGGAAGTGGCGGACGTACCCGATCGCCCGCGGCCCGCTTGGCGGCCGATCGGTGCGAGCGCTCGCCCGGCGCCCCGGTGCGGCGACCGTGTGGGCCGTCGGCGAGGACCACACCGAAGCCGAGGAGATGCCGTTCACCAACGGCATGATCTGGCGGTTCGGCTGAGGCCGGCCCGGCGGGCGGAAACGATTTGGCACTTGTCTCCGGCGCCCGGTAAGCTTCAAACACAACGACGCGGGGTGGAGCAGTTCGGTAGCTCGCTGGGCTCATAACCCAGAGGTCGCAGGTTCAAATCCTGTCCCCGCTACCAAGAGTCGAAGGCCCGGCCTCCGGAAACGGAGACCGGGCCTTCGGTCTTCCACGAGTCCGGTCCGGTACGGGCAACAGCCGTCGGCCTCGGACAGGAGTAGCGCATGATCACGTTGGATCGCCTGGTCAACGTGCTGGGCGCGTACGGCGTGCGGCTGTGCGGGCGGCCCGAGAGGCGCGCGGCGCGGCTGCGCAGCGTGGCGATACCGGACGCCACCGACGGCCGGGTCAACGGCGACGTGCTCATGGCCGTGGGGGCCGGGTCGGTGACCGAGGCGGTGCGGTGGGCGGTCGCGGCGCAGGCCACGGTGGTCCTGGTGCGGGCGGGAGCCGAGAACGCGCGCGAGGCGGCCGTGGCCGGCGAGAGCAACGACGTGTCCGTGATGCTGGTCGACCCCGCCGTCTCGTGGAGCCACCTCGTCGGCGTGGTCTACGGACTGGTGCTGGAAGGGCGGGAGACCGAGTCGGGGCGGGGGCCCACCGACCTGTTCGCGCTGGCGGACAGCCTGGCCGACGCCGTCGGAGGCGCCGTGACCATCGAGGACCCGCTCTCGCGGGTGCTCGCGTACTCCCGCTCCCAGCAGGCGGGCGACCCGGCCCGGCTGGAGACGATCCTGGTGCGGCAGGTTCCCGAGCGGCTGCGCGAGGTCTTCCGGGCGCGGGGCGTGTTCGCCCGCCTGGCGGCGACGGACGAGCCGATCTTCGTCGAGCCGGACCCGCGGCACGGCATGACCGGGCGGATGGCGGTGGCGGTGCGCGCCGGCCGCGAGCTGCTCGGGTCCGTGTGGGTGACGTGCGGCAGCCCCCTGACCGGGACGCGGCACACCGCGCTGGCGAACGGCGCGCGGACCGTGGCCTTGCACCTGCTCCGCTCCCGGGCGAGCGCCGACCTGGAACGGCAGGTGGAGTCCGACCTGGTCGTCCGGCTGCTGGAGGGCACCGCCGACGCCGCGACCGTGGTCAGCCGGCTGGGGCTGGCCGCGCGGGAGATGCGGGTCGTCGCGGTGCGCACGCACACCTCCGAGGAGCCGCACGCCATGCTCCTGCTGGCCTTCGAGCGGGCCACCACCGGATTCGGCTGGTCCAGGCCGGGGAGAAGCACGCTGCTCGGCGACACGCTCTACACGATCCTGCCGGACGCGGGGGCGGTGGCGGCACGGGAATGGGTGGCCTCGCTGGGGGCGGGGCTGCCGCCGCGGGTGCGCGTCGCGGCCGGGATCGGCGCGGCGGCCCAGGCGGCGGAGCTGCCGGCGAGCCGCCGGGAGGCGGAGGAGTGCCTGGCGCTGCACGAGAGGGACGCCTCCCACTCCGGGTCCCCTACCAGGTCCCCCGCCGGGCCGCCCGCGTACGACGAGTCCTGGGACGACATCCTGCTGCACCGGTTGCGCGCCGCGGCGCGGGCGGGCCGCGTCCCCGCGCGCGGGCCGGTGAGCGCGCTGCGGCGGCACGACGCCCTGCACGACACCCACTACGTGGCGACGTTGCGGGCGTGGCTGGAGGCCCAGGGCGATCTCGCGGTCGCCGCGGAACGGCTCGGCGTGCACGCCAACACGGTCCGCAACCGCCTGCGCAGGATGAGCGAGGTGACCGCGCTGCACCTGGACGACCCGCGCAAGCGCCTCGCCATGGTCATCACTCTGGCGGCCGAGGACGAGTAGGCGGTTGTCCGAAACCCACAACAGCGGGCGGGTGATTGTACGGCCGCTACAACGGTGCGCGGCCCCGTACGGGTGATGCTGGCCGGGCAAGCAGTCGCCTGGTGTGGAGGTAGGGCATGTCCGAGCGCGTTGACGACTGGCCGAGGTCGGTCATCGTGGTGGGCGCGGGGATCGTGGGCCTGTCCACCGCGTGGTTCCTGCAGGAACGCGGTGTGGAGGTCACCGTGGTCGACCGCCGGGGCGTGGCGGCCGGCGCGTCCTGGGGCAACGCGGGCTGGATCGCGCCGGGCCTGGCCATTCCGCTGAACGAGCCCTCCGTGTTGCGTTACGGCCTGCGCTCGCTGGTGAATCCCGCCGCGCCGCTGCACATCCCGGCGACCGTCGACCCGGGACTGTGGGCGTTCCTGACCCGCTTCGCCGCCAACTGCCGGTGGTCGTCGTGGACCCGGGCCGTGCGCGCCAACCTGCCGCTCAACGACGAGTGCATCGAGGCGTACGAGGTGCTCGCCGCCAACGGGGTGACCGCACCGATCGAGGACGCGCCGATCACCGCCGGGTTCCGCACGCCGCGCCAGGCCGCCGGCCTCCTCCACGAGCTGCGCAGGATGGCCGAGGCCGGGCAGCCGGTCGACCACACCGCGCTGGACGCACGGCGACTGTCCGAGGCCGTGCCGCTCGCCTCGGAGGCCCTGACCGCGGGCGTGCGGATCGACGGGCAGCGCTACATCGACCCCGGCCGCTTCGTCCACGCGCTGGGCGAGGCCGTCGTCGCCCGGGGCGCCACGGTCGAGAAGCACGAGGTCGCCGACGTTCGCACCGACGCCAGGAAGGCCGTCGTGGTGGCCCGGGACGGCGCCGTCCTGTCCGCCGACGCGGTGGTGCTGGCCACCGGCGCCTGGCTGTCCCGGCTGGCCTCCCGCTGGGGCGTACGCGTCCCCGTGCGGGCCGGCCGCGGCTACTCGTTCACTGTGCCGGTGGACCACCCCGTCCCCGGCCCGATCTACCTGCCGGACGTGCGGGTGGCGTGCACGCCCTACCAGGGCGGGCTGCGCGTCGCGGGCACGATGGAGTTCCGCGACCCCGACGCTCCGGCCGTCGAGGCCCGGCTGCGGGCGATCATCGACTCGGCTCGTCCTCTGCTGCGCGGCGTGCGCTGGGAGGAACGCACCGACGTCTGGGTCGGCCCCCGGCCGGTCACGCCGGACGGCCGACCCCTGATCGGCGCGACCGGCACCCCGGGGGTCTACGTGGCCGGCGGGCACGGCATGTGGGGCCTGGCCCACGGTCCGGCCACCGGACGGCTCCTCGCCGAGCAGATCACCACCGGCAAGCAGCCCGCCGCCCTGCGGGAGTTCGACCCGCTGCGCTGATCTCCGCCTTTCCGGCCTTGTCGCGGGGCGACAACTATCACCCGATATGTGTCGCACAGTGACATTGAGGCGGGACCGTCCGGTGGTGAAGGCTCCCCGCATGCAGGCCCGCATCACATTGGAGGACGTCGCCGCCCTGGCCCGCGGCTGCGCCGTGCTCGGCACCGGCGGCGGCGGCGACGTGCGCCCCGGCGCCATCGCCGCCCGGCGCGCGATACGCGAGCACGGCGACGTGCCGTTGGTCACCCTGGACGAGTTGCCCGGCGACGCCCTCGTGCTGCCGCTGTCCGGGATCGGCGCCCCGACCGTCAGCAACGAGATGGTCCACGGCGAGGACGAGCCGGTCAGGATCGCCGAGGAGATCGAACGGATCTTCGGCCGCCCGCCCGCCGCGGTCATGTCCTCGGAGATCGGCGGCGGCAACGGCGTGGCCCCGGTGGCCTGGGCGGCCAGACTCGGGCTGCCGCTGCTCGACGCCGACGCGATGGGCCGGGCCTTCCCCGAGGTCCAGATGGTCTCGATGTACGTCGCGGGGATCCCGGCCAACCTCGTGGTCATGTCCGACGTCGTCGGCAACGTCGTGACGATCCGGCCGGTCGACGGCCTGTGGTCGGAGCAGATCGCGCGCGCCGTCTGCGTGGCGGCGGGGTCGAGCGCCCTGATGGCCGACTACGTGCTGACCGCGCGGGAGTGCGCGGGCGCGGTGATCGAGGGCACGGTGACCCGGGCGATCGCGGTCGGCCGGGCGACCGAGGGCGCCGCCGACCCGCTGGCCGCCCTGACCGCCGAACTCGGCGCGGTACGGCTGATCACCGGCAAGCTGGCCGACCTGGAGCGCAGGACCACCGGCGGGTTCGCCCGGGGCACGGCGACGGTCGAGGGCACCGGCGACGACCGGGGCAGGACGCTGACCCTGGAGATCCAGAACGAGAACCTCGTCGCCGTCGAGGACGGCCGGGTCAGGGCCATGGTGCCCGACCTGATCACGGTGGTCGACAGCCAGACGGCGACGGCGATCCAGACCGAGGGGCTGCGGTACGGCCAGCGGGTGACCGTGCTCGCCTGGCCCTGCGACCCCCTGTGGCGTACGCCGAAGGGCCTGGAGACGGCGGGCCCGCGGGCGTTCGGCTACGACCTGGACTACCTGCCGGTGGAGAAGATCGCATGAGCGAGCGAAGCGAGCGAATCAGTAACCACAGTGTGTCGTGCTCATGCGACTCCGAGCCGCGAGGCGAGGAGGTGGCATGAGTATCACCCTGCGGGTCGGCATCGACGTGGGCGGCACCAACACCGACGCGGTGGTGCTGGACGACGACGACCGGGTCCTCGCCGCCGCCAAGCGGCCCACCAGCGCCGACGTGACCGAGGGTCTGCGCGCGGCGCTCGACGCGGTCCTCGCCGAGCTGCCCGAGCCTCACCTGGAAAAACGCGTGAAGCGGGTGATGCTCGGCACCACCCACGCGACCAACGCCATCCTGGAGCGGCGCGCGCTCGGCCGGGTCGCCGTGCTGCGCCTCGGCGCCCCGGCGACCACGTCCGTGCCGCCGCTGAGCGAGTGGCCGGACGACCTGCGCGACACGGTCGCGGCGGGAACGGCGATCGTGCGGGGCGGTCACTTCGTCGACGGGCGAGAGATCGCGCCTCTCGACGTGGACGCGGTCAGGAAGTTCGTGGCGACCACGCCCGCCGACGCGATCGCCGTCACCGGAGTTTTCAGCCCGGCGAGCGCCGACCAGGAGAACCGGATCGCCGAGATCATCCGCGCCGAGATCGGTGACGTGCCGGTGAGCCTCAGCCACGAGATCGGCTCGCTCGGCCTGCTGGAGCGCGAGAACGCGACCGTGCTCAACGCCGCCCTGTACGGCGTGGCCCGCGACGTCACCGCCGCGCTGCGCGAGGCCCTGGAGGCGAGGGGCCTGGAGGTCGAGACGTACTTCGCGCAGAACGACGGCACGCTGATGGCCGTCGACTACGCGGCCCGCTACCCGGTGCTGACCATCGGCTCGGGGCCGGCCAACTCGCTGCGCGGCGCGGCGTACCTGTCGGGGGTGACGGACGCGATCGTGGCCGACGTCGGCGGCACCTCGACCGACCTCGGCGTGCTCGTGGGCGGCTTCCCCCGGGAGTCGGCCGCGGCGGTCGAGATCGGCGGGGTCGCCACCAACTTCCGGATGCCCGACATCCTGTCCATCGCGCTCGGCGGCGGCACGATCGTCGGGGCGGAGCCGCGCTCGGTGGGCTACCGGATCGGCACGGAGGCGCTGGTCTTCGGCGGCACCACCCCCACCATGACCGACGCCGCGGTGGCGGCCGGGCGGGGGACGGTCGGCACCCGTCCCGTCCCCGAGGAGTGGCACGAGCGCCTGGCCGGGGCCGTACGGGCGGCCGACGAGGCCGTCGCGGACGCGGTGGACCGGGTCGCGCTCGGCAGGGCCGACCGGCCGCTCGTCGCGGTCGGCGGCGGCGCGTTCCTGCTGGCAGACCAGGTGCCCGGGGCCCGTGAGGTCATCCGCCCCGCGCACGCGGAGGTGGCCAACGCCGTGGGCGCGGCCATCGCCCTCGCCAGCGGCAGGATCGAAACGATCGTGCCCGCTTCTGGAGGCGGGAGCTCCAGGGCTAGATTGATCGACAACGCCAAGGAGGAGGCGGCCGCGCGGGCCGTCGCCGCCGGGGCCGACCCCGCGACCGTTCAGATCGTCGAGCTCAGCGAGATCCCTCTCAGCTACCTTTCTGAGCCCGCGGTGCGCCTGCACGTCAAGGCCGCCGGCCCCCTCGCCCGGCAGGCCGGATAGGAAAGGAACCCCCTCACATGCGCTGGCACAAGCGTCTTCTCGCCGCGGGAGCCGTGGCCGCCGTGACCGTCACCGCCGCGGCCTGCGCGGGCGGGCAGGTTCGCGGCGCCGCCGACTCCACCCCGCAGCCCGGCTCCTCGGCGGGCTCGGCCGGAGGCACGGCAGACAGCACGTTCGTGTACGTCCCCAACCTGGACGTCGTCACCGACTGGGACCCCGCGAGCTCGTATTCCAACGAGATCGTCGCGATGCAGAACATCTACGAGTCGCTGACCCGCTACAACCCGCAGACGAAGAAGGCCGAGCCGCGGCTGGCCTCCTCGTGGACCTCCTCGCCCGACGGCAAGAAGTGGACGTTCACCCTGCGCGAGGGCGCGAAGTTCCACACCGGCAAGCCGGTGGACGCCGCCGCGGCCAAGGCCGCGATCGAGCGCACGATGAAGGAGGGGCAGGGCGCCGCCTACATCTGGGGCGCGGTCGACAAGATCGAGGCCAAGGACGCCACCACGCTGGAGTTCACCCTCAAGTACGCCGCCCCGCTCGACCTGGTCGCCTCGGCCGGCTACGCGTCGTACGTCTACGACACCACGGCCGCCTCCGGTGACCTGAAGAAGTGGTTCGGCGAGGGCCACGACGCGGGCTCCGGGCCGTACACGATCGAGAACTGGCAGAAGGGCAAGGAGACCGAGCTCACGCTCAAGGCGTTCGACGGCTACTGGGGCGGCTGGGACGGCCAGCACTACAAGAAGATCGCCTACCGGGTCACGCCCGAGCTGACCACGGCCTGGCAGCTGCTGCAGCGCGGCGAGGTGTCGTTCGTGCAGCGGCTCAACTCGCAGCTGTTCGCCCAGGCGGGGAGCACGGACACGGTGCAGACCTCGCAGACGCCGTCGTTCCAGAACCTGCTCGTGCTGTTCAACACGGCCGACGGCCCGCTCAAGGACGTGAAGCTGCGCCAGGCCCTGCAGAAGGCGATCGACTACGACGGCCTCGTGGCGGCGCTGAAGGGCGCGGGCGTGGCCGCCGGCGGCCTGGTCCCCGAGGGCCTGCTCGGCAACATCCCCGGCATGACGCCCAAGCAGGACCTCGCGGGCGCCGAGGCGCTGCTCAAGGAGGCCGGGTACGGCCCCGGCGGCAGGCAGCTCGAACTCACGCTGACCTACGCGCAGGGCGACAGCGACCAGGAGCTGCTGGTCACGCTGCTCTCCTCGGCGCTCGACAAGCTCAACGTGAAGCTGTCGGCCAAGCCGCTGCAGTGGACCACGCAGTGGGACCAGGGCAAGGCGAAGGACCCGTCCAAGCGCCAGGACATCTTCGTCATGTACTGGTTCCCCGACTACGCCGACGCCTACTCGTGGTTCGTCAACGTCTTCCACGGTGAGAAGGACGTGCAGTTCAACCTCTCCTACCTGAAGGACGCGGCGATCGACAAGGAGATCGACGAGCTGCCCGCGCTCACCGCGACCGACAAGGCCGCCGCGGAGAAGGCGTACGCCGACCTCCAAAACAAGATCATAAACGAGCAGGCGGCGGTGGCCGTGCCGTACGTGCAGAACTACCAGCGGGCCTTCGCCAAGTCGGTCCAGGGGTACGTGGACAACCCGGCCTACCCCAACGTCGTGTTCGTCTACGACCTGAAGCCCGGCGCCTGATCATGCCGAGGTATCTGATCCGCCGGCTCGGCCAGGCCGTCCTGGTCGTGGCCGGCGTGATCGTCCTCACGTTCGCCGTCATGCGCCTGGTGCCCGGCGACCCGGCCGTGGCGTACGCCGGGCCGAAGGCGACGGCGGCCGAGCTCGCCGAGGCCCGGCGGCAGTTCGGCCTGGACGACCCGCTGCCGGTGCAGTTGTGGAACTACGTGCGCGACCTGCTGGGCGGCGACTGGGGGACCAGCCTGCACACCCGGCAGCCCGTGCGCGACGACCTCTTCCAGGCGTTCCCCGCATCCCTGGAACTCGTGGGCGCGGCGCTGATCATCGCCCTGGTCGCGGGCATCCCGCTGGGGATCGCCGCCGCCCGCTACAAGGGCCGCCTGCCCGACCTGTCGGTGCGGCTGTCGTCGATGCTGGCCGTGTCGGTGCCGGTGTTCTGGCTGGCGCTGGCCCTGCAGACGGTCTTCGCCAGCGGGCTCGGCTGGTTCCCCGTCGCCGGGGAGTACGACGCCTCGCTCGACCGGACCAGCCCCCTGCACCTCTACACCAACATCACGGCCGTGGACGCGCTGATCACCGGCAACTGGCCGATCCTCACGAGCACGCTGTCGCACCTGGTGCTGCCCGCCCTGGTGATCGCGGCGTACCCGGCCGGGGTCGTGGCCCAGATGACCAGGGCCGCCCTCATCGAGGAGTCGTCACGCGACCACGCCCGGCTTGAGCGCGCGCTCGGCTTCGGGGAGACCGCGGTGCTCACCCGGTTCGCCCTGCGGCCCGCGCTGAACCCGGTGCTGTCGCTGATCGCGCTCGTCTTCGCGTACTCGATCGTGAACGGCTTCCTCGTGGAGGCCGTGTTCAACTGGCCGGGCCTCGGACGGTACGCCGCCGACTCGATCCGCTCGCTCGACACCCCCGCCATCGCCGGGGTGACGCTGCTGGTCGCCGTGCTGTACGTCGTCGCCAACCTCGCCGTGGACCTCCTCCAGGGCGTGGTCGACCCGAGGGTGAGGGCCCGGTGACGGCCCCCGTCCTGCCGCTCCGCCGTACGCCGCTGCGGCGCCTGGCCGGGGTGGACCGCCTCGCGGTGGCGGGAGCCGTGCTGCTGGGGATCGTCGTGCTCGCGGCGCTGCTCGCGCCGTGGATCGCCCCCTACCCGGAGGACGGCGGCTCGGCCACCCATCCCCTGGAGGCGCTGCTGCCGCCGAGCGGCGCCCACTGGTTCGGCACCGACCAGGTCGGCCGCGACGTGCTCAGCCGGGTCCTGTTCGGCGCCCGCACCTCGCTGCTGATCGCCGTCGCGGTGCTGGCCGTCAGCGGCGTGGCCGGCGTCGTCCTGGGAGTGGTCGCCGGGTACGCCGGCGGCTGGGCCCGCGACGTGATCATGCGGGTGACCGACATCTTCCTCGCCTTCCCCGCGCTGCTGCTGTCGCTGGCGCTCGCCGTGGTGCTCCAGCCGAGCGTGACCACCGTGATCGTGGCGATCGCGGTCACCTGGTGGCCGTGGTACGCCCGGCTTACCGCGTCGGTCGCCGCGTCCGTGGCCACCCGGGGGTTCGTCGACTCCGCGCGCTGCCTGGGGGTGCCCGCCCCGCTCATCGTGCTGCGGCACGTGCTGCCGAACTCGCTCACGCCGGTGCTGGTCCAGCTGTCGCTGGACGGCGGCGGGGTCATCCTCACCGCCGCCGCGCTGTCGTACCTGGGCCTGGGGGCCCACGAGCCGACCTCGGAGTGGGGCCTGATGGTCCAGCAGGGCCAGTCGCTGTTCACCACCGACTGGTGGGTGGTGACCTTCCCCGGCCTCGCCATCCTGGTCACCGCGTTCGCGTTCAACGTGCTCGGCGAAGGACTGAGGGCGAGGCTGTCGCGATGAGTTTGATCAGCGTGAAGGACCTCGTCGTAAGGATCGGCGACCGGGTGATCGCGTCGGTCCCCGAACTCGACGTGGCCGCCGGGGAGTGCGTGGCGATCGTCGGCGAGAGCGGGTCGGGCAAGACGACCACCCTGCTCAGCACGCTCGGCCTCGTCCACGGCGCGGACGTCTCCGGCCGGATCACCGTCGGCGACGTGGACGTGCTCACGGCGAGCCCGGCCCGGCTGCGGGAGATCCGCGGCTCGCGGGCCGCCCTCGTCATGCAGAGCCCGCAGGCCGCGCTCAACCCGACCATGCGCCTGGGCACGCTCATGCGCCGCGCGCTCGCCCGGCACGGCGTCAAGGGCGCGGACGCGCGGGAGCGGGCCGAGGAGGGCGTCCGCGCGGTGCTGCTCGACCCGGAGATCCTGCGCCGCTACCCCCACCAGGTGTCCGGCGGCCAGGCCCAGCGGTTCGCCATCGCGCTGGCCCTGGCGCTCGGCGCGCAGGTCGTGCTGGCCGACGAGCCGACCAGCGCGCTCGACGTGACCGTGCAGGCCGAGGTGGTCGCGGTGCTGCGCCGGCTGCGTGACGAGCGCGGCCTCGCCGTGCTGCTGGTCTCCCACGACCTCGCGCTGGTCTCCACGATCGCCGACCGGGTCGTGGTGATGCGTGACGGCGCCGTGGTGGAGAGCGGGTCCGCCGCCGAGGTGTTCGCCCGGCCGCGCGACCCCTACACCCAGGAGCTGATCGCCGCAGTGCCTGCACTACCTGACGCGGTGCCCGCACTACCTGACGCTGGGCCCGCACTGCCAGAACTCGCGGAGGGGTCATGACTCTGCTCGCCGCCGAGGGAGTCACCCTCGCGTACGGCGCGACGACGGTGGTCCACGACGTGAGCCTCGCCGTGGATGAGGGCGGGGTGGGCCTGATCGGGGAGAGCGGCTCGGGCAAGACCACGCTCGCCCGCGCCCTGCTCGGCCTCATGCGCCCGCGCTCCGGCGTCGTCCGGTACGGCTCGCACGACCTGGCCGGGCTCGGCAGGGCGGGCCGGGCGGAGTTCCGCCGGGCCGTGCAGCCGGTCTTCCAGGACGGCAGCGAGGCGCTCGACCCCCGCATGACGGCCGGGGCGTCGATCACCGAGGCCCTGACCACCCACCACCGCATGTCCGGGGCCGAGCGGCGGGACCGGGTCGCCGCGCTCCTCGCCGACGTGGGGCTCGACCCCGCGCTCGCCGCCCGCAGGCCGCACGAGATGTCCGGGGGCCAGCGGCAGAGGGTGGCCATCGCCCGCGCCCTGGCCGTGGAGCCGCGGCTGCTGGTGCTCGACGAGCCCACGAGCGCGCTCGACGTGACCGTGCAGGCCAGGATCCTCGACCTGCTGGAGAGGCTGGCCGCGGAGCACGGGCTCGGCTACCTGCTCATCACGCACAACCTGGGCGTGGTGGGACGCCTGTGCCGTACGTCGTCGGTGCTGTTCGCCGGGCGGGTCGTCGAGTCGGGCCCGACCGCGGAACTGCTCACCCGGCCTGCCCACCCGTACACCCGGGCGCTGCGCGACGCGGTCCCGCGAATGGGCGGCGACCCGCCGCGCGCGGCCGGGCGGACCGAGGCGGCCCCGGCGGAGTCCGGGTGCCCGTTCCGGTTGCGCTGCCCCCTCGCGGCGGACCGCTGCCGGCAGGAGACGCCCGAGCCGCGTGAGGTCGAGGGGCGTAAGGTGGCATGTCATCGCGCGGAGGAGGTGCTGAACACCCCGGCCTCCTCGGCTCCGCGCGTCCCCCAAGGCGTCCCCCACGACGGAGGTGAGACCCCCGATGCGCCGCGTCAGTGACCTGCTCAGGACGCCCGCGGGCCGCAGGCTGACGCTCGTCGCCGGGCCCTGGGACGCCCGGGAGGTCGGCAGCGTCGTCCTCGTCGACGAGATGCGCGAACTGGGCTCGGCGGCCCCCGGCGCGCTGGCGATCCTGTCCCGCCACGCCATGCGGTCGTGCGACGTGCTGGACGCGCTGCGCCTGGCCGGGCGCGGCGGCCTCGCCGGGATCGTGCTGCCCGGCCCCTCGGGCACCACGCCGGAGATGGTGGAGCTGGCCAGGCGGGAGGGGGTCGCGCTGCTCGCCGGCGCCTCGGACCACTCGCTGTCGGACACCGTGCTCGGCCTCAGCGCGGCGGTGCGCGCCGATCCCGGGCTGCTGCTGCGCCGTACGCGCGAGGCCATCGACGGTCTCGGCGCGATGGAGGGCGCGGGCGAGGACGACATCCTGCGCGCGGCGTCCGCCTCCGTCGGGGTCGCGTACGTGGTCGCCGACCTCGCCGACCCGGCGGCCAACGCGACCGTGATCCGGGTCGGCGGCCGTCCGGACGGCTACGTGTGCTGGGAGGGCGAGGACCCGGCGGCGGCGATCGTCGCCCAGGTCGTCGCCACCACGCTCGGCCGGGTGCGGGCGGCCGCGCGGGAGGCGGAGGCGGCCCGCGAGCGCGCGCTGCTGGCCCTGCTCGGCGCCAAGGACACGCGGACCGCCGCCCGCCGCGCCCGGCACGAGGGCGTGCCTGTGGACGGCTGGCACGTCGCGGTCTTCCTGCGCGACCCCGGCGGCGACTCGACCCCCGGGACGGCCGATCCGGTGCTCCGCGACGCGCGCAGGACCGCCGCGGCGCTGCCCGGCGCACGGGGACTGGACAGGGGCTTCGGCGACAGGGGCTTCGGCGACACGGGAGCTGGCGACACGGGACCTGGCGGGACGGCCGACCTGTCCGCGCCGCCGCTGGTGACCCGGTGGCAGGACGGCGTGCTCGTGCTCCTCACCGCCGACGAGCGGACGACTCCCGGCGCCTGCCTGCCGTACCCGCCGCGGGCACAGTGGCCCTCGGTGGTGGGAGCCGGGGTCGGCACCTGCCAGTCGGGGCCGGACGGGCTGCGCCGTACGGCGTCGCAGGCGCGGGCCGCCGCCGCCCGCGCCGCCGCCGGAGAAATCGTGCGGTTCGACCGGCTCGGGGTCCACGCGCTTCTCGCGGAGTTGAGCGGCAGCGAGAGCGCGCTGGTGGCCGCCCGGGACATGCTCGCCCCGCTGGAGCGCCTCGGCGCGCTCAGCGGCCACGCGGTGCCGACGCTGAAGGCCTACCTGGACAGCTGGGGCTCCCGGACGAGGGCGGCCGAGCTGCTCAGCCTGCATCCCAACGCGGTGGCCCACCGGATCAGGCGCATCGCCGAGGCGCTCGACGCCGACCTGTCCGACCCGCAGACCCGCTTCGCGCTCCAGCTCGCCTGCCACGTGGTGCTCGACCACGACTGTCTCCCGGGGACAACAACGCCGATCTCGTCGTCGTGAGGGCACATCGACGCGGCGCGCCTCCCGATCTACGTTGCGAGGCATGACAACGGTCATCGGAGTGGACGTCGGCGGCACCTTCACCGACCTCGTCCTGCACGACGCCGCGACCGGCGAGATCAGGGTCGCAAAACAGCCCACCACGCCGTCCGCGCCGGAACGCGGGGTCCTCGCCGCGGTCGACGCGGCCGTGCCACCGGACCTGCTCGCCCGCTGCCGCCACTTCGTGCACGGCACCACCGTGGGCCTCAACGCCCTGCTAGAGAGACGGGGCGCGACCGTCGGCCTGATCACCACGGCCGGCTTCCGCGACGTGCTGGAGATCCGCAGGGGCGACCGCGACGACCCCTACGACCTGTTCTGGACCCCGCCGCCGCCGCTCGTGCCCCGGCGGCTGCGCCTGGAGGTGACCGAACGGGTGGCCGCCGACGGCTCGGTCGCATGCGACCTGGAGCCGGAGGACGTGCGGCGGGCCGCCGAGGTGTTCGCCGCCGAGGGCGTGGACGCCGTCGCGATCGTGCTGGTCAACTCCTACGCCAACCCCGCGCACGAAACGCGGGCGGCCGAGCTGCTCAGGCAGGCCGGTTTCGCCGGGCCGGTCTCGCTGTCGCACGAGGTCTCGGGGGAGTACCGGGAGTACGAGCGCACCTGCACCACGGTCGTGGACGCCTTCGTCCGCCACCGCATGGGCCCCTACCTGCACAACCTCGATCGCGAGCTGCGGGCGAGGGGTTTCGCGGGCGAGCTGCTCGTGACCCGGTCCGGCGGCGGCGCGCTGACGCTGGCCGAGGCCGCGGCCAGGCCGTTCGAGACGATCCTGTCCGGCCCGGTGGCCGGGGCCGCCGCCACCGCCCGCCTTGCCGCCTCGCTCGGCCCCTCCCTCGGTCTCGGCACGGCCGTGGTCGCCGATGTGGGCGGCACCAGCTTCGACACCGCGCTCATCGAGGACGGACGGCTCCCGCTGCTCTACCAGGGCGAGGTCGTCGGCCTGCCGCTGCAGAGTCCCTGGGTGGACGTGCGGTCGGTGGGCGCGGGCGGCGGCTCCGTGGCGTACGCCGACGCGGGCGGACTCCTGCGCGTCGGCCCGCGCAGCGCGGGCGCCGACCCGGGGCCCGCCTGCTACCAGCGCGGCGGGACCGAGCCCACGGTGACCGACGCCGCCCTGCACCTCGGCATGATCCCCCGCGGGCACATCTCCGGCGGCATCGAGCTGTCCGAGGACGCGGCGGCCCGCGTGCTGGCGCCGCTGGCGGGCCCGACCGGCATCGACGGCGTGGACGCGGTCGCGGTGGGCGTCGTCAGGATCGCCGCCGCGCACATGGCCCAGGCCGTGCGCGGCGTGACGGTGGAGCGGGGCGTGGACCCGCGCGGCGTGGCCGTCGTCGCCTTCGGCGGCGCCGGGCCGGTGTTCGGCTGCCTGCTCGCCGACGAGCTCGACGTGGACACCGTGGTCGTGCCGCCCAACGCGGGCAACTTCTCCGCCGTCGGCCTGGTGCAGGCCGACATCGTGCGGTCGGCCGCCCGCACGATGGTGCGTCCCCTGGACGACGCGGCGCTGCCGGCGGTCGAGCGGGTGGCGGAGGGACTGTTCGAACGGCTCGCGCAGGCGGGAGCCGTCCGCGAGGTGGACCTCGACCTGCGCCACCGGGGGCAGGAGCACACGCTGACGATCCCGGTGCGGTTCGGGGAGGACGACGTGGCGGCCGTGTCCGCCCGGTTCTCCGAGGCCTACCACCGGGCCTTCGGCCACACCCTGCCCGACCCGCTGGAGATCGTCACCGTACGGGCGACCGCCAGGGTGGTCCTCGACGCGGACCGCCCGATGGTGCCGGCCCCGCCGTCCGGCGAGGGCGGGAGCGGGACGACGCGGCTGTGGTCGTTCCGCCGGGCCGCCTGGACCGAGGCCCCGGTCGTACGGCGGGAGGACCTGGACGGCGTGGCCGAGGGCCCGCTGCTGGTGGTGGAGCCGACCGCGACCACCTACGTGGACGCCGGCTTCGCGGCGGAGGCGCACGAGAGCGGCTGTCTCCTGATCACACGGAAGGACCGGGCATGACCATCGTCCGCACCCGATACGCCGAGGTGCACCCGGGGCTGGGCGACGGCGCCGACCCGGTCACCACCGAGATCATCCGGCAGGGCCTCAACGCGGCCGCCGACCAGATGAAGCAGTCGCTGATCCGCACCGCGTTCTCGCCGATCATCTACGAGGCGCTGGACTTCGCCGTCGCCTTCTACGACGCCGACATGTGCATGCTGGCGCAGGCCCCGACGCTGCCGGCGTTCATGGGCACGCTCGGCTTCTGCGTGAAGGAGGCCGTCGAGGGCGTCGGCGGTCCCGCCGCGCTCAGCCCCGGTGACGTGATCCTCTACAACGACCCGTACGGCACCGGCTCCCATCCCCAGGACGCGGCGATGGTGGTGCCGATCTTCCACGAGGACGTGCTCGTCGGCTACTCGGCGATCAAGGCCCACTGGCTCGACATCGGCGGCAAGGACCCGTACTGCACGGACACGGTCGACGTCCACCAGGAGGGCACGATCTTCCCCGGCGTCAAGCTGTACGACGCCGGGCGGCTGGTCAGCGACGTCTACCGGATGATCCTGGCCAACAGCCGGATGCCGGAGATGGTCATCGGGGACATCAACGCGATGGTGGCCGGGGCGCGGACCGGGGCCGAGGCCCTCGGCGCGCTGGTCCGGCGGCACGGCCTCGACACCTTCCGCCGCTGCGTCGCCCGCATGTACGCCCACGGCGAGGCGCTGGTGCGCGGCTGGTTCGAGCGCCTGCCCGACGGGGTCTACGAGGCGTCCAGCGTCATCGACTCCGACGGGGTGAACGGCACGCCGATCCCGTTCGGCGTCCGGGTCGGCGTGGACGGCTCGTCGGTGACCGTCGACCTGACCGACTGCCCCGACCAGGTCGGCGGGCCGGTCAACTGCCCGCTGCCGTCCACCGTGGCGGCCGTCCGGATCGCGGTGTCCTTCCTCGCGGGGGCCGGCGAGCAGCCCAACGAGGGCCACTTCCGCCCGCTGGAACTGGTCACCCGGCTCGGCTCACTGTTCCATCCCGTACGGCCCGCGCCCTGCTTCATGTACGGCATCCCTTCCGACCACGCCATCGAGCTGATCATCAAGGCGCTGGCCGAGGCCGTGCCGGAATCGGTGCCTGCCGCCAGCGGCGGGGACATCAACGCCCTGGTCTGGTGGGGCAACCGCGAGGCGACCGGCGAGCCGTGGGCGGACGGCGCGCCCCATCCGGTCGGCCAGGGTGCCTCACCGTCGGCCGACGGCGCGAGCGCGCTCATGTACATCTCGGAGTCGGCCACCCGCTTCACCCCCGCCGAGGTGTGGGAGGCGCGCAACCCCTGGCGGATCGAGCGGCTCGCTCTGGCGGAGGACTCCGGCGGACCCGGCCGCCACCGCGGCGGCCTGGGGCTCGACCTGTCGTTCCGCATCCTGGAGGACCAGTACCTCACCGCGGGCCTGGCCAGGACCGCGCTGGCGCCCTGGGGCCTGGAGGGCGGGCTGCCCGGCCGGCCCAACCGGCTCACTGTGGAGTATCCCGACGGGCGCGCCGAGGACTTCTCGCTGAAGACGCGGATCTTCCTGCCCAAGGGCGCGGTCGTGCACCTGCGCACCGGCTCGGGAGGCGGGTACGGCCCGCCCGGGGAGCGCGACGCCGAGGCCGTGCGCGCCGACCTGCGGGAGGGATACATCACCCCCGAGCACGCCGCACGGCACTACCCGCACGCGCTCTGACCGAGAAGGTCACAGCGCGCGCAGGCCGCTGATCACCTCGGTCAGGATGCCGGGGGTGGGGAAGCGCGCGACGTTGGCGGGTGGGCGCACCTGCACGAGACCCTGCTCGTGGAGGTCGCCCACCAGCACCCGTACGACGCCGAGCGGCAGGTCGATCGCCGCGGCGATGTCCGCCAGCGACGCCGGGCGGGCGCACAGGCTGAGGATCATCCACTGCTCGGGACCGAGGCTCACCGGCGTGGGACCACCGGTCGCGGTGACGATGGCGACGAGGTCGATCTCCTGGCTGGAGGGCCGCACGCGTCCGCGGGTCAGGGCGTAGGCCGGGACGATCGGCCCGGCCTCCTCGTCCAGCCACTGGTCCTGCATGCGATCCGTCACTTTCGGTCCTCCTCGCCGGTGTTCTCGTTCTCCTCCGACCCCCGTTTCAGCGAGGCGAGGATGATGTCCTCCGGGGTGACCTCTCCTGCGGCGAGACGGGCGAGATCGGGATCCTTGGGGCCAACCATGAGCACGGATGGGATCAGCACGATGGCGGTCGTTCCTCCGTAGGGCGAGGGCCGCAGGGTCACGCGGATGTCCCGCCGCGCGGCCAGGCGCGCGACGACGAACAGCCCCATGCGGTCGGTGTCCGCGATGTCGAACTCCGGCGGGTTGGCCAGACGTTCGTTCAGCTCGGCGAGCCGCTCCTTGGTCATGCCGAGCCCGCGGTCCTCGATCTCGACCGCGAAGCCCGTGCCAACGAGTTCGCCGCGCACCGACACGGAGGTGTGCGGCGGCGAGAAGATCGTGGCGTTCTCGATCAGTTCGGCGATGAGGTGGATGACGTCGGCCACCGCGGCGCCGTCGAGCCCGTGGTCCTCCATCGGCAGCACGTTCACCCGGGCGTAGTCCTCCACCTCGGCCGCGGCCCCGCGTACGACGTCGTACATCGGGACGGGCTTGCGCCAGGCGCGGCCGGGTGCGTTGCCGGACAGGATGATCAGGCCCTCGGCGTGGCGGCGCATGCGGGTCGTCAGGTGGTCGAGCCGGAACAGCTCCTCCAGCATGTCCGGGTCGGTCGTGTGGCGCTGCATGCCGTGCAGCTGGGTCCGCTGCCGGTGCAGCAGCGTCTGGCTGCGCCGCGCCAGGTTGAGGAAGACCTGGCTGACACCTCGCTGCAGGCGGGCCTGCCCGATGGCCGCCTCAACCGCGGTCTCCTGGACGGTCGAGAAGGCCCGTCCCACGTCCTGGATCTCGGCGGTCCCGCCCGCGGTCTGGAGCGGGGGCGCCTCGGTGGCCACGTCGACGTCGTCGCCCCGCTTGAGCTTGGCCAGCACGCCCGGCAGCCGCTTGTTCGCGAGGTCGAGCGCGGCCTGCCGCAGGTCGGCCAGCTCGCGGGCGAGGCGTCCGCCGACCCGCAGCGAGATCAGGATCGAGGCGACGACCGCGAGGAGACCGAAACCTCCGGCCAGCACGGCCCGCCGCAGGATCGAGTCGGCGATCGGCGCGGCGCGCTCGGCGAGCAGGGCCGCCGCCTCGGTCTGCGCCTTCTGGAACGACTCGGCCAGGTCGTCCGAGGTCGACTGCCACACCCGCTGCGTACGCGGCGAGAGCTTGGGCGCCTGGATGATCTGCTCTTCCTGCAGCCGCAGCCGCTGGTAGAGCGGAGTGGTGATCAGGTTGACGTGGAGCTGCCGCAGACCGGCGTCCAGCTCGGGCAGCGCCT
Source organism: Microbispora sp. NPDC046933 (assembly GCF_040644635.1). NCBI lineage: Bacteria > Bacillati > Actinomycetota > Actinomycetes > Streptosporangiales > Streptosporangiaceae > Microbispora > Microbispora sp. NPDC046933. Next base: position 3,408 of record NZ_JBEYWW010000065.1, on the reverse strand, counting down.
GGTCGATGAGGAACCGGCGGTTGCCCACGAGCTGGGTGAACAGCTTGCGTTCCTCGTCGGTGAAGCCTCCGGACGCGCCGGCCGCCGCCTCCAGCGCCTGCTCCCGGGTCAGCAGCTCCTTGGCGTATCCGAGCGAGATCACCACGCGCGACTGCTGGTAGATCGGGATGTCGTCGATCAGGGCCAGGCTGTAGTGCATCCGGTAGATCGAGTCGCTGACCAGGTTGTAGGTCTCGATCGCGTACAACCGCTCCGAGAGCCCCTCGTCGATCTCCGCCCGGATCTCGTCGACCCGGCTGAGCCCCGCCAGCATCTCGTCGACCTGCGTGCGCATGGCGGGAGTGGTGGCCGAGCGTGAGGCGTCGGACAGGGCCAGCGTGCGGACCTTCTCCCTGGTCTTGTCGGTCCGTTGGCGCTGCAGGACCATGGCGTCGCGGTCGGCTGTCCGATGCGAACCGAGGTATCGGGCCGTGGTCAGACGCTCGGCCTGCAGGTCGACGATCAGCGAGTCGGCGGGCCGTCGCAGCGTGGACCACAGCGTGTTGTACGTACGCAGGCTCAGGCTCTCGCCGATGGTGACGCCGGCGGTGACCGCCCACAGGGCGACCAGCGAGAAGAGCGGTACGAGCAGCAGGCCGATGAGCCGGGACCTGATCGGCCGGTCACGCCTGCGCGGACTCATGGCACCTCGCCCAGTGAGGGACAAGCCTCACATAAAACCTCTTTGCGACAGGGATAGAGACTAGCAGCGGGGTGGGCCGAATGAAGGCCCTGTGATCGGTTAGCGGGAAATATCGTGTCCAATCGTGATCTTGCAGTAGCGTCGATCATGGTAGACACGGAAAGGACCCGCACGCATGCGCCGTTTCCTCGTGCTGGGAGTGATGGCCGTGCTGGCCCTGGCGGGCTGCGGCGGTGGTGAGGTCCGGGAGATCTCGGCCGCGAACCTGCCGTCGGCGAAGGACTCCACCTTCGTCTACCTGCACCATCTCGACATCGTCACCGACTGGGACCCCGCGAGCTCCTACTCCAACGAGGTCGTCGCGATGGAGAACATCTACGACTCGCTGACGATGTACAACCCCAGGACGCGGCGGGCCGCGCCGCGCCTCGCAGAGCGCTGGCAGGCCTCGTCGGACGGCAAGGTCTGGACGTTCACCCTGCGGTCCGGCGTCGTCTTCCACACCGGACGGCCACTGGACGCCGCCGCGGTCAAGGCGTCCGTCGAGCGCACCAAGCGGATGGGCGCCGGCGCGGCCTACATCTGGGACCCCGTCCAGCAGATCACGGTCAAGGACCCGCTGACCGTGGAGTTCCGCCTCAAGTACGCCGCCCCGCTCGACCTGATCGCCTCCGCCGACTACGCGGCGTACATCTACGACACGCAGGCGGCCGGGTCAGGCGACCTCAAGAAGTGGTTCCAGGCCGGCCGGGACGCCGGCTCCGGGCCGTACACCGTGGCGAGCTGGAAGAAGGGGCGCGAGAAGGAGCTGGTGCTGCGCGCCTTCGACCGCTACTGGGGAGGCTGGGAGGGCCCGCACTACCGGAACATCGAGTTCCGCGTCGTCCCCAACCCCGACCGGGCCTACCGGCTGCTGCTGCGCGGCGAGGCGAGCTATGTGCAGCGGCTGAATCCCGAGCTGTTCCGCCGGGCCCGTGCGACCGCGGGCGTCCGCACCCTGCAGGTGCCCTCGTTCCAGAACCTGCTCGTGCTGTTCAACACCGCATCCGGTCCCCTGGCCGACGTGCGGTTGCGCAAGGCGGTGCAGAAGGCCGTCGACTACGACGGCCTGATCACCGGACTCAAGGGGGCGGCGGCGCCCGCCTCCGGACTCGTGCCCGAGAATCTGCTCGGGCACACGCCCGGCCTCACACAGAAGCAGGACCTGACCGGAGCCACCGCGCTGCTCAAGGAGGCGGGGTACGGCCCGGGCGGCAACCCGCTGCGCCTCACGCTGACCTACGCACAGGGAGACGACGACGAGGAACTGCTGGTGCGCAGGCTCAAGAGCGCGCTCGCCGAGCTCAACGTCCAGCTCGACACCAAGGCGATGCAGTGGAACGACCAGTGGGACCAGGGCAAGGCCGCGGACCCGGCCAAGCGTCAGGACATCTTCGTCATGTACTGGTACCCCGACTACGCCGACGCCTACTCGTGGTTCCTCAACGTCTTCCACAGCGCCGAGCCGGTGTCCTTCAACCTCACCTACCTGAAGAGCCGGGACGTCGACGCCAAGATCGACCGTTTGCCGTCACTGGTGACGAACGACCGTTCCGCCGCCGAGAGGGCGTACGCCGACCTCCAGCGGAGCCTCATCGAGGAGGAGGCCGTGGTGGCGGTGCCATGGGTGTTGAACTACCAGCGGGCCTACCTCGGCAACGTCCAGGGGTTGACCGACAACCCGGCCTACCCCAACGTCGTCTTCGTGCACGAGCTCACCCCCGGCGGCTGAGCCGCTCAGCCCCGCAGGCTGCGGCTGACTCCGCCGCAGCGGGGGCCGCGGGCGGTGCGGGACCGCCGGGGCGCGGGCTCGTCCAGATGGGCGAGCATGGCCTGCGCGGCCACGGCGTCCGACAGGATCCGCTGCGCCTGCTCACCGTCGGGAAGCTGCCCGTGCTCGGCCAGCTCGTGCTGGAGGAAGGTGAGCGGCGCCGGCTGTCCGGCGGCGTCCGCGGCCACGGTGGCGCGAGCGGCGGTCAGCAGGGCGAGATAGTGCGAGCGCAGGATCGCCTCGCGCGTTCGCAACTGCTCCAGGTCGTCCAGCAGGGAGTGCGCGAGCTCGAGCAACTCGCCCGGGCGCGGCGGCTCGGCGGTGATGTGGGCACGGATGTCGTCGAACTCCGACCGCATGATGATGGCCACCTCCAGCGACGGAAGTCCGGGCGGCCGGGTTGGCGCCGTACGGGGACTTCCGCATCGTCTTCGTAGCGCGGGGCGATTGCGAGCGGCTTGACGTTCGGTTGCGTGGGAAGGCGGCGGCCACGTGGAGCCGTCGCGGAGCGCGGGGACGACGGCCACCCACGGCGTTCGTCCCTCACCTCATGCCTCCCCGATCGTCCGTGCCATGCCGGCTGATCGCCGCGGCGCTAAGTAGATGCCTGAGAGCCGGATCTGGTTGTCCCCGCTCGCTCGCACGTTTTGCCACATGCGGGATGAGAGGGACACACCCGGTCACGACCTGCGGGAATAGCCCGCGCCATGGGGGCGTTGTTCTCCAACCGGGTCATGGTGGTGCCGGACCCTGGTAATCTTGTGGTGTCGGCGCGGTTCGGCGCACTCCTCTTCGATCACTTCGGTGGTTGTCTTGTGTGTGCGGGCTGGTTGTCGGCGGCTCCTTGTGCTTTTCGATCTTCTGGGTCGGTGGTTTTGCGCCGGGCTGGGGGTTCGGGTAAGTTAGAGGGGTTGCC
>NZ_JBEYWW010000064.1:18891-26641 GCF_040644635.1 Microbispora sp. NPDC046933 | reverse complement strand
CCCGAGGGCCTGCGGGGGTGGTGTTTTGTGGTGGGGCGGCGGGGGGGGGGGGCCCCCCCGCCCCCCCCCCCGCCGCCGTTTGCTCTCCTCGTCGCGGAGCTTGGTGAAATCTGCCCATGGATGCGGCAGGGGTGGGCGAGACTCGCCAATGAAGGCCCGGGTGGGGCTGGATAGTTTCCGGATGTGGGCGGACGCGTACTGATCGCACTCGGCGGCAACGCCATGACGGCTCCCGACGGGAGCGCGTCCCCGGCCGACCAGCAGCGGGCGATCGGCGAGGCGATGGCCCATGTGGCCGCGCTCAGCAGGGCCGGGCACGAGGTGGTGCTCACCCACGGCAACGGCCCCCAGGTCGGCAACCTCCTGCTGAAGAACCAGCTCGCCGCCCACGTCGTGCCGCCCGTCCCGCTCGACTGGTGCGTGGCCCAGACGCAGGGCACGATCGGCACGCTCATCATGAACGCCCTGCAGCGCGAGCTGGGGCACGCGCGGGTGGCCACCGTCGTCACCCGCACGCTCGTGGACCCGGCCGACCCGGCGTTCCAGGACCCCGTCAAGCCGATCGGGCGGTACTTCGGGGAGGACGAGGCGCGCCGTTTCGAGCGGCACGGACAGGCCTGGCGGCGCTTCGAGCGCGGATGGCGGCGGGTGGTCGCCTCGCCGCGGCCCGTGGAGATCCTGGACGCCCCCGCCGCCGTCGCGCTCATCGGCGCCGGATTCACGGTCGTCGCCGCGGGGGGCGGGGGAGTGCCGGTCGTGCGCGGCGCGGACGGCACGCTGACCGGGGTCGAGGCCGTGATCGACAAGGACCTCGCCGCCGCCGCGCTGGCCGCCGCCGTCGGCGCCACCGACCTCGTGATCGCGACGGACGTGCCGAACGCCGCCGTGGACTTCGGCACGCCCCGCGCCCGCCCGATCGGGGAGATCGACGTCGCCGCCCTGCGTGAGTTGCAGGCGGCCGGCCACTTCGCCGGGGGCAGCATGGGGCCCAAGGTCGAGGCCGCCCTGGGCTTCGCCGAGGAGACCGGGGGACGGGCCGTGATCACCTCGCTGCACCACATCGGTGCCGCACTGTCAGGAAATATCGGTACGAGGGTGTACAGAGGGGTGGAGAGATAGTGCCGGATCCGATCGAGGTACGGAAGGTCCCCATCGAGAGCGTCACCGACGCCTCCGGGCTGGCGAGGCTGATCGACGACGGGGTGATCGAGGCCGACCGCGTGCTGGCCGTCATCGGCAAGACCGAGGGCAACGGCGGCGTGAACGACTACACGCGGATCCTCGCCGACCGGGCCTTCCGAGAGGTGCTCGTGGCCAAGGGCACGCGCACCGCCGAGGAGGTCGCGCAGGTGCCCCTGGTGTGGTCCGGCGGCACCGACGGCGTGCTCAGCCCGCACGCGACGATCTTCGCGACCGTCGATCCGGCCACCGCCGTACGGACCGACGAGCCGCGGGTGAGCGTCGGCGTGGCGATGAGCGAGGTGATCCTCCCCGAGGACATCGGCAGGCCCGCCATGGTCGAGAAGGTGGCCGCCGGGGTGCGCGAGGCGATGAAGATCGCGGGGATCGACGACCCGGCCGACGTCCACTACGTGCAGACCAAGACGCCGCTGCTCACGCTGTCCACGATCACCGACGCCAAGGAGCGCGGCCAGACGGTCGTCACCGAGGACACGCTGAAGTCGATGGACATCTCCAACTCCACCACGGCGCTCGGCATCGCGGTCGCGCTCGGGGAGATCGAGATGCCCTCGGCCGAGCGGATCCACAAGGACCTGTCGCTCTACTCGTCGGTCGCCTCGTGCTCCAGCGGTGTGGAGCTCGACCGGGCCCAGATCGTCGTGGTGGGCAACGTACGCGGGATCGGCGGGCGCTACCGCGCCGGACACTCGGTCATGAAGGACGCCCTGGACACCGACGGGATCTGGGAGGCCATCCGGAGCGCCGGGATCGACCTGCCCGAGCGCCCGCACCCGGCCGACCTCGGCGACCGGCTGGTCAACCTGTTCATCAAGTGCGAGGCCGACCCGTCGGGCCGCGTACGGGGGCGGCGCAACATCATGCTCGACGACTCCGACGTCCACTGGCACCGCCAGATCAAGGCGACCGTCGGCGGGGTGGCGGCGAGCGTGACCGGCGACCCGGCCGTGTTCGTCTCCGTGGCGGCGGTGCACCAGGGCCCGTCCGGCGGAGGTCCCGTCATCGCCGTCGCCGACCTGGGCTGACACCCCCGGCATGGCCCTTGGGTAGGGTCGGGAGACATGCCAGCGATTCCGCAGCCCCTGCGCCCCGACGACGACGGCGCCACCGACGCCTCCGTCGCATCGGCGCTGTCGGCGTTCCAGGCCGGCACGGCGACGGCGGCCGACGTCCTGGCGGCGCTCGCCGGGACCAGGCTGCTGGTGCCCGTGGTCGCGCTGCTCACCGAGTCGGAAGTGGGGGAGCACGGCCTGCGCCAGGAGAAGGAGAGCGAGATGGCCCTCCCGAAACTGGTCGGCAAGGACGGTCGTGAGGCCGTGCTCGCCTTCACCGGGACCGAGCCGATGCGCAGGTGGCGCGCGGACGCCCGGCCGGTGCAGGCCACCGCCCCGCAGGTCTGCCAGGCGGCGCGGCACGAAAGCGCCGCCGCCGTGGTGGTGGACGTGGCCGGGCCGGTCCCGTTCGTGATCGAGGGCGGCATGCTGCAGGCCCTCGCCACCGTGGAGGAGGCCAGGAGGGACGCCTCCGCGGTGGACCGCCTCGCCCGCGAGGTGCCGGGCGCCACGGTGGCCCGGCTGGGGACCGGGGAGGAGAGGCGCCGCGCCCGCTGGTGGAGCCGCCGCCGCGCGTGACCGCACGGCGGGCGATGGCCGTGTCGTCCACAGGGAGGCGGTCGTCCACAGGGGAGGGCGCACCACGGGCCACGGCGGCGTGCGGGCGTTAGTGTCGGCCGCGTGTCCCTCGTCGTCCTCGCCGCCGCCGTCCTCGGCCTGATCGCCGGAGCGTACGCCCGGGCGGTCGCCGCGGGATTCGAACCACAGCCAGGAGCTCATGCGGGAGCGCGGCCGGGCGGGGAACCGGCGGACCCGCGCGGCGAGGCCCTTGCGGCCTTCGCGGCGGCGGCCCGCGCCGTGCCCCTGCCCCGGCCGCCGTACCTGGTCGAGGGCGCGGCCGCGCTGGCCGCGGCGCTGGCGGCCTGGCGCGTCCACGACGGCTGGGTGCTCGCGGCGTGGCTGTACGCGGTGGTCGCCGGCGCCGCGCTCGCGGAGATCGACCGGAGAACCTGGCGGCTGCCCGACGCCATCACGCTGCCGTCGTACCCGATCCTGCTGGGCCTGCTCGCGCCGTCGGGCCGGCTGCTGCCCGCGGTGGCGTCGGGCTGCGCGCTCGGCGCCGTCTACGCCGTGCTGTGGTTCGCCCGCCCCACGGGCCTCGGGCTCGGCGACGTGAAGCTGGCCGGGCTGATCGGCCTGCTCGCCGGCGCGCTCGGCGCGCAGGCCACGATCGTCGCCGGGATGGCGGGTCAGGTTCTCGGCGCGTTGTACGCCGTGGTGCTGCTCCTGGCCCGCAGGGCCACCCGCACGACCGAGTTCCCGTTCGGCCCGTTCATGCTCGCGGGCGCGCTTGTGGCGCTGGCTTTTCCGGGGATATAGCACGGGCCGATTCCTGTTCTGGGGCACCCGCCTACGGTCAAGGGGGTGTCAGGGGGCGTCGCACTGGGGCGCACATGGAAGACTTGTCACCATGCTGCGCTGGTTGACCGCCGGGGAGTCCCACGGCCCCGAGCTTCTCGCGATCCTGGAAGGCCTGCCCGCCGGTGTGGAGGTGACCACCGCCGACCTCGCCGAGGCGCTGCGCCGCCGCCGACTGGGATACGGCCGGGGGGCGCGGATGAAGTTCGAGCAGGACGAGGTGACGATCTCCGGAGGCGTACGGCACGGCCGCACGCTCGGCTCGCCCGTCGCGATCCGCATCGGCAACACCGAGTGGCCGAAGTGGGAGACCGTGATGGCCGCCGACCCGGTGGACCCGGCGGTGCTGGAGGGCCAGGCGCGCAACGCGCCGCGGTCCCGCCCCCGCCCCGGCCACGCGGACCTCGCCGGCATGCAGAAGTACGGCTTCGACGACGCGCGGCCGGTGCTCGACCGGGCCAGCGCGCGGGAGACGGCCGCCCGGGTGGCGCTCGGCCAGGTCGCCCGCTCCTTCCTCAAGCAGGCCCTCGGCGTCGACATCGTCAGCCACGTCGTCTCCATCGGCGAGGCGAGCGCGCCCCGCGACGTGCTCCCCGGCCCCGGCGACATGGAGGCGGTGGACGCCGACCCGGTGCGCTGCGTCGACCCGGCCGCGAGCGCGGCGATGGTCGCCGAGATCGACAAGGCGCACAAGGACGGCGACACCCTCGGCGGCGTGGTCGAGGTGGTCGTCTACGGCCTGCCGCCGGGCCTCGGCAGCTACACCCACTGGGACCGGCGCCTCGACGCCCGCCTCGCCGGGGCGCTCATGGGCATCCAGGCGATCAAGGGGGTCGCGGTCGGCGACGGCTTCGAGACCGCCCGGCGCCCCGGCTCGCGGGCCCACGACGAGATCGAGAACACCCCCGAGGGCGTGCGCCGGATCACCAACCGGGCCGGCGGCGTCGAGGGCGGCATGACCAACGGCGAGCCGCTGCGGGTCAGCGCCGCGATGAAGCCCATCTCCACCGTGCCCCGCGCGCTCGCCACGGTCGACGTGCTGACCGGCGAGCCGGCCAAGGCGCACCACGAGCGCTCGGACGTCTGCGCGGTCCCGGCCGCCGCGATCGTCGCCGAGGCGATGGTGGCGCTGGTGCTCGCGGACGCGGCCGTCGAGAAGTTCGGCGGCGACTCCGTGGAAGAGGTCGCGCGCAACCTGGCGGGCTACCTGTCGTCCCTGGTCATCAAGTAATAGGGTTTGTGATCATGCAATCGGCGCCCCAAGGCCCCGCCGCGGTCCTCATCGGCCCGCCCGGCTCGGGCAAGTCCACGGTCGGGCGGCTCCTCGCGGACCGCCTCGGCCTGACGTTCCGCGACACCGACGCCGACGTCGAGGCCGTCGCCGGCAAGTCCGTCAGCGACGTGTTCGTGGAGGACGGCGAGGAGAGGTTCCGCGAGCTGGAGGCGCAGGCCGTGCGCGAGGCGCTGGAGACGCACCCCGGCGTGCTCGCGCTCGGCGGCGGCGCGATCCTGCACGAGCACACCCAGAAGCTGCTGTCCGGGCACCGGGTCGTGTATCTCCAGGTCGGGCTCGACCAGGCGGTCAAGCGGGTCGGGCTCGCCTCGGCCCGGCCGCTGCTGGTGCTGAACCCGCGCAGCCGGCTCAGGCAGCTGATGGAGCAGCGCCGCCCGATCTACGAGGGCCTCGCCGCGGTCACCGTCGCCACCGACGGCCGCGAGCCCGAGGACGTGGCGGCCGAGATCGAGGCGGCGCTGTGACCGCGACACGCATCACCGTGCGGGGCGAGAGCCCCTATGACGTCGTCGTCGGCACCGGTGTGCTGCCGGAGCTGCCGGGCCTGCTGGACGCGAAGGTGCGCACGGTCGCCGTGATCCACCCCGCCGGGCTGCCCGAGATCGCCAGGCCGGTGCGCGAGACCCTGGAGGGCGCCGGGTTCGAGGTCGTCGCCCTGCCCGTCCCGGACGGCGAGGAGGCCAAGACCGTCCACGTCGCGGCCGAGCTGTGGTCGGCGTTCGGCCGGTACGGCATCACGCGTTCCGACGCGGTCGTCGGCGTCGGCGGCGGAGCGACCACCGACCTGGCCGGATTCGTGGCCGCGACGTGGCTGCGCGGCGTCCAGGTCGTCCAGGTGCCGACCACGCTGCTGGCCATGGTCGACGCGGCGGTCGGCGGCAAGACCGGCATCAACACGCCCGAGGGCAAGAACCTCGTCGGGTCCTTCCACCCGCCGAAGGGCGTGCTGTGCGACCTGGGCACGCTGGCGAGCGTGCCGCGCGAGGACTACGTCGCCGGCCTCGCGGAGATCATCAAGGGCGGGTTCATCGCCGACCCGACGATCCTGATGCTCGTCGAGGACGACCCCGCCGCCGCCCGCACCCCCGAGGGCGAGCACACCCGCGAGCTGGTCGAGCGCAAGATCAGGGTGAAGGCCGACGTCGTCGGGGCGGACCTGCGCGAAAGCGGCCTGCGGGAGATCCTCAACTACGGCCACACCCTCGGCCACGCGATCGAGCGGGTCGAGGACTACGGCATCAGGCACGGTGAGGCGGTCGCCATCGGGCTGGTCTACGCCGCCGAGCTGTCCCGGCTCGACGGGCGCGTCGGCCGCGACGTCGTGGACCGCACCCGCTCGATCCTGGAGTCGGTCGGGCTGCCCACCTCCTACCGCGCCGACGCCTGGCCGCGGCTGCGCGAGCACATGCGGGTGGACAAGAAGGCCAGGGGAGCCGTTCTGCGGTTCGTCGTGCTCGACGGCATCGGCAGGCCCGCCCGCCTGGAGAACCCGTCCGAGGAACTGCTCGAAGCCGCGTACCGGGAGGTCGCCCGATGAGGCAGGTGCTCGTCCTGAACGGACCCAACCTGGGGCGTCTCGGCAGCCGGGAACCCGACGTCTACGGCGCGCAGACCTTCGACGACCTGGCTGCCCTGTGCCGCGAGATCGGCCGCGAGCTGGGCCTGTCGGTGGAGGTCAGGCAGACCGACGACGAGGCCGAGCTGGTGGGCTGGATCCACGAGGCGGCCGACGGCAAGACCCCCGTGGTCCTCAATCCCGCCGCCTTCACCCACTATTCGTACGCGTTGCGCGACGCGATCGCGCAGCGTACGGCTCCGCTGGTCGAGGTGCACATCTCCAACCCGAACGCGCGGGAGGAGTTCCGCCACACCTCGGTCGTGGCGGCGGTGGCCACCGGGACGATCGCGGGGTTCGGCATGCGGTCGTACGAGCTCGCGCTCCGCGCGATCGCCGACATGGGCGAGTGACGAAAGAAGGGATCATGGGCTACCGGTCGTTCGTGGCCGTCGGAGACAGCTTCACCGAGGGGCTCAACGACCCCCTCCCGGGCGCGCCCCCGGCGGCGCCGGGGGAGGTGGTCCGCTACCGGGGCTGGGCCGACCGGGTCGCCGAGCGGCTGGCCTTACTCGAGCCGGACTTCCGCTACGCCAACCTCGCCGTGCGGGGGAAGCTGATCGACCAGATCGTCGCCGACCAGGTGCCCGTGGCCGTCGAGCTGAAGCCCGACCTGATCAGCTTCTGCGCGGGCGGCAACGACCTCATCCGCCCCGGCAGCGACCCCGACCAGATGGCCAAGAAGCTCGCCGCCGCCGTACGCGACCTGCGGGCCACCGGCGCGGACGTCGTGCTGTTCACCGGCACCGATCCCCGGGACACCCCGATCATGCGCCGGGTGCGCGGCCGGTTCGCGATCTTCTTCATGCACGTCCGCTCGATCGCCGACCTGTACGGCTGTCACCTGGTGGACATGTGGTCGATGCAGGGACTGCGGGACTGGCGGGCCTGGAGCGACGACCGGCTGCACATGAACGCCGAGGGCCACCGCCTGGTCGCGGCCCGGGTCCTGCATGTGCTGGGCGTGCCCGGCGAGGACGACTGGCGCAAGACCTGGCCGCCCCGCGAGAAGGTCGACCCGAGGGCCAAGCGCCGCGAGGACGTGCAGTGGCTCAGGGAGCACTTCGGCCCGTGGATCGGGCGGCGCCTTCGCGGCACGTCCTCCGGCGACGGCCTCGCCCCCAAGCGGCCCGAGCTCGGCCCGCTGCCCCCTGCTTCCTAACCCGCGCT
>NZ_JBEYWW010000064.1:0-18794 GCF_040644635.1 Microbispora sp. NPDC046933 | reverse complement strand
GCTCCCTGACCCGCGCTCCCTGACCCGCGCTCCCTGACCCGCGCTCCCTGACCCGCGCTCCCTGACCCGCGCTCCCTGACCCGCGCTCCCTGACCCGCGCTCCCTGACCCGGGCCCGCGCCGATCCGGGCGACTACGCCGGCGTGCCGATCTGCGCCGTCGCGCGGCGCAGGCTTCGTGCGGCACACCGACGTGATTGGGGCGTCAGCGCTCATGCCCCCGCACGCTACGGGAGGTTCCGGGCCTCACACCCTGCCCGAGGCGCGGACGGAGGCCGTCCGGCCCATGCGCCGGGCGGCCGGCGCGGCCGGGCCTCTCGTACGCGCAGGCGGGACGCCGAGGTGACTGCCGGGTTCGGCCGGTCGAGGTGCGTGCGGTGCCGGAGCCCGAGCCGCCGAGGTGGTGTGGCCGGCCCTCTCGTGAAACCGGTTTCTGACGCGTACGCTGTGATCATGCAGCTATGCGATCTGCGGATATATCCACTCAAGTCTGCTGCTGGTATCTCCCGGGAGAGCGGTTTCGTGGAGCGGTGGGGGCTGGCGGGCGACCGCCGCTGGGCGGTGATCGGCGAGGACGGGGACAACCTCTGGCTCGGCGAGTTTCCCCGGATGATCACGGTGGCCGCCCGCAACCTCGACGGAGGCGGACTCGCGTTGTCGGCACCCGGCATGCCCGATTTGACCGTTCCCCCGGCCGCCGGGCCGAGCGTGCCGGTCGGGTTCACCGGGCTGGACCGGGCGGTGGCCGCCGACCCGCGGGCCGACGAGTGGTTCACCCGGCTGCTCGGCCGTACGGCGCGGCTGGTGTGGCTGGACGACCCGCGCCGCCGGTCGATCGACCCGGCGCACGGCGGGCTTCCTGGGGAGGTCGTGAGCTTCGCCTGGGACGCGCCGCTGCTGCTGGCCTCCCTGGCGTCGCTGCGCCTGCTGGACGAGTGGATCGCGAAGGAGGCCGCCGAGAGGGGAGAGGAGCCTCCCGGGCCGCTCGCGATGGCCCGCTTCCGGCCGAGCGCCGTCTTCGACGGCGCGGAGCCGTACGCGGAGGACGGCTGGCGGGAGGTCCGCATCGGGGAGGTCGAGTTCCGCGTGTCGGAGCTGTGCGACAGGTGCGCGGTCACCACGATCGACCCCGCCAGTGCCGTCAAGGGCAAGGAGCCGCTCCGCACGCTCGCCCGGCACCGTAAGTGGGACGGCAAGACCTGGTTCGGCATCCGCATCGTCCCCCGCGACACCGGCACGATCCGCGTCGGAGACCCTGTCGTCCCCCTGGCCTGACCTCCGCCGGCCCCGCTCAGGAGCCGGCGGTGAGGCGGCGCAGGGCGTCGCGGACCTTCGCGGGGTCGGTGGTGCGCCAGAAGGGCGGCAGCGAGTTGAGCAGGAACCCGCTGTAACGGGCGGTGGCGAGCCTCGGATCGAGCACGGCGACGACGCCCCGGTCGTCCATCGACCGCAGCAGCCGACCGGCGCCCTGCGCCAGCAGCAGCGCGGCGTGGGTGGCCGCCACGGCCATGAAGCCGTTGCCCCCCGTGGCCGCCACGTGCCGCTGCCGGGCCGAGGCGAGCGGGTCGTCGGGACGCGGGAACGGGATCCTGTCGATGATCACCAGGGTCAGCGACGGGCCCGGCACGTCGACCCCCTGCCACAGCGACAGCGTGCCGAACAGACAGGTGGCGGGGTCGCCCGCGAACTGCTTGACGAGCTGCGAGGTCGAGTCGTCGCCCTGGCAGAGCAGCGGCACGTCGAGCCGCTCGCGCAGCGCCTCCGTGGCGGCCTTCGCGGCCCGCATGGAGGAGAACAGGCCGAGCGTACGGCCACCGGCCGCCTCGATGAGCTCGGCGATCTCGTCGACGTACGCCTCGGGCAGGCCGTCGCGGCCGGGCTGGGGGAGATGCGTGGCGACGTAGAGGATGCCACGGCGCGGATGGTCGAACGGCGAGCCGACGTCGAGGCCGGTCCACTCCCCGGCCCGCAGGCCCCACTGGCGGGACAGGCTGTCGAACGAGCCGCCGAGCGCGAGCGTGGCGCTGGTGAGGACCACGGTGCGGTCGCCGAACAGCTTGTCGCGCAGCATGCCGCCGACCGACAGCGGCGCCACCCGCAGGGTCGGGGGAACGCGCCCGCGCCCCTCCTCCAGCCAGACGACCTCCGCCCGGTGGACCTCCTCGGACCGGGCGTCCGCCGCGCCGGGGTTCGTGCCGCCGCCGTTCGTGCCGCCGTTCGCAACGCCCTCGGAGTCCTCCGCGTCGTCGCCGGCCTCGTCGCCGCGGCCCGCCGGGCGGAAGGCGTCGAGCATCCGCTGGGCGGTGTCGTGCACGTCGTCCAGCGTGGTGAAGGCGGCCTTGCGCAGCCCGGCGTTCTCCGGGTCGTCCTTGTCCTTGTTGCGCGGCCCGAGGGCCGTGATGCAGGCGAAGGCGGCATCGCGCACCAGCGCGAGCGTCATTCCGAGCGACCGCGGCAGCGTGTCGACGCGGCCGGGCGGGGCGACCGCCAGCAGGGCGCGCAGGTCCTCGCCCGCCTCCTGGAGCCGGTCGGCCACTCCCTGCTCGATGAGGCGTCCGGCCCGGCGCACGGCGAGGCTCACCGTGCTCTCCGACAGCTCTCCGGTGACCACCGACGTCACCCGGTCGACCAGCTCGTGCGCCTCGTCCACCACGACCACGTCGTGCTCGGGCAGGACCGCGAAGTCCTCCATGGCGTCGATCGCCAGCAGCGCGTGGTTGGTCACCACGACGTCGGCCTCGCCCGCGCGCTCCCGCGCGAGCTCGGCGAAGCAGTCGGCGCCGCTGGGGCACCGCTGGGCCCCCAGGCACTCCCGCGCGGTCACGGAGAACTGCCGCCACGCCTGGTCGCTCACGCCGGGCACGATCTCGTCGCGGTCGCCGGTCTCCGTCTCGTTGGCCCACTCCTGGATGCGCTGCACCATCCGGCCGGTGGCGCTGACCTCACGCGGGTCGAAGAGCTGGTCGTCCTCGTCCTCGGGCATCCCGTCGGCCATCTTGTGGCGGCACAGGTAGTTGCGGCGGCCCTTGAGGATCGCGAACTCGGGGCGGTGCGGCAGCAGGCCCTCCAGCGCGTCGGCCAGCCGGGGCAGGTCGCGGTCCACCAGCTGGCGTTGCAGCGCGATCGTGGCGGTGGACACCACCACGGCCTCGCCGCTCCCGGCCGCGTGCCTGATCGCGGGCACGAGGTAGGCCAGCGACTTGCCGGTGCCGGTGCCCGCCTGGACCGCGAGGTGCTCCTCGCTCTCGATCGCGTCGCGCACCGCCTGTGCCATCTTGACCTGGCCCGGGCGCTCGACGCCGCCCACTGCGGTCACCGCGGCGGTGAGGAGTTCTTCGACGGGCGGAAGCTCGGGACGGTCCTTGGGCACGGAAGAACGCTACCCGGTGCCACCGACATCCGGTGCGTGTCCGCCTCACCACATCCTGGCGTTCCAGGAACTCCCTCCCGGCGCGCATGGCACACTGAGATGTCAGTGCTCTCAAGGTCAACGGCGATCTACCCAGTGAGGTCGAAAAGGGACGAAACGGAAGTTTCGCGAGGGTTCCCGAGATCGAGTGGACGGAAAAGGGCAGGTAAAGGCACTATGTCTGCCATGTCGGAAGTTGTCCCACTGCCATCGTTCGGCGAGGTGTTCTTCGACGCACGAGGCCAGGACCGTGTGCTCCGGGTCACGTGGCACGACGGCACGCTGGTGCTGAGCCTGTGGCGGGGCGAGATGTGCACGGCCAGTTTCCGCATGCCCATGGACGACGTGGGACGGCTGATCGACACCCTGGACGAGGGTTTCGCCGAGGCGGGCGGCGAGGAGCAGGACGCCGGGACGGGGCCGTTCCCGCAGCAGGGGGTGGCGGGCCAGGACGGCTACGCCCCTCAGGAGGCGTACCCCGCGCACCCGCAGGACCAGGCGCAGGACGCCTACGCGACCCAGGTCCACGACCCGTACGCCACGCAGGTCCACGACCCGTACGCGGCCGAGGCCCAGGACGCGTACGCGACACGGGCCCAGGACGCCTACGCCGTGCCCGACGCGTACGCGGGGCAGCCGGGTGACGGATACGCGGCGCAGGACCCCTACGGCGTGCCACCACAGAACGCGCCCCAGAACGCGCCCCAGAACGTGCCGCAGAACCCGTACGGCCAGGCCCGGGACGGGTACGCCGCCGACGACGGCCACGTCACCGCGCCCGACGGCTACGGCCAGGCCCCGGACGGGTACGGCCAGGCCCCGGACGGCTACGGCCAGGCCCCGGACGGGTACGGCAGGGTCCACGACGGCTACGCCGCCCGGGACCGGCGCAGGGCGCGCGACGCCGGGTTCCCCGAGCAGCCCGCCCGGTCCGACTACGAGTACCCGGACTATCCCGGAACCGGGCAGTACGCCCGTCCGCCGGTGCCGCCGCCCTCCCCGGCCCCCGAGGCATACCCCACGCCCGCCGCGCTCGGCCCCAACGACGTGCTCGTCGCCCGGGGCACGCCCACCCAGGACCGCCTCGTCGCGTCGTCCGCCACCCAGACCGGCCCCCAGGCGGCCTACCCGCCGGCCGCGCAGCCGGTGGGGCAACAGCCCGGGGTGGTCGACCCGAACGACCCCCTCGGCCTCGGCGCTGCCCGGCCGTACGCGAACGAGCCGTACGTGAACGAGCCGTACGTGAACGAGCCGTACGCGAACGAGCCGCCGCTCTACACCACGGGTGAGCGCCTGCGGCCGGACCAGTGGCCGGCCGGCCAGGCCCCGGACCCGCACGCCGAGCACGAGCGCCGCAGGGGGCGGCGCGCCGGGCCGCCCGCCGAGGACTCCCCGATCCCGTGGTCGGACGAGGGCGGGGAAAACTGGGAGGACTCCCGAGGGTGGTAAGGGCCCGGGTAAGCGGGAGTTCCAGATGTAAGTAACCTCGTCGTCTGATGGACACGTCAACGGCACTGCAGTTCCTCCTGCTCCCGGCCGGCGCCCTCGGCGTCGCCGCCCTGGCCAGATGGCGCGACTGGTCGGCCCCCCTGATCCTTGTGGTGGCCGGGCTGGCCGCGTCCTACGTGCCGGGGATTCCCGACTACAGCCTCGACCCCCACATCGTCCTGGTGGTCTTCCTGCCGCCGATGCTCTACTCGGCGGCGCTGGACAGCTCATACCTGCGGCTGCGCGACGCCGCCAGGCCCGTCGGCCTCCTGGCCGTCGGGCTCGTCCTCGCGACCACCGTGGTGGTCGGCTTCGTCGCGCACGCCATCGTCCCAGGGCTCCCGCTCGCCGCGGCCTTCGCGCTCGGCGCGATCGTCGCCCCTCCCGACGCCGTGTCGGCGGTCGCCGTCGGGCGCAGGCTCGGCCTGCCGCGACGCGCGCTGACCATCCTCGTGGGCGAGAGCCTGTTCAACGACGCCACCGCGCTGACCGCCTACCGGGTCGCGGTCGGCGCGGTGACCGGCGCCGCCGCCGGGCTGCTCGACATCGGCGGGCAGTTCCTCCTGGCCGCCGGCCTCGGCCTGGCGATCGGCCTCGCCATCGCGTACCTCGCGGGGTTCGTGCTGCGGCGGCTCGACGACGCGCTGATCGCCAACGGGGTCTCGCTGCTCGTGCCGTACGCCGCCTATCTCGCGGCCGAGGCCGTGCACGCCTCCGGCGTGATCGCCGTCGTGATCGTCGGCATCTACCTGGGCCACGAGCTCAGCCGGACGACGTACGGCACGCGGCTGATGTCCGGCGCCGTGTGGAAGGTCGCCGACCTGGTGCTGGAGTCGATCGTGTTCGCCCTGATCGGCCTGCAGCTGCGCCCGATCATCGCCGGGCTGGACGGCCAGCGGCCCGGGGAGCTGGCGACGTACGCGATCGTGCTGTTCCTGGTGGTCGTCCTCGTGCGGATCGCCTGGGTGCCGCCCAGCACCTACCTGCCGCGGATGCTGTCGAAACGGGTGCGCGCCCGGGAGCCCAAGACCCCGTCCTGGCAGAACGTGGTGCTGACGAGCTGGGCCGGCATGCGCGGGGTGGTGTCGCTGGCCGCGGCCTTCGCCCTGCCCGAGCAGTTCCCCCAGCGCAACCTGCTGCTGTTCCTGACGTTCGCGATCGTCGTGGGCACGCTGATCGTCCACGGGCTCTCTTTCCCCTGGCTGATCAGGCGGCTGGGCGTCTCCACCGCCCGGGAGCGGTACGCCGACGACCTCGCGGAGGCGGGGGCCCAGCAGGCCGCCGCGGCCGCGGCCCTGGCGCGGCTCGACGAGCTCACCTCGGCCGGCGTGCTGGACGTCCACGAAGAAGTGGTCGAGCAACTGCGCAGCCGCTCCGAGCGCCGGGCCATGCACGCCTGGGAGCGGCTCGGCGGCGGCACCGGCCCCGAGGGCGAGGAGACGCCCGCCTCGATCTACCGGCGGCTGCGCCGTGAGATGCTCGCCGCCGAACGGGAGGTGTTCGTTCGGTTGCGCGACGAGCGGCGTATCGACGACGAGGTGCTCCACCGGGTGATGCAGGAACTCGACTTCGAGGAGGCGACGCTCGAACGCGGCTGAGCGGGCTCAGGGCACCGCCTAGCCCAGGCGCTGGTCCACGAAGCACCACCGCCAGTCCTCGCCCGGCTCGAACGAGCGGATCACCGGGTGGCCGGTCTCCTTGTAGTGGGCGGTGGCGTGCTTGCCGGGAGAGGAGTCGCAGCAGCCGATGTGGCCGCACTCCAGGCACTTGCGCAGGTGGACCCATCGCATGCCGCGCTCCAGGCACTCCTGGCAGCCTTCGGGCGTGAGCGGCTCCGGGTCGGCCTTCACGAGCAGGTGTTCGCAGTTCCCCATGCCGCAGATGTTACGGCGCGCGGTCGGGTGCCCGTGGCGTCCTCCCGCGCCCGTGGGCCGTACGCCGAACCTCTACAAACTCCCCCTCGGGATCTGCACACCGCTTCCGTAGTTTCGTGGCCATGACGACGACGGTCGAAGAAACGGGCGACTTCACCGCCTGGTTACGTGACTTCGAGGGCGCGGCGCTGCTGCGAAGCGCGTGGGGCGACCCCGACTGGAATGCGGGAGCACGGCTGGAGCACGCACTCGTACGGAGCCTCCAGCGGTTCCAGGTGGGGGAGGACGGCGACGGCGCCCGCCTCATGGACAAGGCCGGCCGGGCGGGCGACCCCGTGTACGCGGAGGCGGTCCGCCTGTTCGTGGCGGAGGAGCGCGAGCACGCCCGCCTGCTGCGCCGGCTCCTGGAGGCGGCGGGCGCGGCGACGATCTCCGGCCACTGGACCGATGCGGCCTTCGTCCGGCTGCGGCGGCTCCTCGGACTGCGCACGGAGCTGATGGTCCTGATGCTCGCCGAGGTGGTCGCGCTCGGCTACTACCGGGCCGTGCGCGACGGCGTCCGGGACCTGCTCGCCTCGGAGGTCGCGGGCCGGATCCTCGCCGACGAGCTGCGCCACGTGCCCTTCCACTGTGACCGGCTGCGGCGGTCGTTCCGGGGGGCCTCCCGGCTCTCGCGGGTGATCGTCTCGGCCCTGTGGTGGTCGCTGCTGGCGGGCGCGCTGGCCGTGGTCACCCTCGACCACGGCGACGCCCTGGGCCGGGCCGGAGTGTCCCGGACCGCCTTCGCCCGCGAGGTCGCAGGGTATTTCCGCGCGGTCGTCGCCGAGGTGATGACGCGGTGACAACAGAAGGTGACGAAGCGGTGACGAAGCGGTGATGACGTGGTGATGACGTGGTGATGACG
The DNA here is from genome assembly GCF_040644635.1 of Microbispora sp. NPDC046933. Taxonomy (NCBI): domain Bacteria; kingdom Bacillati; phylum Actinomycetota; class Actinomycetes; order Streptosporangiales; family Streptosporangiaceae; genus Microbispora; species Microbispora sp. NPDC046933. The sequence continues at coordinate 11,121 of NZ_JBEYWW010000064.1, read as the reverse complement.
TGGTGATGACGCGGTGAGGGCGGAGGGCATCGAGGGCGTCCCCGGCATCGGGCCTGGGAGGGCGATCCCGGCATCGGGCGCCGAAGGGGCCCGGCTTCGTTTCCGCGGCGGGCGGGCCGCGGTTGGGTAGGGTGACCGGCATGCGACTCCTCCCGTTCGCCGCCGCCTGCGCGGCCGCCGTCCTGCTCGCCTCCGGTTGCGCGAGCGCGGACAAGGCGCAGACGTGCGCCGAGGCGACGCAGGTGATCAGCCGGACCATCAGCGAGATCGGCAAGGTCGTGGACGACCCCGCCGCCATGCGCAAGAAGATCGAGGACGGCGCCGCCAACCTGGAGGACATGGCGAACAAGGCCGCCGACACCACGCTCAGGGACGCCCTCCAGGGGCTCGCCGACAGTCTCCAGAAGCTCAACGTCGACGACGCCAACGCGGCTGTGGACGCGGCGCAGAAGGTCGCCACCGACGGCGCGAACTACCTGCGCGAAGTCAGCAAGGCCTGCCTCTGACCCCGCCGCCGGGGCCGCTCCGTCCGCTCAGGCGTGGTCCGCGAGCCGGTCCCTTCGCGCCGGACGGAGCGCCGGCGTGACCGCCACGCCGGCCACGGAGACCACGGCGGCGACCAGGACGGCGGAGCGCAGACCGCCGGCGGTGGCGGCGCGCAGCGCCTCTCCGGTCAGGCCGGCGGTCCCGCGACCGGCCACGGCGACCAGGACGGCCAGGCCCGCGGCGCTGCCCGCCTGCAGGACGGTGGAGGACAGGCCGGAGACCACGCCCTGCTCCCGAGGGTCCACGCCGGTCGAGGCGAGGATGAACATCGTGGAGAACCACAGGCCCGCGCCCAGCCCGAACCCGGCGACGCCGGCCAGCAGACCGAGGTAGGACCCGCCGGCCGTCAGGCACCACGCCAGCGCCGCGGTGCCGGTCGCCCCCACGGCCATCCCGAGGATCAGCGTGCCGCGCAGCCCGAGGCGCGGGATGAGCCGTTCCGCGGCCAGGTTGCCCGCCGTGATCGCGAGGGTGGGCCCGAGGAAGGCCAGGCCCGACTCGACGGCGTCGTAGCCGAGCACGTCCTGGAAGTGCAGCGTGAGGAAGTACGGCACGCACTGCAGGGTCAGGCCGTAGACCAGGATGACCCCGGCCCCGGCGGCCGTGTGCCGGTTGGCGAGCAGCCGCGGCGGCAGCAACGGGTCGCGCCCCCGCGCCTCGATCATGAGGAAGACGGCGAGCAGCCCCGCCGCCGCGGCGGCGGAGGCCAGGACGCCGGGGGAGATCCAGCCCCACCGGGGGCCCTGTGCGACGGCGAACACGAGTCCCGTGACGCCCGCGGTGCCGGTGAGGGCCCCCGGCAGGTCGCACCCGCCAGCCTGCCGCCTCCCGTCGGGTGTCAGCACGGCGAACGCCGCGGCGGCGCCCACCGCGGTCAGCGGCACGTTCACGAAGAAGACCGCCTCCCAGCCGAACGCGCCGGTCAGGAGGCCGCCGAGCAGGGCGCCGAGACTCAGCCCGGCGGCGCCGCACACCGCCCACACGGTCATCGCCCGGGTGCGCGCCCGACCCTCCGCGAACATGGTGACGACCAGGGAGAGGGTCGCGGGCATCAGCAACGCGCCGCCGAGCCCCTGCAGCGCCCTGGCGCAGACCAGCGGTGCGGGGGAGGAGGCCAGCCCGCCGAGCAGCGAGGCGACGCCGTACAGCAGCATGCCGGCGACGAACATGCGCCGCCTGCCGAGCAGGTCGCACAGGCGGCCCCCGAGCAGCAGGAAGCCGCCGAAGGGCACCGCGTAGCCGCTGACCACCCACTGCAGCGCGTACGGGGAGAACCCGGCCTCGCGGGCGATCTGCGGCAGCGCGACATAGACGACGGTGAAGTCCAGGGCGGTGACCGAGCTGCCCAGGCTGAGAAGTACGAGAGGGACCGTGGATCGCATGCAGGCAGCCTGATCGCGGCCCCGGGCCCCAGCCAGCCCCGCGTTCTGACTACTCAGGAATTGCCTAGGCTGGGCGACCGTGGATCGAGGGGTCGAGCTGAGCGAGTTCCTCAAGTCCCGCAGAGCGCGGGTGCGGCCGGAGGACGTCGGCCTGCCGTACAAGGGCAACGGGACGCGGCGCGTGCGCGGCCTGCGCCGCGAGGAGCTGGCGCTGGCGGCGGGGGTCAGCGTCAGTCACTACACGCGCCTGGAACAGGGCAACGGCAGGAACGTCTCGGCCGAGGTGCTGGACGCCATCGCCGACGTGCTGCGGCTCACCGGGGACGAGCGGGCCTACCTGCACGCGCTGGCCCGCCCGGCGCATCGGGGCCCTGACGTCGCGCAGGTCCCGATCAGGCCGGGACTGCAGCGTGTCCTGGACTCGCTGGTGCTCACGCCGGCACTCGTCCTCGGACGGCACGCCAACGTGGTCGCCTGGAACAGGCCGGCGGCGGCGGTCTTCGCCGACTTCGCCGCGATCCCGGAGGAGCGCAGGACGATCGCCCACCTGATCTTCCTGGACGAGGAGATCAGGCGCATGCACGGCGATGGGTGGCCGCGGCTCGCCCGGGAGCACGTGGCCCAGCTCCGCGTCCTGGCCGCGCGCCACCCGCGGAACGCGGAGATCATGGCGCACGTCGACACCATCTGCGGGCAGAGCCCCGAGTTCCGGAGGCTGTGGCACGAGCACCACGTGGCCGTCGCGACGCACCGCGACTACGTCCTCGACCACCCGGTCGCAGGCGAGCTGCGGCTGTCCGCCGAGCTCGTCGGCCTGCCCGGAGACCCCGAGCTGCAGGGGATGGACCTGTTCGCCGCCGAGCCCGGTTCGGAGTCGGAGGACAGGCTGCGCCACCTGGCCGCCACCAGCACGCGCGCGCCGTCCGCCGCGCCATCCGGGCGCCCGCCCGTGACCGCGAGCGAAAGCGGCAACCCGGCAAATCTAGGGGAAAAGGGGCAGAAATAGCGTTCTCGTATGGAAGAGAACGAACCCGACCCCCGCTTCGTCCTCGCCAACGAGCGCACGTTCCTCACCTGGATCAGCACCTCCCTAGCGCTGAGCGCGGGCGGCATCGCCATCGCGGTCGTCCCCGGGGACGTCTTCGTGCCGTGGGTGCGCACGCTGCTCGCCGTCATGCTCGTGCTGCTGTCCGCCGTGGCGGCGGGCTCGGCCTATCCCCGCTGGCGGCACATCGACCGGGCGCTCCGGCAGGACCGTGCGCTCCCGCCGCCCGCCCTGGCCCCCATGTTCGGGTACGGCGTGGCCGGGGTGGCCGTCCTGGCCCTGCTCCTCATCCTCCTGGCGCGGTGAGCAGGCCGGTGAGTGAAAAGCCGGGCGGCGAGCCCAGGCCGGGCCTGCACAGCGAGCGGACCCGGCTGGCCTGGGTCCGCACGGCCGTGACGATGTCGGGCTCGGCCGTCGGGGCGGCCGGGATCATGGTCCGTCACGACCTGCCCGGCCTCGCCGTCCCCTTCGCGGCGTCGACGCTGGCCGGGGCGGTCCTGCTCCTGCGCACCGGGAGACGGCACCGCGCCCTGGAGCGGACGCTCCGGCACGGGCAGCCGCTCGACCACCGGCTGGACGCGTGCATCGCCTGGGCCGGCGCGCTGGCCGTCGCCGCCGCGGCGCTGGTCCTGGTGCTCGTACTGGCCGTGCGAACACTGGCCATGTGAACACCGGCCATGTGAACACCGGCCGTGCGAACGCCGGCCATGTGAACACGAGGCCGGTGGTAACCGGGAGGGCCGTTGCTCCCGCCGCGGGCCCGCTCCCTCCTCCACGTCGTTCCCTCCTCGGTGTCGTCCCCTCCTCCGTGCCTTGACGGGGAGTGGCAGGTCACCGAGGCGAATCGGGGACGGCAGGATCTTTCAGATCGCCGGCACGGCTTCCATGGCGTGCGGGCGCGGGCTGGTCTCCAGCCGGACGCCGCCGATGGCCGTCACCGCCGCCTTGTCCGCGTTCTTCCCCGCCCATGCCTCCGCCTGCTTGCGCAGGGTCCGGTCGGGAGACAGCAGACTGTCCGCCATCATCGAGAAGAGATTCGTGCACGCCTTCGTTCTGACGCCGAGGTCGCAGCGGGCCTTGACGGACAGAACCTTGTCCGGCCCGTCGTACCAGATTTGGACGGACATGGAGAGCCGGGCCGCATCACCGGGCCGGCAGATCATCCCCATCTTCGCGCCGCTCAACGGGTCAGGTGCCGGGAACCTCGCGCATCTCCAGGAGTTGGCCGCCTGCAGCCAGTTCACCGCGACCATGTTGAGCGTCACCTTGGGCAGGTACCGCTGCTTTCCCGTGGGGAACCTCGCAGGGAAGGAAGGCGCGGGAGCGTCCGTCACCGGTTCGGTGGTCGCCAGGCCCACGGCGCCGCCGACGACCCCGCCCAGCGCCGGCGCCGCGATCAGCGTACCCACGGTGACCAGCACGAATACCGCGGTTCCCGACCGGCGGGGACGGGGGGCCACGCCGGACGGGGCCGGAGAGGGAGCACCGGCCCCGGGCGGCACGTACGGGGGCGTCTGCTGGACGGCGTACAGCTGAGCCGCCTGCGGCCCGGGCGCCTGCGGCCAGGGCGAGGCCATGGACGGATGACCCGTCGCGGGCCCGGGAGGCGGCGGCATGGTGAGGCCTTGCTGGGCGGGAGGCCCGGGAGGCGGCGTCTGCACCGGCTGCCAGGCGGTGCCGTCCCACCAGAACCTGCCGTCGGGAGAGTACGGCCAGCCGGGTTGAGCCGTCACCAGTACCTCCTCTTCATCGTGAGTTCGATGGATCGGGTCTTCTCGTTCCGCCGCAGTCTGTACTCCCAGCCGAGAACGTAGGTCACGTCCTCGCCTGCTCCAACCTGCTCGGCCAGCCAGCCGCCGACCTTCTTGACCGTCGGGGGATCGTCACGGTGGGGCAGGGCCGCGAACCACGACATGTAGTCCAATCCGGCCGCCGCCGTGGTGCTGTCCGGGTTGATGATCCTGGCCTCGACCTTGCTGATGTAGTCGTAGAAGTCCACCACGTTGCCGGCGCGGAAGAGGTCCGCTTCGAACCGCACTTTCCCGACTTTCAATTCGCAGGACCAGGACCGTCTTTCGTCGGCGCACGTGTGCCCCTGCCCCTTGAGCGCCTCGACCACAGTGGTGATCTTGAGGCCGGGAACGCAGTCGTGGCCGCAGTACTTCGTGTCCTGCTTGCGATCGTTGTACGCGACGGCGTACGCGCCCAGGCCGGCGAGGAGGAAGACGACCAGGCCGATCGTCCCGACCGCGATCCGGCGAGACCGGCGGCCACTCTGCGTCGACTCCACAGTCACGAAGACGGAGTATGGCAAGAAATCCCCACATGCGGGGATAAGGACCGCGAATCTCGACGATCGACCGGCCCGCGTCCGCGGCCGAGACGTGGGGAACGCCCCGGCGAACCAGGCCGCGACGGGTCAGTCGCCCGCGGCGGCGATGGTCTGGGCGACCTCCTCCGCCCGTTCCTCCTCCTCGCGGGCGAAGCGCTCCGCGTCGAGCCGGTCGGCGATCTCCTCGTCCTGCCGCATCAGCGCGTCGAGACTCTGCCCGGCCATGTCGAGCACACCCATGTCGGCGTACGCCTCCTGGAGGCGCGGGCTCCACAGGCCGATGTCCTTCACGCACGGCACGATCCGGCTGAACAGCAGCGCGCGGAACAGCCGCAGATACTCCGACCGGTCCACGCACTCCATGGCCTCGCCGACCTCCTGCCGCGACAGGCCGAGACTCTCCCAGATCTCCTCGCCGCGCAGCCGGTCACGCATGAGGTAGCAGCCCTCGATCACGAAGTCCTCGCGCTCGCGCAGCTCGGCGTCGGACAGGTTCCGGTAGTAGTCGCGCAGCGCCATCCGGCCGAACGCCACGTGCCTGGCCTCGTCCTGCATCACGTACGCGAGGATCTGCTTGGGCAGCGGCTTGGTGGTGATGTCGCGCATGACTCCGAACGCGGCCAGGGCCAGGCCCTCGATCAGCACCTGCATGCCGAGGTAGGGCATGTCCCACCGCGAGTCGTTCAGCGTGCTGTCCAGCAGTGCCTTGAGGTGCTCGTTGATGGGGTAGGCGAGGCCGACCTTCTCCTGGAGGAATCGCGCGTACGTCTCGGCGTGCCGCGCCTCGTCCATCGTCTGGGTGGCGGCGTAGAACTTGGAGTCGAGGTCGGGCACCGACTCCACGATGCGGGCCGAGCAGATCATCGCGCCCTGCTCGCCGTGCAGGAACTGGGAGAACTGCCAGGCGGCGTTGTGCCTGCGCACCTCCTTGCGCTGCCGGTCGTCCATGCGCTCCCACAGCGGCGAGCCGTAGATCGCGAGGGTGGTGTCGGGGACGCCGAGCACGTCGTACGGGTCGACCTCGAGGTCCCAGTCGATCCGCTTGACGGAGTCCCACTGCTTGTCCTTGCCCTTCTGGTAGAGGGCGAGCATGCGGTCCCGGCCGTCGTCGTACTCCCAGGTGAACCGGGCCGCGCCGGTCATCTCCACGTCCCACGTGGACAGCTCGGCGGGCATGGTGTAGAGCTCGTGGGTCGACACCGGGGACCTCCCTTGACGTACACCGTACGTATCCCTGTGAGCGTGGCACGTACACTGTACGTACGTCAATGACGGCGCACGTGCCAGGGCGGGACAGGATGCCGAGAGAGGATTCGGTCATGCTCAACCGGAACCGCATCGTCACCGCCGCCGTGGAGCTCATCGAGAGGGAGGGCGCCGACGCCGTCTCGATGCGCAGGATCGCCGCCGAACTGGGCGTCGGCGTCATGTCGCTGTACAACCACGTGCCCAGCAAGGCCGCGCTGCTCGACGCCGTCGCCGAGGACGTGCTGTCGCGAATCGGCTTCACCGACGACCCGTCCGCCCACTGGACCGAGCGGGTGCGCATCCAGGCGCGGGCCTTCCGGCGCATCGCCCACCACTTTCCCCGTTCGACGATGGTCGTGGTGAGCAGGCAACTGGGCTCGACCGCGGGCCTCCTCCCGGTGGAGCGCGCCCTGGCGACCCTGCGCGACGCGGGCTTCGACGGCCGGGAGGCCGTCCGGATGCTGCGCATGTTCATCGCCTACGTCGTGGGCTCGCTGCTGCGGGAGGTGGGGGTGACCCCCACGTTCGCGCCCGTACGGGCCGACGCGGTGATCGCCGAGGTGGACCCGGCGCTGTTCCCCGTGGTGAGCGAGCTGCGGCCGCACCTGGACTCCTGCGACCACGACGAGGAGTTCGAGTTCGGCCTGGAACTGCTCGTCCAGGCGATGGCCGTACGGGCCGCCGCGCGGGCGGACGCCCAGGCCGGCGACGGGGCCGGCGAGCGGGCCGGTCATGGAGGCGCCCGGCAGTAGCCCGCCGGGCGCCTCCGCCCGGGTCAGTACCAGTTGTGGGACCGGAAGTGGCCCCAGGCGCCGCACGGCGAGCCGTAGCGGCCCTTGATGTACCGCAGCCCCCACCTGATCTGGGTCTGCGGGTTGAACCGCCAGTCGCCGGCGACGTAGCCCATCTTGCGCCCGGGCAGCGCCTGCGGGATGCCGTAGGCGCCCGAGCCCTGGTTGTAGGCCCGGTGGTCCCAGTTGCTCTCCCTGGTCCACAGGCTGTCCAGGCACTGGAACTGCTGTCCCGACCAGGTGCGGCGGGTGACGAGCCGGAAAGCGTACGCCTTGCTGCGGATCTTCGCCGGCGCCCGGCCGAACCGGGGCGGCTGCGCCGCCGCCCGCGTGGTCCACACTCCGACGTGGGTGACGGGCCGCACGTTTTCCCCGGTCCGCTCCGTCTCCCCGGTCCCCCCCAAGGAGGCCCACTCGCCGGCCCACGCCACTCCGCTCCCGCCACCGGCCACGGTGGCCGCGATGACGGCGGCGACTGTGTTGCGTAGAACGCTGTTGCTGTCCAAATCGGTCCTTGTCGTCGGGTCGCGTGCGGAGGGCGGGCGCGTGGCGCCCGCCGTGCGGCCGCGCGCCCATGGCGTGGGCGCCGCCGTCCGCTCGGCCCGCACCGGATCACCAAGAGCTTCCGGCGGGCACCGCGACGGGTCCTCACGCGGATTGAAATACGGCCGCCCGCCTCGTCCACGGCATTCTCGGCACGCCGCGGACGGTTCTTTGCCGATCCGCCGCCCAACGCCGACCCTTCCCGGGGGCGGGGGTTACCGTACGTGGCGCGGCGCGCCCTGCGGCGAGAACGGCCGGGACCCTCGTTTAGGGTGCGGAGCATGAGCGTTCTCGAGATTCCCGTGACGACGATCGACGGCGAGACGACGACCTTCGGCGACCTGCTCGGCGGCGGGGCCGCCCTGGTGGTCAACGTGGCGTCCAGATGCGGGCTGACCCCGCAGTACGAGGGCCTGGTCGCCCTCCAGCGGGCGTACGCCGGGCGGGGGTTCACCGTCGTCGGCGTGCCCTGCAACCAGTTCATGGGCCAGGAGCCCGGCTCGGCGGAGGAGATCAAGGAGTTCTGCTCCACGACGTACGGCGTGGACTTCCCGCTGCTGGACAAGACCGAGGTGAACGGCCCGGGGCGGCACCCTCTCTACGCCGAGCTGACCGCGGTCCCCGACACGGAGGGCGAGGCGGGCGACATCCAGTGGAACTTCGAGAAGTTCCTGGTGGCGGCCGACGGCCAGGTGGTCGCCCGGTTCCGCCCCCGCGTCGTCCCCGAGGCCCCGGAGATCGCCGAGGCGATCGAGAAGGTCATCTCCTAGGGCCCGCGACCCTGGGCCCGCAGCTCGCCCGTACGACGAGCTGGGTCGGCAGCGTGACGGCCGGAGGCCGGCGGCCGTGCCGCAGCACCAGTTCCGCGGCCCGGTAGCCGATGTCCTGGGCCGGCTGTGCGATCACCGTCAGCGGCGGGGAGCACAGCTCGGCCCAGGGCACGTCGTCGAACATGACGAGCGACACGTCCCTGGGGATGCGCACGTCCAGCTCGCGGGCGGCCAGCACGGCCGCCTCGCCGAGCACGTTGCCGCCCGCGATCACCGCGGTGACGTCCGGCCGGTGCTGCAGCAGGCCGGCGGCGGCGGCGTAGGCGGAGTCACGGCTCGCCCGGGCGTGCACGACCAGGTCCCGGTCGGCGGGCAGGCCCAGCGAGGCGACCGCGGCGGTGAACGCCGCCACCCGCTGCGACTGCCCGTGCCGGCCGAGGTAGGCGATCTTCCGGTGCCCCAGCCCGGCCAGGTACTCCAGGGCCGTCAGCACCCCCGCCCGGTCGTCGGGCACCACGCTGGGCACGTCCGCCCGCACCCTCCGATCGGCGAACACCACGTTCAGCCCCGCGCGCAGCGCGGGCGCCCACATCTCCCCGTCCCCGGACGGCACCGCGATCAGCCGGTCCATGCTCTGCTCGATGAGCGTGCCGATCAGCTCGGCCTCCCGCTCGGGGTCGTCGCCGGTGACCCCCACCGTGACGGGCTCGCCGTACGAGCGGGCGCACGACAGCACGCCGTCGGTCAGCCGGGCGTAGAAGCTGTCGGTGATGTCGGGGACCAGCAGGCCGATGCCGCCGGTCCGCTGGCGCCTCAGGTTGCGTCCCAGCGCGCTCGGCCGGTAGTCGAGCCGCGCCGCCGCGGCGAGCACCTTCTCGCGGGTCTCGGCGCTCGCCGAGCCGCCTGACAGGACCCGCGACACGGTGGCCACCCCGACCCCGGCCGCCTCCGCCACTTCCTTGATGGTTATCCGCCGCTGCATCGAACCGCTCATGGAAACGATTCCATCATGCTTCCATGGCTTGTGTCACTGAAATCTTGACAATAGGCGGTATTTCAGGGGACAGTCTTGAAAACGTATCCACTTCCCCTTGTCTCGGAAGTTCCTCTGTCTCAGGAGCGCGAAGGACTGGCATGGCTTCTATCGTTCTGAACAACGTCGACAAGATCTACGCGGGTGGGGTCAAGGCCGTGAACGGCCTCAACCTGGAGATCAAGGACGGCGAGTTCATGGTGCTGGTCGGCCCGTCGGGCTGTGGCAAGTCCACCGCCCTGCGGATGATCGCCGGCCTGGAGGACATCAGCGGCGGCGAGATCGTCATCGGCGACCGGGTCGTGAACCACCTTCCCCCGAAGGACCGCGACATCGCGATGGTCTTCCAGAACTACGCGCTGTACCCGCACATGACGGTCGAGGAGAACCTCGCCTTCGGCCTCAAGCTCCGCAAGATGTCGAAGCCCGAGATCCAGAAGCGGGTCAACGAGGCCGCCCAAATGCTCGGCCTGGAGCAGTACCTCAAGCGCAAGCCGGCCGCCCTCTCCGGTGGTCAGCGCCAGCGTGTCGCGATGGGCCGCGCCATCGTCCGCGAGCCCCAGGCCTTCCTCATGGACGAGCCGCTGTCCAACCTGGACGCCAAGCTCCGCGTCTCCATGCGCGCCTCGCTCAACCAGCTCCACGAGAACCTCGGCGTCACCACGGTCTACGTCACCCACGACCAGGTCGAGGCCATGACCCTCGGCGACCGCGTCTGCGTCCTGCGCGACGGCGTGCTCCAGCAGGTGGACACCCCGCAGAACCTGTTCGACGACCCGGTCAACCTGTTCGTTGCCGGCTTCATGGGCTCCCCGTCCATGAACTTCAGCTACGCCGAGCTGATCCGCGACAACGGCGGCGCGGCCGTGGCCTTCGCCGGCTACCGCCTCCCCGTCCCCGACTCGACCTTCGCCGAGAAGCCGGGCCTCGACCGCTACATCGGCCGCAAGATCATCCTCGGCATCCGGCCCTCCGACTTTGAGGACGCCGGTTCGGCCAGCGGCAACGGCGCCGGGTGGGTGCGCATCCCGGTCCGCGCCAACGTCACCGAGGAGCTGGGCTCGGAGATCAACGTCCTGTTCACGATCGACGCCCCGCCGGTCGAGCACAAGGACACCGTGGCCGCCGCCCACGACGGCGACGACGAGGAGACGACGCTGCCGCTGACCGGCGACAAGTCGCTGTGGACCGCGCGCGTCAACGCCCGCAGCCACGTCCGTCCGGGGCAGGAGATCGAGCTGGTCGTCGACACGCACAACCTGCACTTCTTCGACGTCGACTCGGGCCTGTCCATCGGCCACGAGGCCAACATCGGCCGCTGACCCGGGTCACCCCATGGGCGTTGTCGCGCATGACGTACTGCCAGTCCTGGCCCCAGTTGGGCGCGTCGACCATGAGCAGGTGCTCGAAGCCGTTGCTGCGCATCTTCTT
>NZ_JBEYWW010000063.1:0-29369 GCF_040644635.1 Microbispora sp. NPDC046933 | reverse complement strand
CCGACGTTGGCGCGTCGGTCATGCATGAGACCTACATGATCATCGGGAAGGTACACCCCTTCCCTGAAGATCCACAGGTTCTAAGCATTGCTCGGTCCTCTTCGGTGCCTCACCCGTAAACCGCTCCGCTTGCTAGGCGGACTATCGGCCGTACGGCTGCTGGCCATATCCAGGGGGAGGCCCATAAGGCTGCTGCACCGGGCCATATCCAGGATGCTGATTCATCTGGCTACGCTGCGCGCTGAGCCGCTCATGCCTGAGTGCTAAGCGCACCGCCCCGTAGATGATGAAGAACATGATGAACATCGAGATGATGACCCCGGCTAGTGGCGCCATAGTGCCAACCATCGGCTCCCCCTTACGCGTATGAATCACAGCCTGCCCGAGCACAGGAAAAGCGTCTAGCCTGCGGCGGGGGCCTCGGCTCCGGAGTGGTCGCCCGCGCGTCAGCCGAGTCCGTAGCTGGCTGAGGTGGAAGCCTGATCATCCCGCCCGCCACGACCCAGGCAAGCCCAGCAGACCGGCTCCTACGGCTCAAGCCCGTCTGTGACCCCTGACGTCCGATTGCCGAGGAACGGCGACCGGCTGACGTACACGCGAAGACGGGCTTGCCCCTCCGTCCCCGGCCCGCTGCCGCTCCGCGGTGGGTCGAGGCAGACGGGATGATCAGGAAGGCGAGACGTGCGCGTCTGCGCCGAGTTTCCGAGCTTGATCGCGTGCCCCGAGCGTGCCCTAAGTCAGGATCAGACACGGGGAATCAGGGGTACTCACGGATCAAGAAACGAAGAAGCCCCCGACCGGCATCTCTGCTGATCAGGGGCCACTTTTCCTGCTGGTGGCAGGTCCAGGGTTCGAACCTGGGTAGGCTGAGCCGACGGTTTTACAGACCGCTCCCTTTGGCCACTCGGGCAACCTGCCTTGTCTTCCGCTCGCTGCGGCGACAGGTAGAAGAATAGCGGACTTCCCGGGTGGACGTGACATGGGTTCCGGCTCGGCCGCCTCACGTGATCACCGGCCGGCGGAGGGCCCCGGAAAGTCGGAAGCGGGCTGGGCGGTTCACCGGCCATAGTGGGACGGTGATCAGACAGGCCGAGCCGGCCGACCTCGCGTCCCTGGCGGAAATCGAGAGAGCGGCGGATGAGATGTTCGTGCCGCTCGGCATCGTCTTCCCGCCGGGCACCACGGTCATCGAGGAGTGCGGCGATCCCGGCCGCGTCATCGTGGCCGGCCGGCCGCCGGTGGGGTTCGCCCTGCTCGGGGTGGTCGACGGCCTGACCCACCTGGAGCAGATCGCCGTGCATCCGGGCCACGGCAACCGGGGGATCGGGACCAAACTCCTCGATGCCGTCTTCGCAGCGGCCAGGCGGGCCGATACCGCCGCGGTGACGCTGACGACGTTCCGGGACGTGCCGTGGAACGCGCCCTGGTACGCCCGGCGGGGCTTCCGCGTCGTACAGCCCGACGAGTGGGGGCCTGAACTCACCAGACTGGTCGAGCACGAACGGGCCCTCGGCATCGAGGTGGCGCCTCGCGTCGTGATGAGGAAAGACCTCTGATCACATCCGCGCCCACTAATCTCGAAGGGCAACGGAGAGAGGACACGGACACCGATGGCCGACAGCAGTTTCGACGTGGTGAGCAAGATCGACCGGCAGGAGGTCGACAACGCCCTGAACCAGACGGTCAAGGAGGTCGGGCACCGCTTCGACTTCAAGGGCACCGGCGCGAGCATCTCCTGGTCGGGGCAGAAGGACATCGAGATCAAGGCGAACAGCGAGGAACGGGCCAACGCGGTTCTCGACGTCTTCAAGGAGAAGATCGTCAAGCGCAACCTGTCCCTCAAGATCCTGGACGCGGGCGAGCCGAAGCTGTCCGGCAAGGAGTACCGCCTGATGGTGTCCCTCAAGGAGGGCATCGACCAGGAGAACGCCAAGAAGATCTCCAAGCTCATCCGGGACGAGGGCCCGAAGGGCGTGAAGGCGCAGATCCAGGGCGAGGAACTCCGGGTTAGCTCCAAGAAGAAGGACGACCTCCAGGAGGTGATCTCCCTGCTCAAGGGGAAGGACCTCGACATCGCCCTCCAGTTCGTCAACTACCGGTGATACGCGTCACATCCTGACAAGCACCAGAAGGCCCTGACCTGCGGGTTCAGGGCCTTCGTCATCTCCGGCGAATCCCGGGACCATGACCATTTGGTTGCCCGAAGCAACGATCAGCATATGATTGCTTAGGGAAACTAAGTTTGATCACACGGGGAAGGACTTCGATGGCGAATGCGATGACGAGGGAGACGCCGCCAGGCACGGCGTCCCCCGCGATGACGCACCGGGAGATCCTGGAGGCGCTGTCGGGGCTGATGCTGGGGATGTTCGTCGCGATCCTGTCGTCGACCGTCGTGTCGAACGCGCTCCCCACGATCACCGCGGAACTGCACGCGGACGAGACCACCTACACCTGGGTGATCACGTCGACCCTGCTCGCCACGACGGTGTCCACCCCGATCTGGGGCAAGCTCGCCGACCTGATGAGCAAGAAGATCCTCATCCAGCTCGGACTGGCCGTCTACGTCATCGGCTCGGCGATCGCCGGTCTGTCGCAGAACTCCGGCATGCTGATCACGGCACGGGTGATCCAGGGCCTGGGTGCCGGCGGCCTCACCGCCCTCGCCCAGGTGATCATGGCGGCGATGATCTCGCCGCGGGAGCGCGGCCGCTACTCCGGCTACCTGGGCGCGGTGTTCGCCGTCGCCACGATCGGCGGCCCTCTCGTCGGCGGCCTCATCGTCGACACCTCGTGGCTCGGCTGGCGCTGGTGCTTCTACGTCGGCGTGCCGTTCGCGATCCTCTCGCTGATCGTGCTGCAGAAGACCCTGCACCTGCCGGTCGTGAAGCGCGACGTTCGCATCGACTGGGGCGGCGCGACGCTGATCACCGCCGCGGTCTCGCTGCTGCTGATCTGGGTCTCCTTCGCCGGCAACAAGTACGACTGGTGGTCGTGGCAGACCGGCGCGATGGTCGGCGGCGCGGTCGTGCTCGCGGCGCTCTTCCTCGTGGTCGAGTCGAAGGTGAGCGAGCCCATCGTCCCGCTGCGCCTGTTCCGGATCCGGACGGTCAGCCTCAGCGTGGTCGCCAGCGTGCTGGTCGGCGTCGCGATGTTCGGCGGCACGACCTTCCTCAGCCAGTACTTCCAGCTCGCCCGGGGCGAGACGCCCACGGTGGCCGGCCTGATGACGCTGCCGATGATCCTCGGCCTGGCCATCTCCTCCACGGTCTCCGGGCAGATCATCACCCGCACCGGCCACTGGAAGGTCTTCCTGGTCTCCGGCACGTTCTTCCTCACCGCCGGGTTCGCCCTGATGGGCACGCTGCGGTACGACACCGACTACTGGCTCGTCGCGATATTCATGTTCTGTGTCGGCGTCGGCATCGGCATGAGTCAGCAGAACCTCGTTCTCGCCGTGCAGAACCAGGTCCGTGCGGAGGACCTGGGCGCGGGCAGCTCGGTGGTCTCGTTCTTCCGCTCCCTCGGCGGCGCGATCGGCGTCTCGGCCCTCGGCGCTCTGATGGGCGACCGCGTCAAGCGCTACCTGGCGGACGCCCTGGCCGCGCTGGGCGTCCACGGCGGCACCGGCCAGGAGAGCGGCGCGATCCCGAAGCTCTCCTCGCTGCCCGCCCCTATCCGCACCGCGGTGGAGAGCGCGTACGGCCACGGCATCGGCGACCTGTTCCTCTACGCGGCGCCGCTCACCCTCCTCGCGCTGATCGCCGTGCTGTTCATCAAGGAGGTCCCGCTGCGGACCACCGCGATCACCGTCCGCGCCGACGAGGCGGAGATCGACGAGACCCTCGACCCCGAGGTCGCCCACCAGCGGAACGGCGCCGCGACCGGACGCCACGCCCAGCGAGACAGGCAGCAGCGCGACAGGCAGCGGCAGATCACGGCCGACGCCGGGATCTCCTCGCCGAACGGCCACGCCTCCACGCAGCCCCTGAGCGCGCAGCCCCTGAACGCACAGGTCCTCACCGCCACGCAGGCCCAGCCGTACGCCGCGGTCGCCATGGAGACGCACGGCCCGGGCGGGATGGACGGCGTGGAGATCCGCGGGTTCGTCAAGGGCCAGGACGGCCTGCCCGTGGGCCGCGCCACGCTCACGCTGATCGACGTGCGGGGCCACCAGCTCGGCCGTACGGTCACCCGGGACGACGGGGGCTACGCGCTCGGGACGCCGGGCGGCGGGACGTACGTGCTGATCGCGTCGGCGGGCGACCGTGAGCCGCAGGTGGCGACGCTGGTCGTGGGCGACCAGCCGGTGGACTTCGACATGGTGCTCGCGGCCTCGGGCCGGCTCGTCGGCACCGTACGCGGGACGGACGGGTCACCGGTCGCCGAGGCGGTGGTCGTGGTGACCGACGTGCGCGGCGAGGTCGTGGCCACGAGCTCGACCGACGCCGAGGGCGGCTTCTCCTTCTCCGGCATCGTGGCCGGCACCTACACGCTCACGGTCAGCGGCGCGGCGTACCGTCCGGCCGCCGTCCCGATCGAGGTGCTGGGCACCGGGCAGACCCGGCACGACGTCGTGCTGCTGCCCGGCGCGCGGGTGCGGGGCACGGTCCGCGTCAAGGACGGCGTGCCGCTGGCCGACGCCAGGGTCACGCTGCTCGACGCCGCCGGCAACGTGGTGGGCGTGGCGACCACCGGCGAGGACGGCGAGTACGCCTTCACCGACCTGACCGGCGGGCAGTACACCATCGTCGCCAGCGGCTACCCGCCCGTGGCGAGCACGCTGAACCTGGGCGGCCAGGGCGACGAGCCGTACGACGTGTGGCTGGGGCACGAGCGATGAGCGTCTCCGAGACGGTCCCCAGGGGGCTGCACGCCCTGGTGCGGAGCAAGGACGGCTGGGCCGTCCAGCACGCGATCGTCACCGTGACGGACGCGACCGGCCGCCAGGTGGCGCGGGCGGAGGCGGACGCCGACGGGCAGGTCGTCACCGCCCCGCTGCCGCCGGGGGTCTACACGGTGGTCGCGACCGCGATCGGGTACGCGCCGGCCGCGTCCACCGCGATCGCGACCGCCTCGGGCGCCGCCGAGGCCGGCACGCTGGTGCTGGCCCGGCAGGGCGGCACGGAGCTTCCGCCGCCCGGCGTGTGGACGATCGACCCGGAACACTCGAAGATCGCGGCCACGGCCCGGCATCTCGGCCTCAGCAGCGTGCAGGGGCGGTTCACCGAGTTCTCCGGCCGGATCGACATGGGCGCCACCCCGGAGGAGTCGTCCGTGGTCGCCGAGATCGTCGCCGAGTCCATCGACACGGGCAGCAAGATGCGCGATGATCACCTGCGTTCGGCGGACTTCCTCGACGTCCCGGTGCACCCGGTGATCACGTACCGGAGCACCGGGCTGTCGCCGGCGGGCCCGGACCGGTGGACGGTGCACGGCGTGCTGACGCTGAGCGGCGTCAGCCGCCCGGTCGACCTCGACATGACGTACCTCGGCACGGGACCGGACCTGTGGGGCGGGCTGCGGGCGGCGTTCCGCGCGGTCACGGAGTTGCGCCGCGAGGACTTCGCCATGACCTACAACCAGGTCGTCCAGGCCGGGATCTCGCTGATCGGCGCGACACTGAAAGTAGAGCTGGACATCCAGGCGGTGCGCGGGTAGACCCCCTGCCACACGCAGTCAGGAGGAGGCAGGCCATGACGGAGGCGGAGATCGCTCCCCGACCGCCCACGGCCGGCGAACGCGAGGCGTACTGCGCGGTCGAGCGGCAGCTCGCCATCCTGCTGCGGCGCGCCAAGGCGTTCTCCGCCGGGATGGGGCGCAAGGTGCATCCCGAGCTGGACCCCGGCGCGTACGGCCTGCTGGTCCGCATCGACCAGAGCTCGCCGATGCGGTCCAGCGACCTGGCCGCCTACCTGCGGGTCGGCCGGGCGACGATCAGCCGCCAGCTCAAGGTGCTGGAGGAGCTGGGGCTGATCAGCCGAAGCCCCGACCCCGAGGACGGCCGGGCCCACCTGCTGGCCCTCACCCCCGAGGGCCGCAGGCGGCTCGACGACGCGCGGGCCGCGCGCGAGGGCCAGCTGCGCACGTTGCTGGCCGCCTGGCCGGAGGAGGACGTACGGCTGCTCGCGCGGATGCTCGAACGGTTCAACATGCTGACCGAGGGCATGCACCCCTGAGCCTGGAGCCCAGACTGTTACGGCATGGGTGTGTATTCGCCGGGAGCTTCTTCACATGAGGCAATACGCGTGGCTGTCTCACACCGCTTCCGACTGGCCGGAAAATCTCGCGTCGTCGCCTCAGCCATCACGCCTTGCCGATTCGCGCGAGATATACGCCCCCCAGTAGCCGGGTGCGCGATCGGCATAGGAACTACGTCCGGCGTCTGCACGCTGTAGCGTGCGGACGGCGGAGTGCTTGCCGTGCCGGCCGATGCCGCACCGGCACGGCAGGAAGCGACCGTGGCCGTAGCGATCGATCAATTGCCGCCTTCTCGTCAATCGCCCATAACTGGAGAGTTAAGGACAGGAATACAGCTCAGTCCGCCCATTACGACCGATTGTCATGTGAGCGTGATATATCCCCGCCACACCCATCGCCTCACTTGTGAGCGGATCGCACGAACAGCACTCCCGTGCTGTTGGGGGTGCTGTTTCCACGTCTCCGACTCCGGCATGCCGCGAGGGCCGTCACCCGCAAGATGGGCGCCCGGACCCCGCACCGGCGGCGCGATCACCCACGGGACGAAGCCGCCCGCGCCTCACATCAGGACGCCTCGGCTTCTCCCGAGCACGAGGCTTCTCCCGACTACGGGGCGAGGCACGCAAGCAGCCGCAGCGAAAACGACAGGGAGCAACAGACGGGACGGAAGGGTTGCAGTCGATGCCTAAATTTGGGATAACGTGTCCCATCACAGAAGTCACTAAGGAGCATCGCCCTGCTGGCCGTTCTCTGCAACCGAGGCGTCATCACCGCTCCTGGCACAGGCCGTCCCTGCCACCAGGCACGGCTCTCCTCGCGCGGCAGAGCACGAGCCGACCTATTAGAACCAAGGAGTGCCTCGTGCTCTCACGATCGATAATGCGGCGTCGGCTCGCAGTGACCGGCGCCCTGGCCATCGCCGCGGGGCTGACCCTCTCGGCATGTGGCGACGGCACGACCGGGACCGACACCGCCGCCCCGATCCCCAGCGCCACAAGCACCCTGGCGCAGCTCGTGCCGCAGAACATCGCCGCGGACGGCAAGATCTTGATCGGTAGCGACGCGTCCTACCCGCCCAACGAGTCCGTCGACCCGGCCACCCAGAAGATCGTCGGGTGGGAGGTCGAACTGGGTGAGGCGCTGGCCGCCAAGCTCGGGCTCAAGGCCGAGTTCCAGAACGCCGGCTTCGACACGATCATTCCGGGCATCCAGTCGGGCAAGTACGAGCTCGGGGTCTCGTCCTTCACCGACAACCCGGAGCGCGAGAAGGTCGTCGACTTCGTGACGTACTACTCCGCCGGTGTCTCGTGGGCCGCCCTGAAGGGCAACCCGAACGGCGTCGACCCCGACAACGCCTGCGGCAAGAAGATCGGCGTCCAGCAGGGCACGGTCGAGGTGGACGACATCAAGGCACGTAGCGAGAAGTGCGTCAAGGACGGCAAGCCCGCGATCGAGCAGGTCGTCCGCAAGGGCCAGACCGAGGTCAACGCCGACCTGGTATCCGGCAAGATCGACGGCATGCTGGCGGACTCGCCCATCGTGGGTTACGCGATCAAGCAGACCGGCGACAAGCTGGAGACGATCGGCCAGGTGTACGACGCCGCCCCCTACGGCTTCGCCATCGGCAAGAACTCCGGCACCTTCAAGGACGCCGTGCTCGGCGCGCTGAAGGAGCTGATGGCGGACGGCACCTATACCAAGATCCTGGAGAAGTGGGGCGTCCAGGACGGCGCCATCAAGGATCCTGTGATCAACGGCGCTGGCGGCTGATCCATGTCTGCGGGTGGGTCGGAGTCGCGAATCGGGACGATCAAGGCCGTCCCAGTACGCCACCCCGGCCGCTGGGTGGCGGCCGTGGCGGTCCTGGTGCTGGCCGCGATGCTGGTCAACAACCTCGTCACCAACGAGGCTTACAACTGGTCCGAGCAGCTCAAGTACCTGTTCGCGCCTCCGGTGCTCCAGGGCGTGCGCAACACGATCTGGCTGACCGTCGCCGCCATGGGCGGCGGCGTGCTCCTTGGCATCGTGCTCGCCCTGATGCGGCTCTCGGCCAACCCGCTGCTGCGCGGCGCGGCCTGGATCTACATCTGGGTGTTCCGCGGCACGCCGCTGTTCACGCAACTGCTGATCTGGGGCAACATCGGGGCGCTGTTCCCCACCCTCGGCCTGGGCATCCCGTTCGGCCCCGAGTTCGTCACCGCACATACCAACGCGCTGTACAGCGCGGCCGCCGCGGCGGCGCTCGGCCTGGTGTTCAACGAGGCGGCCTACATGGCCGAGATCGTGCGCGGTGGCATCCAGTCGGTCGACGTCGGCCAGCAGGAGGCGGCCAGCGCGCTCGGCCTGACGCGGACCCAAGCACTGCGCCGGATCATCCTGCCCCAGGCCATGCGGGTGATCGCACCGCCCACCGGCAACGAGGCGATCTCGATGCTGAAGAACACCGCGCTGGTGGCGGCCGTGCCGTACACGGAGCTGACCTTCACGGTGCAGAGCATCTACTCGAACACGTACCAGATCATCCCCATGTTGATCATGGCCTGTGTCTGGTACCTCTTCCTCTCGTCGCTGATGATGATCGGCCAGCACTACCTTGAGCGGTACTACGGCAAGGGGCACGCGCGGTGAGTGAGACGACGAACGCCCCGGCGGACGTCCCGGACGACGGCCTGATGGTGAAGGCCGAGCAGGTCTGCAAGAAGTTCGGCCACGTCGAGGTGCTGAAGGGCATCGACCTTCAGGTCCGGCAGGGCGAGGTGATGTGCATCGTCGGCCCCTCCGGCTCGGGGAAGTCCACCTTCCTCCGCTGTGTCAACCATCTGGAGAAGATCGACGCGGGCCGGCTGTGGGTGGGCGGGCACCTCGTCGGCTACCGCCAGCGCGGTGACAAGCTGTACGAGCTGCGCGAGAAGGAGGTCGCGGCGCAGCGCAGGGACATCGGCATGGTGTTCCAGCGGTTCAACCTCTTCCCGCACATGACGGCCCTGCAGAACGTCATGGAGGCGCCGATCCTCGTGAAGGGCGAGAGCAAGGACGCGGCCAAGGCCAGAGCGGAGCAGTTGCTCGACCGGGTCGGCCTGTCCGACCGGATGGGCAACTACCCGTCCCAGTTGTCCGGCGGGCAGCAGCAGCGCGTCGCCATCGCGCGCGCACTCGCGATGCAGCCCAAACTCATGCTGTTCGACGAGCCCACCTCCGCCCTGGACCCGGAACTCGTCGGCGAAGTCCTGGACGTGATGAGGGACCTGGCCAGTGAGGGCATGACCATGGTCGTCGTGACGCACGAGATGGGCTTCGCCAGAGAGGTCGGCGACTCGCTGGTGTTCATGGATGAAGGTGTCATCGTCGAGCAGGGCGTCCCCCGCGAGGTGCTGGCCAACCCCCAGCACGCTCGCACCCAGGCGTTCCTGTCCAAGGTCCTCTGACCCCGCGACCCTCGGCGTCTGACGTCCGGAGCGCCCCCGGCAGCACCTCCGGGGTGGCGCCCCGGCCGGCCGCGAGCGGCGAGACCAGAGGGTCGCAGCCGGGCCACGGTGATCGCCTCGCGCCACAGCCGCAGCTCCTCCTCACAGGACCCCACAGCCCCAGCCCGGCCAGGGCCGGCTACGGCGCCACCGGCCCGCAGGTGAAGTCGGTGGTCTGGCGCATGTACCGCAGCGCCCGGCTTCCATCCCTTTCCCCGCCGAAGGTGTAGAGATCTTGGCGTGGCTGATTCGTGACAGAACCTTTCGCCGCCGCACCGCATCTATCCAGGCGAGACGAAAGGAAGCCCGATGAGAAAGCCCGCGATCCTCGCACTCTCGGCGGCGGCCACCATGGCGCTGACCGCCCTCGCCGGGACCGCCCAGGCGCAGGCGCGTACGGGAGCCGCCTCCGCCACGGCGTCGTCCTCCGCGTCCACCGTCCGGTACGCCTGGCTGAAGTCCTGCAGCAAGAAGGACGACTACTTCCCCTGCGGCTCGTGGCACCTCGCGCTCGGCAACGGCCGTGACAACGTGCTCAAGGACGCCCAGGTGTTCCCGCGCACGGCGAAGGGAAAGATCGACAAGGGGTCGTACACGCCCCTGTCGGTCAGCGGCGACGGCCGGCAGGTGTCGTACTTCAGGAAGAAGGACGGCCTGCTCGTCGTCCGCGACGTGACCACGAACAAGGTCCGCGTGCTCCCCCGCTCGGTGTCGAAGCTGCCCAAGGGCATCGGCATGGGGGACCTCGCCACGTCCCTGTCGCGGGACGGCGGCCTGCTCACGGTCGACTACTACGACGAGGACGACAAGCTGCCGTCCCTCATCGTGAACATCCGTACGGGGAAGGTGCGCAAGATCCGGGCCGACGCGGCGGTGGTCGGCTTCAGCCCCGACGGGAAGCACGTGCTCGTCTCCCGCGGGACCGCCGAGAACACCAGCCAGTTCAGCGTGTACGACGAGGATGGGCGGCGGACGAACACCCAGATCGTGCCGCAGGTCGTGGCCAACAACAGCCCGATGGCGCTCGCCGACGACGGCTCCTCCGTGGCGGTGCTGATCACCACCCCGTCCGGAAAGCAGCGGCTCCGGGTGTACGACCTGTCGAACGACACCGTGGGCGAGGCCGTGGACGTGCGCGTGCCCAGGAACGAGTCGGCCAAGCGGCTGGAGTGGACCCCCGACGGCGGCCTCAAGCTCTGGGAGACCCTCGACTCGGTGAAGACCGGCGAGACGCACCACGTCGTCGTACGCGGCCTCGACACCGGCACCGGCGCCACCGCGAAGCTGGACTCCTTCCGGGTGAGGTCCAGTTTGTGGACCTGGTGGTTGCCCGGCGAATGACCCGGGTTATCGTCCCGATATGGGCAAGGTCTACGAGAAGCTCACCGACCGGCTGCGCGAGTTCGTCACTACGCAGCCGGTCTTCTTCGTCGCGACCGCTCCGGAGCGTGGCGGCCACGTCAACGTGTCCCCCAAGGGATACTCCGACACCTTCGCGGTCATCGACGACACGACGGTGGCCTACCTGGACCTCGACGGCAGCGGCGTGGAAACCATCGCCCACGTCCGCGAGAACGGCCGCGTCACGCTGATGTTCTGCGCCTTCAGCGGGCCGCCCAAGATCGTCCGCCTCTTCGGCACCGGCCGGGTCGTGACCCCCCGGGACGCCGACTTCGCCGGCCTGCTCGCGCTCTTCGGCCCGCATCCGGGGGTGCGGTCGGTCATCGTCGTGAGCTGCGACCGCATCGCCGACTCGTGCGGCTACTCGGTGCCGTTCATGGCGTACGAGCAGGACCGGACGCTGCTCGACGAGTGGGCGGGGCGCAAGGACGTGCAGCAGCGGCGGGACTACCGCGCCAAGCACAACCGGGAGAGCATCGACGGGCTGCCCGCGCTGGCGGCCGCGGAGACCGACCCGGTCGCCCGGCATTCCTGAACGCGCCCGCGTCACCGCCGGTAGCCGGCCATCCGCTCCAGGCGGGCGATCCGCGCGGCGACCGGCGGATGGGTCGCGAACAGCCTGCCGATCCGGGTGCCCCGGAACGGATTGACGATCATCATGTGGCCGGCGGAGGCGAGCCTGCCGTTCTCGGGGAGCGGCAGCCTGCGGACCTCCATCTCGATCTTGCGCAGCGCGGAGGCGAGGGCCAGCGGGTCGCCCGTCAGCCGTACGCCCGCGTCGTCGGCCGCGAACTCCCGCGAGCGCGCGATCGCCATCTGGATCATCGTGGCCGCGACCGGGCCGAGGATCATCACGAGGATGGCGCCGAGGAACCCCGGGCCCTCGTCGTCGTCGGAGCCGAAGAACAGGCCGGCGTACCCGAAGTACGTGATCATGGTGGCCAGCGCGCCCACGACCGAGGAGATCAGGACGTCCCGGTTGTGGATGTGCGACAGCTCGTGGCCGAGCACGCCCTTGAGTTCGCGCTCGTCCAGCAGCCCGAGGAGGCCGTGCGTGACGCACACGACCCCGTCACGCGGGTTGCGCCCGGTGGCGAACGCGTTGGGCTGCATCGTCGGGGACACGTACAGGCGGGGCATCGGCGCGCGGGCCTCGGTGCACAGCTCGCGGACGACACGGTAGAGGACCGGTTGCTCCACCTCGGCCACGGGCCTGGCCCGCATGGCCGACAGCGCGATCCTGTCGGCGCGGAAGTAGGCGACACCGCTGACCGCGAGGGCGACCACGACGGCGATCCGGGCACCCGTGCCGCCCCCCAGCCAGGCCCCGGCCACCAGGAGCGACGCGGACAGCACCCCCAGCAGGACCGCGGTGCGCAGGCGGTTGTGGTGCACGCCTCCTCCTCCCAGCTCGGTATGTCCAGCTCGGTATGTCCGGTTCGGTGTGTCCGGTTCGGTGGTCCAGCTCGGTGTGTCCAGCTCGGTGTGTCCAGCTCGGTGCGTCCAGCCCTACCAACGCGCATGTCCTGGACGAACGTTCCCCGTGACGCGCCTCACCCTGTGACGGACAGCACCACCTGCGGGGCGACGGAGAAGACCACGGTGACGGCGACCGCGACGGCGGCGGCGACCCCCGCCGCCGCTCTCGTCGAGACCGTACGGCTCTCGCCCGCCGCGGGCGGCGCGAACAGCCGGGCGGACCAGGCGATGTAGTAGTACAGCCCGGCCACCGTGTTGGCCGCCATGACCACGGCCAGCCAGCCGAGCCCGCCGTCCACGACGGCCCGGAAGACGACGATCTTCGCGAACAGGCCGGCGAGCCCCGGCGGCAGCCCGGCCAGGCAGACGAGGGCGAAGGCGAGGGACAGTCCGGCGGCGGGACTCCGCAGCGCCAGCCCCCGGTACGCCTCCAGGTCCTGGCCCTCGGGCAGCCGCGCCACCAGCAGGACCACCGCGAAGGCGATCAGGTTCATCGCGGCGTAGAAGACGAGATAGGCGACCGACGCGCCGACGGCCGCGCGGGGTTCGGCGGCGTAGGCGGCCAGCGGCGCCAGGATGTAGCCCGACTGCGCGACCGACGACCAGGCCAGCAGCCGGACGGCCGCGCGCTGCCGCATCGCGAGGACGTTGCCCGCCGTCATCGTCAGGGCGGCGACGACCGCCACTCCGGGAGCCCACAGCGCCGCCCTCCCCGGCAGCGCGGACGTCAGCAGGAGAATCAGCCCGGCGAAGCCCGACGCCTTGGACACCACCGACAGCAGCGCCGCGACCGGGACCGGGGCGCCCTGGTACACGTCTCCCGCCCAGAAGTGGAACGGCACCGCGGCGATCTTGAACGCGAAGCCCGCCACCACCAGCACGACCGCCGCCGCCGTGACCTGAGCCATGTCCCCTGCCGTGGCCCCGGCCGTGGCCCCGGCCGTGTTCCCCGCCGTCCGCAGGGCGGCCTCGATCCGATCGAGGTGGACCGAGCCGGTCACCCCGTAGAGCAGCGAGACGCCGAACAACGTGATCGCCGTGGAGACCACGGAGACCAGGAAGAGCTTGAGGGCCGCCTCGGACGCGCGGCCCTCATGGCGCCTGAGCGCGGTCAGCGCGAAGACCGGCAGCGACACCAGTTCCAGCGACACGACCAGCATGATGAGATCGCGGGAGGCCGGCAGCAGGACCGCCCCGGCCAGCGTGGCCGCCAGCAGGAAGTACCACTCCCCGGCCGGGATCCGGCCGCGCTCCGCGGACCCGGCGATCTCCGTCATCGACAGCAGCACGACGACCACCCCGGCCGCCAGCACGACCGCCGCGATGACCAGGGTGAAGCGGTCCACGACGAACGAGCACGACGCCGCGGCGCCCCGGCCCGGGACGGACCCGCCGCCGAGGGAGGCGGGAACGCAGAACGTGCGCCGGGTCGCGCCGCTCGCGGCCTGGACGGCCACCACCGCCAGGGCGGCGACCAGGCCGCCGAGCGTGACGAGACCGAGCACCCGCGCCCCGCCGGGGCGGGCGGGCAGGAACGCGTCGAGCAGCAGCACGAGCCCGGCCACCAGCGCGAGGACCAGCGGCGCCGCCACGGCGGCGTAATCGATGGACTGGATGACCCCGCCCGTCATGGCGCCACCCCCGATCCGAGGAGCGACTGGACGGCGGGCGTGGTGACGGCGAGCAGGGCCTTCGGCCACAGGCCGAACAGCACGATCAGCGCCACCAGCGGAAGCCAGGCCGCCAGTTCGCACGCGGTGACGTCCCCGAAGGTCCGCCGCCCCCGGCCCGCCTCCGCGGCACCGGCGACACCCGGCCCGAGGGCCCCGGCGGCACCCGTCACACCGGCCTCGCCGTCGTCCACCGCGGCGCTCGCGCGCTGCTCCATGCCCTCCCTGCCCAGCCCTGCCAGGGCGGCCACGGCGGCTCCCGTCGCGACGGGCTCGACCGGTTCCGCGCCCTCCCCCGCCTCGCTCAGCACCTCGCGTACGCCTTCTGCGGTGGCGAGCGGCGGCCCCGGCGGCCACAGTGGCTCCGGCGGCTCCGGCGGCTCCGGCGGCCCCAGCGGCTCGACAGGCCCGGCGGGCAGGATGGTCTCGACCGCCCGGCCGTGCGTCACCCGCGAGAGCATGACCAGGAAGTAGGCCGCGGTGAGCACCGTGCCGAGCCCGCCGACGGCCATGAACACCAGGAACAGCGGCCGGGAGAGCCCGGCGGCCGGGCGGAACGCGCCGAGAAGCGCGAGCATCTCCCCCCAGAATCCGGCGAGGCCGGGCAGGCCCAGCGAGGCGACGCAGGCGAAGGTCAGCAGCGACCCGACGTACGGCAGGCGGCGCAGCATGCCGCCGGACAGCCGGACCATGTCGGCCGTGCCGTACCGCTCCTTGACGGCTCCGGCGAGGAAGAACAGCAGGCCGGTGATCAGCCCGTGGGCGACGTTGGCGAACAGGGCGCCGTTCAGGCCCACCGGCGTGAGCGAGGCGAACCCGAGCAGCACGAAGCCCATGTGGCCGACGGACGAGTAGGCGATCATCCGTTTGAGATCGCGCTGGGCGAGGCAGGCGAGCGATCCGTACGCGATGCCGACCACGGCGAACGCGCCGAGCCAGGGGGCCAGTGCCGCCGCGCCCTCGGGGAGCACCGGGATCGCGATCCTGGCGAAGCCGTACGAGCCCATCTTCAGCAGCACGCCCGCGAGCAGGACCGAGCCGACGGTCGGCGCCTCGGTGTGCGCGTCGGGCAGCCAGGTGTGCAGCGGCCACATGGGCGTCTTCACCGCCAGGCCGAGGCCGATGGCGAGGAAGGCGAGGATCTGCGCCGACCGGGCGATGCCCGAGCCGTGGCGCCCGGCCAGCGCCACCATGTCGAGCGTGCCGGCCTGCGTCCAGACGACGAGCAGCCCGATGAGGAGGACGGCCGAGCCGAGCAGGGTGTAGAGGATGAACTTCACGGCCGCCGCCCGCCTGCCCGCGCCGCCCCACAGGGCGATCACGAAATACATCGGGACCAGCACGACCTCGAAGAACACGAAGAACAGCAGCAGGTCGAGGGCGAGGAACGTGCCGATCATGCCGACTTCGAGCACGAGCAGCGTGACGACCAGCGCGCCCAAGCGTCCGCCCGCGGGTGGGTGCCCGGCGAGGTGGACGAAGCACAGGAACGTCAGCAGCGCGGTCAGCACGACGAGCGGCAGCGAGACGCCGTCCACGCCAAGGTGGAACCGCAGGCCGAGGCCCGGGATCCACGGCAGGTCGGTCTGCGCCTGCATCGCGGCGGGGCGCGCGTGGTCGAAGACCGCGGCGAGCGCGACGGCGAGGACCAGCACCACGGCGGAGACGGCGATCCCCCAGGCCACCGCCCTGTCCCGTACGGCCGGGACGGCGAAGGCGACGGCCCCCAGCAGCGGGACGGCCACGAGCGCGATCGGCAGCCAGCTCACTCGTCACCACCACCCGGAAGACCACGCGCCGCCGGTCCGATCCGCCGCGACCGCGACCGGCACGAGCCCCGCCGACGAGCCGGCCGCATCATGTCATCACCACCGCCGCGACCGCGATCAGCACGAGCCCGGCGAGCAGGCCGGTGACGTAGAGCTGCGCGTTGCCGTTCTGGGCGAGCCGCACCAGGCCGGAAAGGCCGAGCGTCGCGCGGCCGGAGCCCCGGACCGCACCGTCCACCACCCGCGCGTCCGTGCGGACCACCCCCCTGGCCAGGCGCAGGACGGGCCGGGCGACCAGCGCCGCGTACGCGGCGTCGACGTAGAAGGCCCGCTCGCACGGGACCCGGAACGGGCCGAGCAGCCGGGCGGGGTCCTGCTCGGGCGCGGCCCGCCACAGGGCGTACACGATCCCGGCGCCGAGCAGCGCGACGGCGAGGCTGACGGCCGCCGATCCCCACTCGACCCGCACACCGGCCGCCGAACCGGCGAGGCCGAGCAGCAGGGCGGGCACGGCCAGCACGCCTGCCGGCCACAGCATCGACGGGGGCGCCTCGCGGCCGTCGAAGACGTGGGCGACACCGGGCGGCGGCTCGGCGAGCGGCTCGATCCGGGCCGGGCCGAAGAACGTGCGCAGCCAGGCGCGGGCGGCGTACGCCCCGGTCACCCCCACGGTCAGCAGCGCCGACGCGTACACGAACAGCTGGGCCGGTCCCGTCCCGTGCTCGATCGCCGAGATCACCGCGTCCTTGCTGAAGAAGCCGCTCGCGGGCGGCAGCCCGGCGAGCGCGGCGAAACCGATGGTCATCGTCCAGAACGTCACCGGAAGGGCGGTGCGCAGGCCGCCCATGTGACTGATCAGGTTCGAGCCGACGTGGTGGATCACCAGGCCCGCGCAGAGGAACAGCAGGGCCTTGAACGCGCCGTGCGACACCAGATGGAACATCGCCGCCCGGTCGGACCCGGCGGCCAGTGCGGCGGCCATGTAGGCGAGCTGGCTGATCGTCGAGTAGGCCAGCACGCGCTTGAGGTCGTCCTGCGCGAGCGCGGCGAGCGCGGCGCCCAGCATGCCGACGGCCGCGACCACACCCAGCACGTCGAGCGTGGGCGGCGCCGCGAGGAAGACGGGATAGAGCCGGGCGACGACGAAGATCCCGGCCGCCACCATCGTGGCCGCGTGGATGAGCGCGCTGATCGGGGTGGGGCCGGCCATCGCGTCGGGCAGCCAGGTCTGCAGCGGCACCTGAGCGCTCTTGCCCGCGACCCCGGCGAGCAGCAGCAGCGTCGCGGCGACCAGCGTGCCCTTGGGGAGATCTGCGCGCAGCACGTCGTCGATCCGGAAGCTCCCCGCCGACAGGCCCAGGGTGAAGATCCCGAACAGGAAGCCGACGTCGCCGAGCCGGGTGACCAGGAACGCCTTGACCGCCGCCCGGGAGTTGGCCCGGTCCTCCCACCAGTGCCCGATGAGCAGGTAGGAGCACAGGCCCATGATCTCCCAGCCGACGTAGAGGACGATGAGATCCCCCGCGTAGACCACGAGCAGCATGGCGCTGGTGAACAGGCTGACGAACGCGCTGTAGGACGGGTAGCGGGGTTCGTCCCGCATGTACCCGACCGAGTAGACCTGCACCGCCAGCGCGACCACGACGACCAGGATGCCCGCGAGCACTGACAATCCGTCGGCCCGCAGAGTCAGGGAGATCGGAACCGATCCCGTCTCGACCACCGTCAGCGTGCCCTCGGCCCGGCCGGGGAGCAGATCCGACCAGAACCGCCCTGCCGACGCACCCGTTCCCCGCGCCAGGGCGACGGCGAGCCACACCGTGAGCGCCGCCGACGCCGCGCCCGGGGCGATCGCGAACCACGCCGCCCTCCGGTACGCCGCCCGTTCCGTGCGGGCGCCCAAATCTCGGGTGCGCAGATCTCGGGCGCCCAGGCGCGTCGCCAGCAGCCCGGCGGCAGCGGCGGCGAACGGCAGCAGGATGATCAGAGCCACCACGGCGGTCACGAGGCGCCCTCCCCGGCCGACTCAGCCGAGGGACCGGGCGCGGGTGGGACCTCGGCGAGCGCCCGCAACCGATCGACGTCGACGGTCCGCCGCGTGCGGAAGACGGCCAGCACGATGGCCAGCCCCAGCCCCACCTCGGCCGCGGCGATCACAATGACGAACAGCGTCAGCACCTGGCCGCCGTGCAGGCGGTCCCTGAGCCAGACGTCGAAGGCCACCAGGTTGAGGTTGACCGCGTTGAGCATCAGCTCGACCGACATCAGCACGAGGATCGCGTTGCGCCGGGCCAGCACGCCGTACACACCGATGGAGAACAACAGGGCGGAGACCACCACCGGGTAGACGACGTGCACCTCGCTCACCGCCTCCGGGCCGTCGGCCTGGTCAATAAGGTGGATAAGGTCGATAAGCTCGATAACCGGGTCATTCCCGCCCCCTGATGTCCGTACGGGACAGGACGATCGCGCCGATCAGTGCGGCGAGCAGGAGCACCGACAGCGCCTCGAACGGCAGCACCCAGGTGCGGAAGACGCTCGCCCCCAGGGGTTCGGCCGCCCCCTGCCCGGGATGGAGCGGCGCGTACGCCGTGCGGAAGCCGGTGACGACCACGGTGACGAGCACGGCGGCGGTCGCGACGGCGACCAGCGCGGCGGCCCACCGGTTGCCGGAGTCGAGGCCGGCGGAGGGCCCGATGGGCGCGCGGGTCAGCATGATGCCGAACAGCAGCAGCACCACGACCGCGCCCACGTAGATCAGCACCTGCACCCAGGCGACGAACTCGGCGGTCAGCACCAGGTAGCCGCCCGCGAGCGCGCCGAAGCAGACGACCAGCCACAGCGCCGCGTGGACGATTTGCCTGGTCGTGACGACCAGCAGGGCCGAGCCGACGGCGACGGCGCCGAGCAGCAGGAAGACGACCTCAGGCCCCGAGGGCGGCCACAACCCCGGCGCCTGCGAGGTCATCGCTCCCCCTCTGGCCCGTCCTTCTTCTCCGGCGGTGACCCGGCGTTCTTCGGCAGGGAGCCGGGCGGCCGGATGGAGCGGATGTCGCGCATGGCCCTGGGCGGCTCACGACGCGGGCGGCCCTCCGGTCCCTTCGCGGGTTCCGCCGCCGGTCCCCGCGCCGCCTCCCGCGCGGTTGGCTGCGCCGTTTCCCGCCTGGTCTCCTGTGCCGGCTCCTGTGCGGTCTCCCGCACCGACCCCTGCGCTGTCTCCTGCGCTGTCTCCTGTGCGGTCGCCTGCGCCGGGGACGCGCCCTCGGCCGGTCCCTTCACAGGCGCCGTACGGCGGGCCGGCGCCGGGCGGGAACCGGCCGACAGTTCCTTCGGCGACTCGGCGCCCACCTCGTGGGCCGGTGGCGGCGGCACGGTCGCCGCCCACTCGCCCAGCCTGTCCTTCTCGTGCAGAAGGTCACGGATGTCGTACTCGGCGTACTCGAACTCGGGCGACCAGAACAGCGCGTCGAAGGGGCACACCTCGATGCAGATGCCGCAGTACATGCACAGCGAGAAGTCGATCGCGAAGCGATCGAGCACGTTGCGGGCGCGCGGACGGCCGCCGCCCTCGGGCGCCGGCAGGGTCTCCTTGTGGGAGTCGATGTAGATGCACCAGTCGGGGCACTCGCGCGCGCAGAGCATGCAGACGGTGCAGTTCTCCTCCACCAGGGCGATCACGCCCCGGCTGCGGGCGGGCAGGTCGGGGTGGACCTCCGGGTACTGCTGCGTCTCCGACTTACGCAGCATGTGCCGCATGGTCACGGCCAGGCCCTTGGCCAACCCTTCTCCTGGAATGCGCGCCACAGGCTCATCATCGCGCACTATCGGAGGCGAGTGAACGTGTGACTCCATCCCAGATGTTTTCCACATCGTCCACACCGTCATCCCCAGGGTTGTCCACAGGGTGTGGGGGAGAAGAGGGACGCGCACAGACCGACAAATACGTATCGTCTGGACCATGAACGGCTATGGGGGGCCGGGAGGTTACCCGCCCGGACCGCAGGGACCACCACAGGGACCACCACAGGGACCACCGCAGGGACCACACGGACCGCAGGGTCCGTACCGGCACCGGGGACCGTACGGGCAGCCAGGGCAGCCGGGGCCCTACGGCGTCTATCCGCCGCCGCCCGCACAGCCACCTGTGCCGCTACCTCCGCTGCCACCTCCGCTGCCACCTCTGCCGCCACCGATTCCGCCGACGCCGCCGCCCGTGCAGCGGCCTTCCAGCGCCCCCAGCTACCTGTGGGCGCTCGCCCCGCTGTACACCTGCGGCTTCGGCACCCCCTTCACGATGATGTACGCGGCCATCCGCCGCCGCAGCGTGTGGTACGGGCTCGCCTCCGCCGGGTACGCCACGGCGACCGGCGTGTGGATCTACCTCGCCGAGCTGTACGACAACACCGATGCCCCGGCCCTGGCGTCCTTTCTGATGATTGTCGGCATGCTGACTCCCTGGCTCTTCGGCACCGTGCACTCCCTCGCGGTCAGGAGACAGGTGTTCGGCGACGCCGCGCCGTACGAGACCGGGAACGAGCAGGCGATCGCGCTCGCGCAGCACCGCCGCGCCCTGCGGCAGCAGGCCAGGGAACTGGCGGAGCGCGATCCGGTCATGGCGCGCGAACTACGGATCGGACGCCCCGACCTCCCTCGCCAGTACGACGACGGCGGCCTCGTCGACGTCAACCGTGCCCCCGCCTCTGTGCTCGCGAACCTGCCCGGCCTGACGCCCGCGCTCGCCGACCAGATCGTGCGCGTACGCGACCAGGTCGGCGGCTTCGTCTCGGCCGAGGACGTCTCGGCCGCCGCTTCTTTGCCCCCGCACCTCACCCCAGACCTCACCGAATACGGCATTTTCCTCCCATAGTCATTCGGTAATCCCGGTTGTCGTCACACATATCCCTGGCTGGGCCATCGGCGTTTCCTTAGGCTCTTAGGTGCATCAGCCGCGACCGCCGGAGGGGCAAGTGACGTCATCCGAGATCGCCGAATGCAGGGCGGACATGGCCGCGGCCGCCACCGCCGTACGGGAGGTTCTCCAGGCGCTCACCGCCGTCCCCGCGATGTTCGGGGACCGCACCTGGCAGGGCCCGGCGGCCGACCGCTGGGCCGCCGGTTGGAACGCCCGTAAAAACCAGCTCACCAGGCTGTTCGACGCCGTACTCGCCGAGCAGCCGCGTCTGATCGCCCGCGTGGAGGAGGCGGAGCGCCGGAAAGCCGCCTCGTAGACCGCCGCAACGGAAGGAATGCCGTGGGCGAATTCGTCGGAGTCGATCCCGCGAATCTCAAGGAGCTGACCAAACGGCTCGAGCAACTCCACCATCTGCTGGCCCGGCACAGTCCGCTCATACAGCAAAAATTGCAGAAATGGGGAAGCGAAGTCGGAACCACATCGTTGCCCGGCCTGATCGCCGCCGCGCTCGACGATGTCCGCGACATGGACGCCCGCACGACCAGGGCGTACGAACTGGCGAGGCAGCAGGGCTGGAACGCACTGACCCGCGCGCCCGGCGCCCTCGGGCTCACCTTCGACCGCCCCCCGAACGTACGGCTGGACTGGGAGGCGACCGGGCAGAGCGGCTACCAGGGCAGGCGCGACGCCGCGGCACTGGCCGCCGCCCTCGCGGGCGATAACCCCGAGGACACGCGCATCGCCCTGTCGGGGCTGTCGGAGCGCCTGCAGCAGCACCTCGCCGACAAGGACTACCAGGCGGCCTTCTGGGCGGGCGCGGGGCCGCTCGCGTTGCGGGCGGCCCGTGCGCTGTACGAACGGGCCGGAACCGCCCTGTTCAGTGCGGAGAGCGTGAGCCTACTGCGGGCGCTCGGGGCGTCCCTGGCCGCCGCCGGCCAGATGCGCGTCGGCACGGGCGAGGACCGCCGGCCCCTCCTGCCCGCCGAGACCCGCGCCGCACTCACCGGGAACTCCGACCCCTGGTCGGTCGGGATGCTCGTGAAGTACGGCCCCGAGGGCAGGTCATGGGACTCCCGCCTGCTCGCGGACCTGACCCGCGCCATGCTCGACGCCCGCGCCGCCGGGAAGACGATCTGGCCGCCTGCCCGCGGCGAGTTGGAGACCGACGCAGACGCCTCGCGTCAGCAGCGGCTGATGGCGGAGTACGACGCTGTGGGGGCCGTCCTCCAGCGGGCCGCCGAGAACGGCCTGGCCGCCCGGCACGTGCTGGGCGATCCCGCCACCGGCCTCACGTACGCCCGCATGCTCGTCAGCGACTCCTGGCACACCCCCGGCTACGATCCGGGGCCCTTCCTGAGCTCGTACGTGCGCCCCGGCGGCACGCTTCCTCCCATCGGCCAGGTGGACGTTTCCACTCCCACCGCGGCCTTCCTCAAGGCCGCCGTCTCAGCCGAGCGCGGCACCTCGGTGGACGCCAAGGAGTCCGCCTGGTCCGTCGTCCACATCGTCCAAGCCACCGCCGAATTCTCCAAGCTCCACCCCCAGACGGTGCTGCCTGACAAGATCCGCCAGGCGTTGGCCTACACCGCCGAGCGCTACCTGCCCGACTTCGCCAAGTCAGTGGGGCATGACTTCACCTCCCAGCCGCTGCCGAAGGAGAACAATCCCGCCAATCCGTGGACGGTCGTGATCAGGGACAGCGAACTGGAGGCTGTGCTCGCTCAGGCGTTGCGGACGCCGGAGGAGTTCGGACGGTTCAAGGGCATCCTCAACGCTCGCGTGGCGGTCGCCGTCGCGGCCACCGTCAAAGATCCATCCGATGCGGATTACCTCAGCGAAATGGCCGGCCTGTACGGCACGGTGCAGCGCCTGCAGAACGATCGGCACTTCGCCGACGAGCAGTTGCGAGACGAAGAGGAGACAAGAAACCAGACCGCTTTCGCGATCCTGACCGGAGGTTTCGGCGCGCTCAGCTTCAGCAACCCATGGGGACCGGGAACCATCGCGCAGTTCCTGACGGGGGGTTTCGCGCCGGTGCTGAACGAGTCGTTCGACACGGACCACGCGTTGCGCGCGCTCAAGAACAACGCGGACGCCTTCCGCACGCAGGTTCTTCAGATCGAGGTGCCGGTGGTGCAGGGCCTCATCTGTTCTGGAGCGCTTCATCCGCCGCACGACGCCAGCTGGTACACGAACGGCAGGCTGACGCCCAACGCCGAATTCGTCGAGTGGCTCAGCGAACACGCGGAGACCTCCTACGGCGGCAGGACTCTGCTCCAGTGGATCAGGTCCGCGCAGGAAGCGATGAGGATGCAGCAGTGAGAGCTCTCAAGGCGGGGACCGCGGTTCTCCTGCTCATGGCGTTCGCCCTGTCCGCCTGTACGAGGAACGAAAAGCCGCACAGACCGGTGAACGATGAAGTACAACGGCGCGACCAGGCGCTCGTCGCGGTGGTCCAGTGCCTTGTGGATCACGCTGGCATCCCCGAGGCCCACCTCCGCGACCAGCCCTGGCTCGTAAGGGAAAAGGTCCGGGGCAGCGCGGAACTCGTCGAATGGCTCAGTGTGCATCGCGACACCGTCTACGAGGGCAAGACGCTGCAGGCGTGGGAGGACGAGGCGACGGCGGGGTGGCCGGGGTGGAGGTGCCCGTTGTGATCGCGCTCAGGCCATGAGGACCCTGACGACTCCGGTGAGGGCGAGCTGGAGGAGGGCGAGGGGCACCAGGACGGTCCAGGCGACCTTCTGCAGCTGGTCCTCGCGCAGCCGTGGGTAGCTGACGCGCACCCAGATGACGACGAAGGCCAGGGCGAAGACCTTGAGAAGCGTCCACACCGGGCCGGGCAGGAGGGGCCCCTGCCAGCCGCCGAGGAACAGCACGGTCGTGAGGGCGGACAGCACCACGATCCCGGCGTACTCGGCCAGCATGAACAGGGCGAAGCGGAACCCGGCGTACTCGGTGATCGGGCCCATGATGATCTCTGATTCCGCGATCGGCATGTCGAACGGCGGCCGGCGCAGCTCGGCCAGGCCGGCGACGAAGAACACGAAGGCCCCGATCGCCTGCCAGGGAAGCCACCACCAGCGCCACTGCTCCGCGATGCCCTGCAGGGACAGCGTGCCCGCGGCCATCGCCACGCTGGAGGCCGCGAGCACCAGCGGCAGCTCGTACGACATGAGCTGGGCGGCGGCCCGGATGCCGCCGAGCACGCTGTACTTGTTGGCCGAGGCCCACCCCGCCATGATCGCGCCGAGCACGCCGACGCCCATCACCGCCAGCACGAAGAACAGCCCGGCGTCGAGGTCCACGGCCGCCAGTCCGGGGCCGACCGGGATCACCACCATCACGACGAGGTACGGCACGAGCGCCACCGCCGGGGCGATCGCGAAGACCCGCCGGTCGGCGGCCGCCGGGATGACGTCCTCCTTCTGGGCGAACTTGACGCCGTCCGCGAGGAGCTGCGCCCATCCGTGGAAACCGCCGGCGTACATCGGCCCGAGGCGGGACTGCATGTGGGCCATGGCCTTGTGCTCCATCTGCCCGACGATCAGCGGCAGCAGCAGGAACGCCGCCACCACGACGACCAGCCGGACCGCTATGTCGAGCACCTCGGCCATGGAACCCCTCTTACCCTGAGGCCCAGTCGGGTGGCACGCCTGGGGGCAGCATCCTGCGGCGGCTCGGCGAGCCGTGGTCGGACTCCCCCGGTTCCTTGGCCCCGGGCCAGGCCTTGGCGACCCGGGCGGCCAGCACGAAGTCCTTGCGCAGCGGATGGCCCTCGAAGCCGTCCGGCAGCAGCAGCGGGCGCAGGTCCGGATGGCCGTCGAAGACCACGCCGAACATCTCGTACGTCTCCCGCTCGTGCCAGTTCGCCCCGCGGAAGACCCCCGTCGCGGTCGGCAGGTGAGGGTCGTCACGCGGGATGCGGGTGCGCACGAGCAGGTGCGCGAACGCGACCGGGTCGAACACGTGGGCCACGACGGCGAACGCCTCGGGCGGCTCGTCCACGGCGGTCAGCCAGTCGAAGAACTCGAATCCGGCCGAGCGCGCGAACGCCAGCGCGTCGATCCACTCGCCGGGGTCCACGTCGAGCACGTCCTGCCCGAAGGAGTCGGTGACGCGTGAGCCGTACCGCTCGCGCAGGGCCTCGGTGGCGCTCATGCGTCCGCTCCCGGCAGGTAGCGGTCTTCCAGCGTCTCGCCGGCGATCTTCTCCTGGAGCTTCATGATCCCGTGGAGCAGGGCCTCGGGGCGGGGCGGGCACCCGGGCACGTACACGTCCACCGGGATGATCTGGTCCACGCCCTTGGTGACGCAGTACGAGTCCCAGTAGGGCCCGCCCGAGTTGGAACAGGCGCCGAACGAGATGACGTACTTGGGATCGGGCATCTGCTCGTACAGCCGCCGTACGGCGGGCGCCATCTTGTCCGTCACCGTGCCGGACACGATCATCAGGTCGGCCTGCCGGGGGCCGTTGGCGAACGGGATCACCCCGAAGCGGATGAAGTCGTGCCTGCTCATCGACGTGGCGATGAACTCGATGGCGCAGCAGGCCAGCCCGAAGTTGAAGACCCACAGCGAGTAGCGCCGGCCCCAGTTCAGCACGAACTTCATCGGCTTGGGCGCC
Source organism: Microbispora sp. NPDC046933 (assembly GCF_040644635.1). Lineage (NCBI taxonomy): Bacteria > Bacillati > Actinomycetota > Actinomycetes > Streptosporangiales > Streptosporangiaceae > Microbispora > Microbispora sp. NPDC046933. The sequence goes on along the minus strand of NZ_JBEYWW010000063.1, from coordinate 3,847 downwards.
AGCCGGGACACCGGCCCCACCGTGGGCATCGGGAGATCGTTCACGGGCATGCGGTCACCGCCATGCCGTCCATTGTCCTCCCCGGAGCCGGTCGGGTCACGTCCAGCCCAGCACCCTCTTGCGCCAGGCGTACAGGATGCCGAGCGCGATGAACGCGAGGAAGACGAACATCTCCACCAGCGTCGTCATGCCGTACCCGGGGGCGGCGAAGACGGTGGCCCAGGGGAAGAGGAACACGGCGTCGACGGCGAAGACCACGTAGAGATACGTGAAGACGTAGTAGCGGATCTGCGACTGCGCCCAGCCCTCGCCGACGGGATCGACCCCGCACTCGTACGTCGTGAGCTTCTCGGGGGTCGGCCGGCTGGGACGTAACATGCGGTTCACGAACAATCCGCCCGTGAAGATCGCCACGCCGACGAGAAAGAGGACGACGACCACGGCATATGAGCCGAAGTATCCACTCATACCGCCTCCCAGGTCTCGAGAATAACCCCGGCACGATCTCAAGGGCTGAACACCTGACGGTCACATCCGAGTCCCGCGCATATAGTTGAGGATCGTGACCCGAATCAAGCTCGTCGCCCGCTTGCACCTGGACCTGTGCCGGCTCGCGTCGGGCCTGTGTCGCCCGGACGGTTCGCGAAGCTGACGGTGCGCCGCCCCCGGCGGCCGAGGCACCAGCGGGAACGCGCCACAGGTGCGGAAAGTCCCGGTAGAGCGCACCTCAAGTGCGCATCTACGAAAAACCAGCGTGACCCCGATGGATCTAGCATGGATATGACAACGTGCCACCAGCAGGCAGGCCTGGGCGCGTCAAGGAGGACTGAGGAGCTGTGACCAAGCAGGTTCAGCAACTCGACCGCGTGATCATCCGGTTCGCGGGTGACTCGGGCGATGGAATGCAGCTCACCGGTGATCGGTTCACGGCGGAGACGGCCCAGTTCGGCAACGACCTGTCGACGCTCCCCAACTTCCCGGCGGAGATCCGCGCTCCCGCCGGCACCCTGCCCGGGGTGTCGAGCTTCCAGTTGCACTTCGCCGACCACGACATCCTGACCCCCGGCGACGCGCCCAACGTGCTCGTCGCCATGAATCCCGCCGCGTTGAAGGCGAACCTCGGGGACCTGCCCAAGGGCGCCGACATCATCGCGAACACCGACGAGTTCACCAAGCGCAACCTGACCAAGGTGGGCTACGACGGCAACCCGCTCGAGGACGACTCGCTGGCCGAGTGGCGCCTGCACGCGGTGCCGCTGACCTCGCTGACGGTCAAGGCGCTCGAGGGCTACGACATCTCCAAGAAGGACGCCGAGCGAGCCAAGAACATGTTCGCGCTCGGGCTGCTGTCGTGGCTGTACCACCGGCCGACCGAGGGGACGATCCAGTTCCTGGAGGCCAAGTTCGCCAAGAAGCCGGAGATCGCCAAGGCGAACATCGCGGCCTTCCAGGCGGGCTGGAACTACGGCGAGACGACCGAGTCCTTCTCGGTCTCCTACGAGATCAAGCCGGCCACGCTCCGGCCGGGCACCTACCGGAACATCTCCGGCAACCAGGCCCTGGCGTACGGGCTGATCGCGGCGTCGGTGCAGTCGAAGCTGCCGCTGTTCCTCGGGTCCTACCCGATCACCCCGGCCTCCGACATCCTGCACGAGCTGTCCAAGCACAAGCGGTTCGGGATCCGGACGTTCCAGGCCGAGGACGAGATCGCCGGCGTGGGCGCCGCCCTCGGGGCCGCCTTCGGCGGGTCGCTCGGCGTGACCACGACCTCCGGCCCGGGCATCGCGCTCAAGGCCGAGACCGTGGGCCTGGCGGTGACCACGGAGCTTCCGCTGATCATCGTGGACGTGCAGCGGGCCGGGCCCTCGACCGGCATGCCGACCAAGACCGAGCAGACCGACCTGCTGATGGCGATGTACGGCCGCAACGGCGAGTCGCCGGTGCCGGTGCTGGCGGCGGCCACACCGTCCGACTGCTTCACGATGGCGATCGAGGCGGCACGGATCGCGCTGAAGTACCGCACGCCGGTCATGCTGCTGTCGGACGGCTATCTGGCCAACGGCTCGGAGCCGTGGCGCATCCCGGACATCGACGAGCTGCCGGACATCTCGGTGCTGTTCACCACCGAGCCCAACGGCGAGGACGGCACGTACCTGCCGTTCAAGCGTGACCCGGAGACGCTGGCCCGGCCGTGGGCGGTGCCGGGCACGGCGGGCCTGGAGCACAGGATCGGTGGCATCGAGAAGGCCGACGGCACCGGGAACATCTCCTACGACCCCGACAACCACGACCGGATGGTGCGGCTGCGCCAGGCCAAGATCGACGGCATCGACGTGCCCGACCTGACGGTCGACGACCCCGACGGCGACGCCCGGGTGCTCGTGCTCGGGTGGGGCTCGACGTACGGGCCGATCGCGGCGGCGGCCCGCCGGGTGCGCGCGGCCGGGCACAAGGTGGCCCAGGCGCACCTGCGGCACCTCAACCCGCTGCCCGCCAACACCGGCGAGGTGCTGCGCTCCTACGACAAGGTGCTGCTGCCCGAGATCAACCTCGGCCAGCTCGCCATGCTGCTGCGGGCCCGCTTCCTGGTCGACGTGATCAGCTACAACCGGGTGCGCGGGCTCCCGTTCAAGGCCGCCGAACTCGCCGCCGTCATCCAGGACGTGATCGAAAGTGACTGACATCGCCAACGGGAGCCTCAACGGCAAGGGTCTTGCCCTGATCCCTCGTACCGACGCCAAGCAGACCCTCAAGGACTTCAAGTCCGATCAGGAGGTGCGCTGGTGCCCGGGCTGCGGTGACTACGCGATCCTGGCGGCGGTGCAGAGCTTCCTGCCCGAGCTGGGGCTCAGGCGCGAGAACATCGTGTTCGTCTCCGGCATCGGCTGCTCCTCGCGCTTCCCGTACTACCTCAACACCTACGGCTTCCACTCGATCCACGGGCGGGCACCGGCGATCGCCACGGGTCTCGCCGCCTCCCGGCCGGACCTGTCGGTGTGGGTCATCACCGGTGACGGCGACGCGCTGTCGATCGGCGGCAACCACCTGATCCACGCGCTGCGCCGCAACGTCAACCTGAACATCCTGCTGTTCAACAACAGGATCTACGGCCTGACCAAGGGGCAGTACTCCCCCACGAGCGAGATCGGCAAGATCACCAAGTCGACGCCGATGGGCTCGCTGGACAAGCCGTTCAACCCGATCTCGCTGGCGCTCGGCGCCGAGGCCGGGTTCGTCGCCCGGACCATCGACAGCGACCGCAAGCACCTGCAGGGCGTGCTGCGCCAGGCCGCCGAGCACCGCGGCGCCTCGCTGGTGGAGATCTACCAGAACTGCAACATCTTCAACGACGGCGCCTTCGACACCCTGAAGGACCCGGGCACCCGCGACGAGATCACCATCCGGCTCGAACACGGGCAGCCGATCGTCTTCGGCACCGGCGACAACGAGCGCGCCGTACGGCTGTCGCCCACGGGCGGCGTCGAGGTCGTGCGCCGCGCCGAGGTCTCCGACGGCGAGATCCTCGTGCACGACGCCCACAACCCCGACCCGTCGCTGGCGTTCGCGCTGTCGCGGCTGGACGAGCCGGCGTTCGAGCACGTGCCGATCGGCGTCTTCCGCTCGATCGACCGGCCGTCCTACGACCAGCTCATGAACGAGCAGGTCCAGGCGGCCACCTCCGACAAGGGCGCCGGCAGCCTCGCCGGCCTGCTCCACGGTGGGGACACCTGGACCATCAGGTGACCAGGGCGTGGCGCCGGGCCGCGGGGGCCCGCGGGACGGCGGGGTTTTGTTTTTTTGGGTGGGGTTTTGGAGATAGGGATGGGGGGGGGTTGGGGGAGAGTGG
>NZ_JBEYWW010000062.1:345-31388 GCF_040644635.1 Microbispora sp. NPDC046933 | reverse complement strand
TGATCGACGGCATCCACCCCACCGCGAACGGCTACGACAAGATGGCCGCCGCCTGGTACGCGGCGCTCCAGTCGGTCCCCGGCAGCATCGGCCAGGGCCCCGGCACCAGTCCCAGCCCCTCGCCCAGCCCGTCAGCCAGCCCGTCAGCCAGCCCATCAGCCAGCCCCTCGGCCAGTCCGTCTCCGGGCGGCGCGGGGTGCTCGGCGGCGTACGCCATCGCCGGGCAGTGGGACGGCGGCTTCCAGGCCACGGTGACCGTCACCGCGGGCGCCTCGGCCATCTCCTCCTGGACCGTCGGCTGGCGGTTCGGCAACGGCCAGACGGTCACCCAGTCGTGGAACGCCACGATCAGCACCAGCGGCGCCCAGGTCACCGCCGGCAACGTCGGCTACAACGGCGCGCTCGGCGCGGGCGCGAGCACCCAGTTCGGATTCCTCGGCACCTGGAACGGCGCCAACGGCGTGCCCACGCTGACCTGCACCGCGGGCTGATTCCGTGAGCTGATTCCACGAGCCGGTTCCAGACATGAAAGGAAAGGGCGTGAAACGAAGGCTCAGGGTCGTGCTGGCCGCTGCCGCCCTGCCCCTGGTCGTCGCGAGCACGCTCCTGGCGACCCGGCCCGCCGCGGCCGCCTCGCTTACCCGGGTGACCGGTTTCGGCACCAATCCGACGAACCTGAACATGTACCTCTACGTGCCGGACAGAGTCGCGGCGCGGCCGGCGCTGCTGGTCCTGGTCCACTACTGCACCGGCTCGGCGAGCGGCGTCTTCAACGGCGCCGGGCACGACTTCGTCACCGCGGCCGACCGGTACGGGTACGTCATCGTGGTCCCCGAGGCCACCCGCGACGGGAAGTGCTTCGACGTGTCCACCCCGGCCGCGCTCAGGCGCGACGGCGGCGGCGACTCCACCGGCATCATGTCGATGGTCGCCTACGCCCGCCAGCGCTACAACGTCGACCCGGGACGGATCGTGGTCGCCGGTTTCTCCTCCGGCGCGATGATGACCAACGTCCTGGCCGCCCAATACCCCGACGTGTTCTCGGCCGCCTCGGCCTTCTCCGGCGTTCCCGCCGGATGTTTCGCCACCACCGGCGGATCGCTGTGGAACACCGAATGTGCCCACGGGCAGATCACCAAGACCGCCCAGCAGTGGGGCGACCAGGCACGGGCGATGTATCCGGGATATACGGGCCGCTATCCCCGCATGCAGCTGTGGCACGGCAGCACCGACACCACGCTGGCCTACGCCAACTTCGGCGAGGAGATCAAGCAGTGGACGAACCTGAACGGGGTCAGCCAGACTCCGTCCTTCACCGACAGCCCACGGTCGGGCGTCACCCGCACGCGGTACGGCGGCACGGGTGTCCAGCCCCGGGTCGAGGGGTTCAGCTTCGCCGGGTACGGCCACTCCCTGCCACTGGACGGCATGCTCGGCTACGCCGTCACGTTCCTCGGCCTCGACGGCACCAACGTGACGCCGTCGCCCTCCCCCTCCCCGCGTAGCTCCCCCAGCAGCTCGCCGTCGCCCAGCGGCGGATCGAGCGCCTGCCGCATCAGCGCCACCGTCAACGCCTGGAACAACGGACTGACCGAGAACATCACCATCACCAACACCGGCTCCTCCACCATCAGCGGCTGGTCGCTGGCCTTCACCCTCCCCGGCGGGCAGACCATCACCAACGGGTGGAACGCCACCTACTCCCCCACCAGCGGACAGGTCACGGCGAAGAACGTCAGCTACAACGGCTCGCTGACGCCCGGAGCCTCCACCGAGATCGGATTCCAGGCCACCCACACCGGCAACGCCGCCAAGCCCACCGCGTTCACCCTCAACGGAGCCGTCTGCGCCGTCTCCTGACGAATCCCTGTGACATCCCTCTACCCCCTGGAGATCTTCGTGCGCCTCACTCGACATCGGCGCTGGTTCGCGGCCGGGATGGCCGCGGCGCTGAGCGTCCTCGGAGTCGTGACCGCCGGCTCCGCCCGGGCCGCCGCGGGCTGCCGGGTCACCTACACCGTGACCAACCAGTGGCAGGGCGGCTTCGGCGCCAACGTGGACGTGGTCAACCTGGGTGACCCCGTCAACGGCTGGCGCCTGACCTGGTCGTTCCCCGCCGGGCAGACGATCAGCCAGCTGTGGAACGGCGGCTACACCCAGTCCGGCGCCCAGGTCACGGTGACCAACGCCTCCTACAACGGCGACATCCCCACCGGCGGCAGCGCGTCGTTCGGCTTCAACGGCTCCTGGACCTCGTCCAACCCGGTGCCGACGAGCTTCGCGCTGAACGGCACCACCTGCAGCGGAACCGTCACCAGCCCCTCGGCGAGCCCGAGCAGCAGCCCCAGTGCCAGCCCCAGTGCCAGCCCCAGTGCCAGTCCCAGTGCCAGCCCCTCGGCCTCCCCCTCACCGAGTCCATCACCGAGTCCATCACCGACGGGTGGGCCGTGGCCGCCGTCGTCGACCTACTCCAACCCGGTCTTGTGGGAGGACCTGGCCGACATCGACATCTTCCGGGTGGACGACACCTACTACTACTCGGCCTCCACGATGCACTACTCGCCCGGCGCGCCGATCCTGCGCTCCTACGACCTGGTCAACTGGGAGTACGCCGGCCACTCGGTGCCCAAGCTGGACTTCGGCTCGAAGTACGACCTGAACGGCGGACGCGGCTACGTCAACGGGATCTGGGCGTCGTTCCTGAACTACCGCAAGAGCAACAAGACCTTCTACTGGGGCGGTTGCATCGACTTCAGCAAGACCTACATCTACACCGCCACCTCGGTCGAAGGCCCGTGGAACCGGCACACCACGATCAACAAGTGCTACTACGACGCCGGGCTGCTGGTCGACGACAACGACACGATGTACGTCTCCTACGGCAACACCAACATCAGCGTGGCCCAGCTGTCGGCCGACGGGAAGACCGAGGTCCGCAGCCAGCAGGTGTTCTCCACCCCGTCGAGTGTGGGCACGCTGGAGGGATCGCGGATGTACAAGCGCAACGGCGCCTACTACATCTTCCTGACCCGCCCGGCCAACGGCCAGTATGTGCTGAAGTCCACCAACGGCCCCTTCGGCCCGTACGAGATGCGCCAGGTGCTGCTGAACATGGGCGGCCCGGTCTCCGGCGGCGGGGTGCCGCACCAGGGCGGGCTCGTCCAGACCCAGAACGGCGCCTGGTACTACATGGCCTTCCAGGACGCCTACCCCGGCGGCCGCATCCCCGTCCTGGCCCCCATCACCTGGACCTCCGACGGCTGGCCGACGGTGCAGACCGTGAACGGCGCCTGGGGCGGCTCCTACCCCTATCCGAACGTGCCGCGCCCGCCCCGGCAGGTGAAGTCCCCGACCGGGACCGACACCTTCGCCGGCACCCAGCTCGGGCCGGAGTGGGAGTGGAACCACAACCCCGACACCACCAAGTACAGCGTGAACAACGGGCTGCGGCTGCAGACCGCCACCGTCACCAACGACCTGTACTCGGCCCGCAACACCCTTACCCACCGCATCCTGGGACCGTCCTCGACGGCGACGATCCAGCTGGACTACTCGGCCATGCGCGACGGCGACCGGTCCGGGCTGGCGATGCTGCGTGACTCCTCGGCCTGGATCGGCGTCAGGCGCGACAGCGGCCAGACCCGGGTGGTCGTGACCAACAACCTGACCATGAACAGCAGCTGGCAGACCACGAGCACCGGCACCGAGGTCGCGAGCGCGCCCGTCTCCGGCGGACGGATCTGGCTGCGGGTCAACGCCGACATCCGTCCGGGCACCGGCCGGCAGGCCAGGTTCTCCTACAGCACCGACGGGGTGAACTTCACCGCATTCGGCCCGGCCTTCACGATGGGCAACGCCTGGCAGTTCTTCATGGGCTACCGGTTCGCCATCTTCAACTACGCCACCCAATCGCTGGGCGGCGCGGTCACCGTCAGCCGGTTCGACCTCACCACCCCCTAGCTCCCCTTGAACCCGGCATTCCCGCCCTGTCCGGCGGGGGTGCCGGGTTTCCGCTACTCCGCGGCCCTGCGGTGGACGCACACCCGCACGCCGGTGCCGCTGCTGCGGAGACTGCGCAGTCGTAGCACGTACTTCGTTCTCGAAAAGAACAAAGTGTTGCCGATCCAATTGAAAGGTCTTCACAAATGAGCGAAAGCGGATTACGTTCGCGTCACCGCGGGCAGCCCGCACGGGCCGCCCGTTCACCCCCCACAAGGAGCTGTCTTGGCAGTTCGAAGGCACCTACGCCGGATGGCCGCGGTGGTGTCCCTCTCCCTGGCCCTGCCCGCCGTGCCGGCGGCGGCGCTCGCCCACCAGGGAGACGCGGAGTACAAGGTGCTCGTCTTCTCCAAGACCACCGGCTTCCGGCACGACTCGATCCCGGAAGGCATCGCGGCCGTGCGGAAGCTCGGCGATGAGCACCACTTCGCGGTCGACGCGACCGAGGACAGCGCCCAGTTCACGGACGAGAACCTGGCGCAGTACCAGGCCGTGATCTTCATGTCCACGACCGGTGACCCCCTCGCCACCCAGGAGCAGAAGGACGCCTTCCAGCGCTACATCCAGAAGGGCGGCGGCTTCGTGGGCGTCCACGCCGCCGCCGACGGCGGTTACAACTGGCCGTGGTACGGCAAGCTGGTCGGGGCGTACTTCAAGCAGCACCCGGCGATCCAGCAGGCCACGGTCAAGGTCGAGGACCCGGCGCACCCGTCCACCAAGGACCTGCCGACGACCTGGACCCGTACCGACGAGTGGTACGACTACCAGACCAACCCCCGCGGCACCGTGCACGTGCTGACGTCGATGGACGAGAAGTCCTACTCCGGCGCCACGATGGGCGCCGACCACCCGAACACGTGGTGCCAGGATTTCGAGGGCGGCCGTTCCTGGTACACCGGCCTCGGCCACAGCAAGGAGAGCTTCAGCGAGCCCGGCTTCCTGAAGCTGCTGCTCGGCGGCATCGAGACGGCGTCCGGTGCCGTGCAGGCCGACTGCTCGGCGTCACAGAGCTCCGGCTTCGAGAAGGTCGCCCTCGACACCGACACGTCCAATCCGATGATGATGGACGTCGCCGAGGACGGCCGGGTCTTCTACGTCGACCGGCTCGGCGACGTGAAAATCATCAAGCCCAGCGGCGGCACCGTGCCGGCCGCGCACCTCAACGTGTTCACCGCCAACGAGAGCGGTCTGCTCGGATTGGCGCTGGACGAGGACTTCGACTCCAACCACTGGGTGTACCTCTACTACTCACCCGTCGGGGAGAACGTCGACCGGCTGAGCCGGTTCACGGTGAAGGACGACACCGTGGACCTGTCGACGGAGAAGAAGATCCTCGACGTCCCGGTCCAGCGGGCCGAGTGCTGCCACCACGGCGGCGGCATGCTCATGGACCACAAGACCGGCGACCTGTGGCTGGGCACGGGCGACAACACCAACCCGTTCAACTTCGACGGGTACGCGCCGATCGACGAGCAGTCCGGGCGGGCCAACTGGGACGCGCAGCGCACCTCGGCCAACACCAACAGCCTGAGCGGCAAGCTGCTGCGCATCCACCCCGAAGACGACGGCACCTACACCATCCCGGCCGGCAACCTGTTCACGCCCGGCACGGCGAAGACCAAGCCCGAGATCTACGGCATGGGCTTCCGCAACCCCTTCCGCATCGGCCTCGACCCCAGGACGGGCCGCCCGATGGTCGCCGAGTACGGCCCCGACGCGGGGACCGCGAGCGCCACGCGAGGTCCGGAGAACACGGTCGAGTGGAACCTGGTCACCAAGCCGGGCAACTTCGGCTGGCCGTACTGCGTCGGCGACAACAAGCCGTACGTCGACTACGACTTCGCCACCAGGAAGTCGGGCTCGCCGTTCGACTGCGCGTCGCCGGTCAACGGCTCGCCGAACAACGACGGCCTGACCAACCTGCCGCCGGTGATCCCCGCGACGGTCTGGTACCACTACAACACCGACCCGCAGAACTTCCCCGAGCTCCAGGGCGGCGCGCCGATGGCGGGCCCGGTCTACCACTACGACGCCGATCTGAAGTCGGACGTGAAGTGGCCGGCGTACTGGGACGGCAAGGCCGTCTTCGGTGAGTGGAACACCAACAAGATGTTCTCGTTCCAGCTCGACGAGGACGGCGGCAAACTCGTCGAGATCAACCAGATCCTCGGCTCGCTGAGCTTCAAGAAGCCGATGGACATGAAGTTCGGCCCCGACGGCGCGCTCTACATGATCGAGTGGGGTTCCGGATTCGGCGGAGACAACGCCGACTCCGGCGTCTACCGGGTCGAATACATCAAGGGCAACCGGCCGCCGGTCGCCCGCGTCTCGGCGGACAGGACCGACGGGCCGGTGCCGTTGACCGTCAGGTTCTCCAGCAAGGGCAGCCGGGACCCGGGCAACAAGGCGCTCACCTACGCGTGGGACTTCGACGGCGACGGCACGACCGACTCCACCGAGGCCAACCCCACCTTCACCTACAAAAGGGCAGGCGAGTACAGCGCGGTCCTGACGGTCACCAACGCCGACGGCAGGACCGCCACGGCCGGCGTGACGGTCCAGGCGGGCAACATCAGGCCGAAGGTGACGGTGGAACTGCCGCCGGACGGCGGGTTCTTCGAGTTCGGCGACCAGGTGAAGTACAAGGTCACCGTCACCGACGCCGAGGACGGCACGATCGACTGCGACGAAGTCCAGGTGCAGGCGCTGCTCGGCCACGACACCCACGGCCACCCCCTCGACCAGGCCAAGGGTTGTGAGGGCGTCCTGCAGACCGCCTCGTCGAGCGGCCACGGCGACGCGGACAACCTCTTCTACGTCATCGAGGCCGGCTACACCGACCACGGCGCGGGCGCCGCCAAGCCGCTCACCGGCCGGGGTCAGGTGATCCTGCAGACCAAGCGCAAGCAGGCCGAGTTCTTCGCGGAGACCGGCCGGGTCGCGGACGGCAAGGGCACCGACGCCGCGGGCGTCCAGACGGAGACGACGGGCGACCCGCAGGGCGGCAACCTCAACATCGGGTGGATCGAGGACGGCGACTGGTGGTCGTTCGCCCCGGTGAACCTGTCGAACATCACCGCGATCCGCTTGCGGGCCGCGTCCGCCACCAACGGTGGGACCATTCAGGTCAGGATGGGCGCCCCCGGGACCGGGAAGCTGATCGGCTCGGTCAACGTGCCGGGCACCGGCGGTTGGCAGAACTGGGTCGACGTCACCGTGAACCTGACCGATCCGCCCGCGGAGAGCGGACCGATCTACTTCGTCGCACGCCACCCGGCGGGCGCCGCGGGTGCTTTCGTCAACGTCAACTGGGTCGACTTCCTGGGCAAGGGTGTGACGGAGAACCAGCGCCCGGTCGTGTCCGTGAGCCCCAGCCCGGCGACGGGCGTCGCCCCGCTCCAGGTCGACTTCACGGCGACCGCCTCCGACCCCGACGGCGACACGCCGCTCGCCTACAAGTGGGACTTCGGGGTGGCGGGAGCTCCGCGTCCGACGACCGCCAAGGCGAGCCACACCTACACCGCGCCGGGCACCTACACCGCCGAGGTCACGGTGACCGACGCCAAGGGCGCGACGGCGACCCAGAAGGTCACGATCAAGGTGGACGCGCCGACGATCATGTGTCTCACCGGCCGTTCGGACGACTTCCTCGGGAACCGGCTCGACCGCGACCGCTGGTCGGTCGTCCGGGAGAACCAGGACCTCAGGGTCGCGGACGGCACGCTCGTGATCCCGACGTCGCCCACCGACATCTACGGAGCCGGTGGCGAGGCCCCGAACATCGTCGTGCAGCCGGCGCCGTCGGGCGCGTGGGTGGCCACGGCCAAGGTCACGCTCAGGGCGCTCGACGCGTACCAGCAGGCGGGCCTGGTCCTGTACGGCGACGACGACAACTACGCCAAGATGGTGCTGCAGGCGCGGGGCACCAAGAGCCACGCCGAGCGCATCTTCCAGTTCATCCGCGAGGAGAACGGCAGCCCGAACGAGGTGGCCGCGAGCAACACGGCCAACCTCGGGGATGCCTACCCCGACACCGTGTACGTGCGGTTCGTCAGCGACGGCACCGACCTGAAGGCCTACTACTCGGCGAACGGCGGCACGTTCACCGCCATGCCGGAGACCAAGCCGCTCGCGGGCATCAGGAACGCGAAGATCGGCCTGCTCTCCCTGGCGGGTTCCGGCAACCGCCCGGTGGTGGACGCCCTCTTCGACTGGTTCCACATCACGCCCGACGACAAGGCCACCAGGCCGGGGCCCGACGACGAGTTCGACGGCACCGCCCTCGACGGCTGCCGCTGGGACGCGACCGTTCGCCCCGACGCCTCGGCGGCGCGGGTGACCGGCGGCCGGCTCCAGCTCGACACCACGAAGGGAGACATCCACGGGACCGGCAACAGCGGCCCGAAGAACCTCATCCTGCAGACCGCACCCGACGGCGACTGGACGATCGAGACCAGGATCGACGGCTCGGCCTTCAACGAGCAGTACCACCAGGGCGGTCTGCTCGTCTACGCCGGTGACGACGACTACGTGAAGCTCGACTACGTCACCGACAACACCGCCGGCTCGGCGGTGCAGCGCAGGATCGAGCTGCGCAGCGAGGTCGGCGGCGTCGTGCAGAACCCGCAACCGTCGATCGGCCGGCTCACGCAGGGCGTGTGGTGGCTGCGGCTGGCCAAGGAGGGCGACACCTTCCGCGGCTACTACTCCGTCAACGGCACGGACTGGACCGAGATCGGCGTGAACGGCACGCCGGCCGCGGTCAGGAACAGCGCGGTGGCGAGCGGCGCGAAGGCCGGCCTGTTCACGCTGGGCGCCAACCAGACGGTGTCCAAGACGGCCACGTTCGACTACTTCCACCTGGTCAAGGGCGTCGTCGACGAGACCGCGCCGGTGACGACCGCGACGACTGACCCGGCGCAGCCGGCGAGCGGCTGGTTCACCGGTCCGGTCGCGGTGAAGCTGACCGCCGCCGACGAGCCGAAGGGCAGCGGGGTCGACAGGACCGAGTACTCCCTGGACGGCGGTCCCTGGACGCCGTACGCCCAGGCGGTGCACGTCACGGGTGAGGGGCGGCACGAGCTGCGCTACCGCTCGGCCGACAAGGCGGGCAACGTCGAGGAGACCAAGGCCGCCACGGTCAGGATCGACACCAAGGCGCCGACCGTCGTGGTCTCCGGAGTGGCCGGCGGCCAGAAGTACGGCGACAGCCGGGACCTGCGGATCGGCTGGCAGGCCGTCGACAACGGCTCCGGGATCAAGACGGTCACCGGCACGCTGGACGGCAGGCCGTTCACGGCGGGGACGCTCCAGGCGCTGTACGAGCCGGCCCTGGGCGAGCACACGCTCACCGTCACCGCCGTCGACAACGCCGGCAACCGGACCGTTCAGACGGCGAAGTTCTCCGTCGTCACCTCGACGGACGACATCGCCGCCCTGATCGGCCGCTTCGAGGCCGCGGGGAAGCTCACGGGCAAGAGCGCCCACACGCTCCAGACCAACCTGGCGACCGTCCGCGACGCGGAGAACAAGGACAAGAAGACCGACAAGATCGTGATGGAGCTGGCGAAGTTCAAGGACGTCGCCGGCGACAAGAAGGTCGTCACCGACGTCCAGGTCCGCGCCACGCTCCTGCGGGACGCCGACGCGCTGATCGCCCAGTTCTGATGGCCCAGTCCTGATGCCGCTCCCTTTCGACGGAACATCGCATGGCTGATGCCGTATCCGCCCAGAGGCGGACGACTCCCTCCCCTGGCCCGGCGTACGGTGAGGCCCGAAGAAGCCCGAAATTGAGATTTGTTCATGCCAGGATCACGGGGGACAGGGGTGGAGTTCCGGGTTTTCGGCACGGTCGAGGTCTACGACGACAACGGTGTCCCCGTCGACCTCGGCGGGCCACGGCAGCGTACGGTGCTGGCCCGGCTGCTGGTCGCGGGCGGGCGGCTCGTCCCCCGGGACACGCTCATCGAGGACGTGTACGACGGGGAGGCCCCGCCGAGCGCGGTGTCCACCCTCCAGTCGTACGTGTCGCATCTGCGCCGGGCGATCGAGCCCGGCCGCGGGCGGGGGCGCCAGTCGCAGGTGCTGGTGGGACGGCCGGCGGGATACCAGCTCACGGCGGCGTGGGTGGACGCGGCGCGGTTCGCCGAGCTGGTGGACGCGGCGGAGTTCCTGCCTCCGGCGCGGGCCCTGGAGTCGGTCCAGGAGGCCCTGAAGCTGTGGCGCGGCACGCCGTACGGGGAGTTCTCCGACGCGCCGTGGGCGCTCGCGGAGGTGAACCGGCTCAGTGAGCTGCGGCTGGTCGCGGTCGAGCGGCGGGCGCAGGCGCTGCTGGACCTGGGGCGCGCGCAGGCGGCGGTCACCGACCTGGAGGTGGAGACGGCCGCGAACCCGTACCGCGAGCGGCTGTGGCATCTGCGCGCGCTGGCGTTGTACCGCACCGGCCGCCAGGCGGACGCGCTCGCTCTTCTCCGGCAGGTGGCGAGGCTGCTGTCCGACGAGCTGGGCCTCGAGCCGGGGCCTGAGCTGCGGGCCCTGGAAGGCGAGATCCTCCGGCAGGCCGAGTCGCAGGAGCGGGTGGCCGTACGGCTGCTGCCCGCCGCGGTCTGCCCGACCGGGCTGTGGGGACGCGACAGGGAGCTGGCGGAGTTGGGTGCGCTGGCCGACGCGGGCGAGGTCACGGTCGCCGCGGTGAGCGGTGAGCCGGGGATCGGCAAGACCCGGCTGCTGGAGGCCCTGGCGGACCGCTGCGGCGAACTCGGCCGCCTGGTGCTGTGGGGGCGCTGTCATGACGGCAGGGGCACCCCGTCGCTGTGGCCGTGGCGGCAGGCGCTGGGCGAGCTGGCGCCCCACTGCGCGCCCGTGGACCGCGAGGCGCTGGCGGGTCTGCTCGACGACGAGACGCCTGCCGGTCCGGCGGACGAGGCGTTGTGGCGCCGCTCTCACGCCGTCGCGCGCTGGCTGGCCGACGCGGCGCGGGCCCGGCCGCTCGTCGTGCTCCTGGACGATCTGCAGTGGGCCGATCCCGCGTCGCTCGAGCTGCTGCGCGACGTCGTGGCGCTGGTGCGCGGGATGGCGGCGGGCGTCCCGCTGTCGCTGGTGACGGCCTTCCGTGAAGGCCACCCGGGGCGCGGGGCCGAGCCGATCGAGGACATGCTCGCGGGCGCCGCCGGCTACCACCTGGCCCGCGTCCGGCTGTCGGGCGTGGACGCCGAGGCGGTGCGCGCCATCGCGAAGGAACTGGAGGCGGACATCGGCGAGCCGGAGATGGACCGGTTGACGGACCGCACCGGCGGCAACCCCTTCTTCGTCCGGGAGAGCGTCCGCCTGCTGACGCAGGGGGGCGGGCTCGACGACGTCCCCGGCGCGGTGGCCGAGCTGGTGCGCCGCCGGGTGGCGGCGCTGGGGCCGGAGGCGGCGGAGGCGCTGCGGGTCGCCGCGGTCGTCGGCCGGGAGTTCGACCCCGCGGTGGTCTCCGAGGTGTGCCGCGCCCCCGTCTACGAGGCGCTCGACAGGGCGGTCCGGGCCGGTCTGGTCACGGCCGGCGAGGGCCGCCGTTCCCTCACCCACGCCTTCACACACTCCTTCGCCCACGCCTTCACACACTCCTTCACACACGCCTTCACACACGACATGGTGCGGGAGACGCTGGTCGCGGACCTGCCGCCCCTGCGCAAGGCCGTCGTCCATCGCGACGTCATGACCGCCCTGTCCGCGCGCCCCTCCACGGACGTGTCCGTCATCGCCCATCACGCGATCGCGGCGGGCCCCGCGGCCTACGAGCAGGCCGCCACATGGGCGGTGGCCGCCGCCGAGCAGGCCGGCCGGCGGCTCGCCTACCGGGAGGCGGCGTCCTGGTGGGAGGAGGCCGTCCGGGCCCACGGGGCCACGGCCAGCGATCCCGGCAGGCACGTGGACCTGCTGCTGCGCCAGGTCGGGGCGCTGCTGGAGGCGGGCGACCTGATCGGGGCGCGGCGGGTCAGGGCCGAGGCCCTGCGCGTGGCGGACCGGGCTGCGGACCGGGCCGCGGACCGCCCGGAGCTGGCCGCCCGCGCGCTGACCGCGCTCGACGCCCCCGCCCTGTGGACGCTGCGCGACCCCTGCGAGGCGGCCGGGCCGCGCCTGGCCCGCCGTTTCGAGACCGCGCTGCGCGAGCTTCCGGGCGAGGATGTGCCGATGCGCGCCCGGTTGCTGGCCGGGCTGGCCCAGGAGCTGTACGACGGGAGCGGCGACCCGCGCTGCGACCTGCTGTCCGCCGAGGCCGTGGAGACGGCACGCACCCTCGGCGACTCCCACCTGCTCATGCGCATGCTCAACGCGCGCTATCTGTCGCTGCCGCAGCCCCAGCGCGGGCCGGAGATGGAGAGGATCGCCGAGGAGCTGCGGCACCTGGCCGCGACCGTGCGGGCGCCCGCGTTCGAGCTGCTCGCGCAGATGATGCACACCCACAACCGGCTGGAGAGCTTCGACATCGCCGCGGCCGACCGGGCGGCGGCCCGGTGCGAGGAACTGCTGGAGCGGCTGTCTCCGCCCTGGCCCCGTCTGCAGCACACCCTGTGGCAGGCCAACCGGCTCTCCCTCGACGGCCGGTTCGACGCCGCCGAGGCCGTGTACGGCGAGGCCGACCGTCAGGCCGAGCAGATCGGGATGTGGCACGCCCGGAGGATCGTGGCCACGGCGCGGCTCACCGTCGGCTACACCAGTGACACCATGGGGTCCGCCGGGCCGCTGATCGACATGGTCAGCGACATGCACCCCAGCTTCGTGCACTGCGCCCGGATCCTGCACCTGCTCGCGCGAGGGCGGCACGAGGAGGCATACCGGCTCGTGGCCGAAGGCTGGCCGGCGCCGCCCTCCGACGCGTCCTGGGGGCCCATCAGGTGTCTGCAGGCCGCGGCGACGGCGGCGGTCGGCGACCTCGACGCCTGCCGTGCCGCTCACGCCGATCTGCTGCCGTACAGCGGGCGGATCGCGGTGGGGTACGGGATCGCCGGGCTGGGGCCGGTCGACTGGTACCTGTACCTGCTCGCCTCCGCACTGGACGACCCAGGGATGGCCGCCCGGCACCTGCGGACGCTGGAACGGCTCGCGGAGCGCAACGGGCTGCGCTGGTGGCGCGACCGGGCGAGGGCGGTGCTGCGCACGCTCTCCCCGCTCGCCCACGCCCGTCCGGTCCTGGCGGCCGGTTGAGTACTCAGCCGGGCGAAGACCCAGGGCACGTGAGACGACGGTCTCGGCGGGCCTGCCGAGCACCCGTTCGAGGTCGTCGGTCCGCTGTTCCAGCATCCCCGCGCGGACCTGGGCGTTGATCCAGCTCATCGGGCCCGGCCGTCTCCACCCTGCCACTGGTTTTCGAGCCCTCATTCCTCCTTGTCCTGGGGATACCAGCGCAGCTCGATGACGTTGCCGTCGGGGTCCTTCACGTAGACCGAGGTGGCGACGCCACGCGCGCCGAACCGGGGACCGGGTCCGTCGATGACGGTGAGGACGCCGGAGTCGATGACGTCCTGCCAGTCCAGCGGCTCGACGACCAGGCAGAAGTGGTCGACGTTCGGCTCGCCGCGGTCGCCGCGCAGCAGGTCGATGATGGTGTCGGGCGACACCCGCACCGAGGGGAACGGCGCCTTGCCCGCCCGCCACTCGCCGACCCGCACCGGCTCCAGGCCGAGGACGTCACAGTAGAACGCCAGCGACCGCTCGACGTCCTCCACGGTCAGCACCAGATGGTCGAAGCCCTTGACCCGAATGTTCGTTGTGCTCATGGATCCAACGATGCACCGGTCCGCGTTCGGTCCTCCGCGTGCCGTATCCGAAAAGGTGGTATCCGCCCTTTAGGATCATCCGTAAATCCGTGGCCCCCTGCACGGCTCCCGGAGTTCACGCACGGTTCAGCCGGTCTCGCAAAGGTGCCTTTCGTAGCCGGAGCCGGCTTTCCGGCGGGACGCGAAAGGGCACCACATGAGCGAGGGGCACGTACACCCCCATCCCCACCCCCACACGCATGACCACGAGCATGACCACGGGCACGTCCACGACCCCGGTCCTGTGGTGGACATGACGGTCGCGGACGAGGAACTGTCGCCGGACCAGCTCTCCCGCCGCCAGATGTTCCGGCGGGCCGGGCTGCTCGGCGCCGGCCTCACCGCGGCGAGCGTGCTGGGCGCCCCCGGCCAGGCCGCCGCGGCGAGCACCGGGCTCCCCCTCGGCGGGCGCGAGCCGAAGGACGGCTTCCTGTGGCTCGCGGGCGACCACCACATCCACACCCAGTACAGCTCCGACGGCATGTACCGGGTCATCGACCAGGTGCGGCACGCCAACGCGTACGGGCTCGACTGGATGGTCATCACCGACCACGGGAGCACGACGCACGCGAAGATCGGCGTGGAGAAGGTCAACCCCGACATCGTCGCGGCTCGCGAGGCGGTCAAGGACACCCTCGTCTTCCAGGGCCTGGAGTGGAACATCCCCGCGGCCGAGCACGGCACCGTGTTCGTCGCCCCGGGACGCGGCGAGGTCGCGACGCTGAAGGAGTTCGAGAACTCCTTCGACGGCTCGGTCAAGGGCGCCACGGCGAGCACCCCGCAGAACGAGGCCCTCGCCATCGCGGGCCTCAACTTCCTGGCCGACGCCGTCAAACGCCGCCGCATCCCCGACGCGTTGTTCCTGGCCAACCACCCCGCGCGCAAGGGCATCGACTCGCCGCACGAGATCCGGGCCTGGCGCGACACCGCGCCGGGGATCGCGGTCGGCATGGAGGGCGCGCCGGGCCACCAGGCAGCGGGCATCCCCAAGCCCAACGGAGCCGGCTCCGGGCGCGGCTACTACGACAACAGCCCGAGCGCCGACTCCTTCCCCGGCTACCCGGCGGAGAGCTACCGGACCTTCGGCGGCTTCGACTGGATGACCGCGACCGTCGGCGGCCTGTGGGACAGCCTGCTCGCCGAGGGCAAGCCGTGGTGGATCACCGCCAACTCCGACTCGCACACGATCTACGCCGACACCAGCGACCGCGGCCCGAACAGCGACTTCAACGGCAACGGCCGATACGAGGACCCGATCTACAACGGCGTCCACAACCTGTCCAACGGCGACTTCTGGCCCGGCTACTACAGCCGCACCCACGTCGGCGCGACCGGGTTCTCCTACGGCTCGGTCATGGACGGCATCCGTCAGGGCCGCATCTGGGTGGACCACGGCGGCCTGATCAGCGGCCTCGTCGTCCGCGCGCGGGCGCGCGGCAACAGCGGCGTCACGCTCGGCGACACCCTGTACGTCCGCCAGGGCGCCCAGGTCGAGGTGGCCATCCAGATCACGCTGGCGAACCGGCCCAACTGGGCGCAGTTCATTCCCACGCTGGCCCGCGTGGACGTCATCCAGGGCGACGTGACCGGCCCGGCCTCCGACAAGGACGTGTTCACCACCCCGAACACCAAGGTCGTCCAGTCGTACGAGGTCGGGAAGAACACCGGCACCGTCACCTTCACCTACCAGGTGGGGGCCGTCGACCACCCCGTCTACGTGCGGCTGCGCGGCACCGACGGCAACCGCGTCGCCCCCGGCCTGCTCGGCGCGTCGGTGGACCCGCACGGCCCGGCCATGGACGTGCCCGGCGACGCGGATCCCTGGAAGGACCTGTGGTTCTACAGCAACCCCATCTGGATCGTGCCGCGCCGATGATCCTGGGTTTCGACGACGGATCGCGCACGGTCGCGGGGGCCGAGCACCTCCTCCACCAGGTGGTGGAGGCGCTCGGCTCGCCGGCCGGGGTGATCGGCTGCACCCACTTCGTCCGCAGCGGCGCACTGCCGCACGTCGCCTGCTCGCTGGCCCTGCCCGACTCGGCCCACCTCGATTCGGTCCACCTCGATCCGGTCCACCTCGATCCGGCCCACCTCGATCCGGCCCACCTCGACTCGGCCCGGCTCCCCGAGGGGATCTGGGAGGCGGAGGGCGCGGCGCTGGCGGCGGCCGAGCACGCGTCCCGCGACGGCGGGCGCGTGGTGCTGTTCCCCGGCCGCGACGACCTGCCGGGGACGCTCACCGTCGGCGACCTGCTGGCCCGTACGGCGATCGACCGGGTCCTCGTGCTCGCCCAGCCGGAGCCCCCGGCCGACGACGTGGTCCTGGTGACGAACGACCACGTACGCCCGGTCTGGCGGGACGGGCTGATGACCCTGCTCGCCATGCCGGCGCCGGGCGGACGCATCGCCCCGGCCGAGGTGCCGAACCCCACCCCCTGCTGCGCCGACCACGTCTGACCGTCAGGCGTGACCCATTCGGTATGGGCCCTTCTGCAAGAGGTCGCGGTTGCGGTAGAAGATCACTCGTACCATTTCTCCTCTTTTCGAGGTACACGTGAGAAAGATCCTGCGAGTGGTCGCGGCCCCGATGTTCGCCGCCGCCTTCGTCCTCGCCGCCCTGTCCGCTCCCGCGAACGCCGACACGACCGCCGACACGACCGAGAGCGACGCCGAGATCGCCCAGGAGTGGCAGACCGTTTGGGACACCTACCACTTCACCGACACCACCCCGCCCGCGCCCGGCTCGGGCCGCAGCCGGGTCACGAACAGCATCTCCGTCGACATCAACGCACCGGCAGCGCCGGTGTTCGGCAAGTATTCGGACTTCAACAACCACATCGGCAAGAACCCGTTCCTGAAGCGGGTCGTCACGCACAAGCAGTGGTGCGCGGACGACACCACCTACCGCAACCTCACGGCGATCGAGGAGATCCCGTACGAGGGGGCGATCGTGGTGAGCAAGACGCACGCGCAGCAGCGGCTCCACCCGGAGAAGCTGTACTACGAGACCGACAGCTGGTCGCAGCCCAACGTGGTGACGCATCAGAAGATCGTCTTCACCCGTCTGCCCGGCGGGAAGACCCGGGTCACGGAGAACCTCACCTTCGAGGCGGACTCCTCGCTGATCGACTTCGTCGCCACGAACGGCACCGCCTCGCACCAGCAGCTGCAGGCGGCCCTCAAGCAGGCGATCGAGAGCGGCGAGCTCTGATCCCCGCCTGTCGCTGAAAGACGGGCGTCTTCCGCGAGGGAGGCGCCCGTCTCGTGTCAGTGCCTGATTCAGTGCCTGATTCAGTGCCCGATGCTGCCTCTGCTCTCCTCGGTCCGCAGGGTCTGGTTGATCGGGCAGTCCCTGATCCCGCCCCTGCAGTTGCCGCTGAGGGAGTTGGTGAAGACGCTGACGCTCGACACCTGCTGGACGCCGGCGAAGTCGACGGCGCTGTTGCCCGCGGGGGCCTGCACGTTGCGTCTGCCGGTGTTGAGCTGAAAGGGCGGGCTGTCGATCGTCGGCGCGTTGGCGGTGTTCACGCCGGCCGTCTGCTGGGTGCCGCCGCCGTCACCCGGACCACCGCCGAAACCACCGCCGAAACCACCGCCGAACCCGGCGAGACGGGCACTGATGCGAGCGCCGCCGTGACCGTGGCCCTTGCCCTTCTTCCCCTTGCCGTTCTTGCCGTTCTTGCCCTTCTTGCCCTGGCCGCCCTGGCCGCCCTGGCCGGCATGACCGCCCTCACCCCCGTGGCCGTGCGGGCCGTGGCCGCCCTGACCACCCTGACCGTGCGGGCCGTGGCCGGCCGCCGGGACCGGCGCCGCCAGTGCCCGCGGCGCCGCCGCGACGCCCGGCATCACGATGAGGAGCGCGGCGACGGCCAGACGCCGGGCGGACACCCCCACGACGCGGGAACTCCCTGCCCTGTTGTCGCCCATCCGATCCACACCTGCCTTTACTTTTGGACACAAGCGACGCATCCGGCTCATACCCCTCACTTCGCCTCTCTTCTCCCGGCCTGCGATGTGCTGTGCCGTTGCTGATCCCTTCTTTGCGCTATGCCCTTCCGCCCACGTGTGCGGCGTACGCGCCGGGCGGCCAGGCGGCGATGATCTTCGTGGACAGGGTCGCCCCGAGGCGGGTGTAGAAGCGCTGGGCGCCCTCGTTGTCCTCCAGCACCTCCCACCGCACCACCATCTCCTCGGCCGCGGCGATCCCGGCCACCTCGGTCATCAGCAGGCGGCCCACTCCGCCGTCGCGGGCCTCCGGCCGTACGAACAGGTCGTCCAGGGCGAGGATGTCGCGCCCGGCCCAGATGTTGAGGTGGCGGACGACGGACACGAAGCCGATCGGCCGGCCGCCGCGCTCGGCGAGCAGGACGACGACGTCCTCGCGGCACAACAGGTCGCGCATCCGCTCCTCGGACACCGCGACGTGCCTGAGCTGGTCCTGGTGCGCGGCGAGCTCACGCAGCAGGGTCAGGACCGCGGCGGCGTCCTCGGGACCGGCACGGCGGACGGTCACGGGAATGGTGTTCACAGTGGTCTCCGATCAGGAGTCTTCGATCAGGTTGTGGCGATGGCGGTGAGCACGTCGAGCCGGGCCGCGCGGCGGGCCGGCAGCAGCCCGGCCAGCAGCCCGGCGACGGCGGCCACGGCGACGACGAGCAGGAGCGGACCGACCGGCAGCGTGAGCGTGGCCTCGGTGGTGCGGCCCAGCGCGGTGACCGTGCCCGCGGCGAAGGCGACACCCAGGCCGACCCCGGCGACGATCGCCAGGGCCGCGACGAGGACCGCCTCGCCGCGGATCATCCAGCGCATCTGGGCGCCGGTCATGCCGACCGCCCGCAGCAGCCCGAGCTCCCGGGTCCGCTCGATGATGGACAGGGCGAGGGTGTTGGTGATGCCCATCAGCGCGATCAGGACAGTGAGCATCAGCAGCGCGGTCACCAGCCCGAGGACCTGGTCGATCATCGCGTTCCGCCCGGCGACGGCCGCCGCCTGGTCGCGCACCTGCGCGGTGGGGGCGTCGGCGAGGGCCCGTTCGATGGCCTTCTTCGCGTCCGCGTCGTTCACTCCGTCGGCGACCTTGACGAAGACGCTCGCGTCGACGTGCTCACGGTAGTTCCGCTCGAAGGTGTCCAGCGAGACGACGTAGCCGGTCGACAGCGCCTGGGCGTCCCGGTCGCGCAGCAGGCCGACGACGGGGAGTTGCCGGGTCCCGGTGCGGGAGAAGGTCATCGCCAGGGTGTCGCCGATCTTGAGTTTGCGTTCCCTGGCGACGTTCGCGGCCAGGACGACCCCGCCGTCCGCGATGGCGTCCAGGCGTCCGGCGACCATGTGCAGCGAGGTGACGCGGGGCAGGGTGACCGGGTCGACCGCGGTGAGCGCCTCGGTCGCCTGGCCGTCCTTCCAGTGGCCGTAGCGCAGCCGGGAGGCCACCGCGACCTGCGGAAGCTCGCTGACGTGGTGGTAGGCGTGCGCGGGCAGCCCGCCGAGCATCTCGTTGCGGGCGCTCTCCACCACGTAGTCGGCGGTGATCGCCTCGGTGTACGACCGCGCGGTCGAGTCCTTGATCGAGGTCCCCAGCACGGTCGTGAAGCTGATGAGCGCGAGGCCGAAGGCCAGGGCCAGGGCGGTCGCGGAGGTGCGCCGGGGAGCCCGCGCGGCGGACTCGCGCGCCAGCCGTCCCGGCACGCCGGCCGCGCCGAGCGGCCGTCCGAGCAGCCGGACCAGGCCGGGGGTCACCGCCGGCCCGAGCAGGGCCAGCCCCACGACCGTGGTCACCGCCGCCTCGCCGAGCACGACGACCGACCCCGGCCCGGCCAGGACGATCGACAGCCCGGCGATGCCGAGCGCGGTGAGGACCGCCCCGACGACGGTGCGGCCCCAGCCGGCCCGCCCCGCGCCCCGCCCGAGGACGCCGTCGGCCGACGCGCGCCGCATCGCCTCGACCGGCGCCACCGAGGCGGCGCGGCGGGCCGGCCCGAGCGCCGACAGGACCGTGACGCCGACGCCGACCGCGAACGCGACGACCAGGGTCCGGGGCGTGACGACGAGCCCGCCGCCGGGCAGCGTCATCCCGAAGGCCCCGGCGAGGTCACGCAACCCCGCCGCGCAGGCGACGCCGAGGCCCGCGCCCGCCGCGGATGCGGCCAGCCCCACCAGCAGGGCCTCGCCGAGCACCGAGCGCGTGACCTGGCCGCCGGTGGCCCCGGCCGCCCGCAGGACGGCCAGCTCCCGCGTGCGCTGGGTGACGACGATCGAGAAGGTGTTGGCGATGAGGAACGCGCCGACGAGCAGGGCCGCCGCCGCCAGGGCGAACAGCATCACCTGCAGGGAGGAGATCTGCGTCTTGGCCGCCGCCGCGCTGGAGGCGGCGACGTCACGGCTGGAGGAGACCTCGTACCCGGACCCGAGCGCGGCCGACACCGCGGCGCGCAGCCGCTGGGCGTCGGCGCCGTCCGCCGCGACGACGGCGATCTCCGAGGCCTTCCGGTCCAGCGCGAGCAGCCGCCGCGCGGCGGGCAGGGCGACCAGGGCGACCGTCGTGTTCGGCAGGCCCTCCGCCGGCCCGAATCCGGCCAGCCCCACCACGCGGAGCCGTTCCGTACGCTCGGCCCTCACGGTGACCTCGGTGCCGATTCCGATGCCGTGTTCGCGGGCGGTCGCGGCGTCCACCACGACCTCGCCCTCGGCGACCGGGGCACGCCCGGCGCGCAGGGTGAACGCCCCGACCGGCGCGGGCTCCCAGGACAGCAGCAGCGACGGGCCCGCCGGGACGATGGTCTTCCCGGCGACGCCGAGCAGCCCCTGACCCCGTACGACCGGGGTCGCGGCGGCCACGCCCGGCACCGCGCGGACGCGGTCCACGACCTCGGCGGGCAGCGGGTCGCGCTCGACCTCCACGCCCATCGCCGAGTCGAACGCGGCGGCGTCGCGGACGGTCAGGTCCACGCCTGCGGTGGCCGTACGGAACTGGTCGTCGAGCAGCCGCTGGGAGGTGTCGGTGAGCACCAGGCTGCCGGTGACGAAGGTGACGCCGAGCAGGACGGCGAGCAGGGTCAGCGCCAGCCTGCCCCGGCGGGCGACGGTGTTGCGGACGATCAGGTGCCACATCGCGATCACTTCTCCTTCGCCACGCGCGCCACGCGGCCGTCGGCGAAATGGACCACCTGATCGGCGTACGCCGCGGCGTTCGCGTCGTGGGTGACCATGACGATGGTCTGGCCCAGCTCGCGGACGGCGTGGTGGAGGAAGCCGAGCAGCGCCTCCCCCGCCCGGGAGTCGAGGTTGCCGGTCGGCTCGTCGGCGAAGACGATCCGCGGCCGGGCGGCCAGCGCCCGGGCCACGGCGACCCGTTGCTGCTGCCCTCCGGACAGCTCGGCGGGACGGTGCCGCAGCCGGTCGCCCAGCCCCAGCATCGCGACGATCTCGTCGATCCACGCCTGGTCGGCCCGCCGCCCGGCGAGCGTCAGCGGCAGCACGATGTTCTCGGCGGCGGTCAGCGTGGGGACCAGGTTGAAGCTCTGGAAGACGAAGCCGACGTGCTCACGGCGCAGCAGCGTGCGCTGCCGTTCGCTCAGCCGGCCGAGGTCGGTGTCCCCGATGAGCACCTGCCCCTCGTCCACCGTGTCGAGCCCGGCCAGGACGTGCATCAGGGTGGACTTGCCGGACCCCGAGGGCCCCATCACGGCGGTGAACCGCCCGGCGGGGATCGACAGGGTGGCGCCGTCGAGGGCCCGGACGGCGGTGTCGCCGCGGCCGTAGATCTTCACGACGTCGCGGGCCAGCGCGGCGACGTCGGTTCGCGGGGGTGTCTCAGTGGTGGTCTCGGTGGTGGTCTCAGTGGTGGTCTCAGTGGTGGTCTCGGTGACGGTCATGGGGCGAGCATCACGGCCAAGACTGTCGGCGGGCTGGTCGCGGTCTTGCTGACCCCCGGGGGGCGCCGGACAGCGGACGGACAGCGGGCCGCCAGAGTGGGACGGCACGCTGGACGGCATGGCAGACCAGAGCCGTCAGGAGACCACCGAGTGGCTGACCGAGTGGCTGACCGAGTGGCTGACCGTGTGCGTGCCGGCCCTGCTGTGCCGCAGGTGCGTGCGCCTGCTGAGCAGGCACGTACGTGACGTCCCCGGTGTCACCGCGTTCGAGGTCGACGCCGCCAAGGGCGTGTTACGCGCACGCGGCGGCGTGGACGCCCGGGAACTGCGGGCGGCGCTGGCCGCGGCGGGGTTCTCGGGCGACCGGTGCGAGCACCGGCGCGTCAGCCCGTGATCGTCACGTGAGCGCGGCGGCCGTCTCCCGGGCGTGCGCGGCCTCGTCCGGCAGGCCCGCCGCCTCGGCGCAGCCGGCCAGGAACGACCACAGGCGGGCCCTGGCCCAGGGGAA
Organism: Microbispora sp. NPDC046933; assembly: GCF_040644635.1. Lineage (NCBI taxonomy): Bacteria > Bacillati > Actinomycetota > Actinomycetes > Streptosporangiales > Streptosporangiaceae > Microbispora > Microbispora sp. NPDC046933. Next base: position 9,210 of record NZ_JBEYWW010000062.1, on the reverse strand, counting down.
CTCGCCCTCCTTCAGCAGCGCCAGCGCGTCCCGGCACTCGCGTACGGCCGAGCCGGCGTCCCCGCGTACGCGGGCCATGCGGGCCCGCCCCCACGCCGCCCACGCCTGGCAGCGGGGGTTGCGCGCCCGCCGTGCGACGTCGTCCGCCTCGGCGAGCAGCGCCGTGACGTCGTCGCCCTCGTCCACGTCCAGCCGGGTGTGGGCCGTGTGCACGAGGGCGAAGGTCAGCCCGTGGAGCGAGTTGCGGCCGCGCACCTCGTCCACGGACTCCCGCAGGACGGCCAGGGCCTCCTCCCGCCGCCCGGACTCGCGCAGGGCGATGCCGAGATGCGCGAGGATCGCGCTGCCGATGATGCGGTCGCCGACGGCCCGGGCCAGGTCGAGGGCGCGCCGCCACCGGACGACCGCGTCCTCGAAGTCGCCCACGCGCAGGGCCAGCAGCGCCTCCAGATATTCGGTCATGCCCAGCCACCAGCCGTCGTCGGAGTCGCCCAGCTCACGCCTGCTCCGCTGGATCAGGGCACGGTAGTGCCCGGGGTCCCCGCCGTACTGGCCGGCCCAGGCCGTCACGAGCCGGGAGATCGCGGCGTTGCGCACGTCGCCGATCTCCTCGAAGACCGCGAGGCTCTCCTCGGTGGCGGCGACCGAGCGCGGAGTCGGGTAGTAGACGTGGAGAAGCCCGATGCCCTGCAGCGCGCGGGCCCGTGCGGCCGCGGACCCGCCGCCGGTCTCCAGCAGCGCGGTCAGCGCCCGGGTGCCCTCGTGGCGCACACCGTAGTTCCAGAACATCACGAGCGCGCAGGCCAGCCGGAAGCCGTTCTCGATGTCGCCGCTATCGAGGGCGTGATCCACGGCGGCGCGGAAGTTGTCATGCTCGTCGTAGAGCCGGGTGAAGACGGCGAGATCGCGGACGCGCATGCCGTGCTCCTCGGCGAGGCGCACGCAGTGGGCGAGGTGGCGGTCGCGGCACTCGGCGACCTCCCCGGCCTCCTCCAGCCGGGCCCACGCGTAGTCGCGTACGGTGACGAGCAGCCGGAACCGCCCGGTGGCCGGTTCCGGCACCACGAGCGACCGGTCGACCAGCCGGAACAGCAGGTCGAGCACCTCTCCCCTGCTGACGCCGCCGCGCTCGCCGGGGAAGGCGCACACCTCCTCCGCGGCGGCCGGGGTCCAGCCGCCGCGGAACACCGCGAGGCGGCGCAGCAACCGCCGTTCGGCCTCCGACAGCAGATCGTGGCTCCAGTCGAGGGTGGCGCGCAGCGTGCGGTGACGTGCTTCCCCGGTGCGCGGTCCCGCCGTCAGCAGCGAGAACCGGTCCGCCAGCCGGGCCTCGATGTCCGCCGGGGACAGCGCCTTCACCCGGGCGGCGGCCAGCTCGATGGCGAGCGGCATGCCGTCGAGCCGGCGGCAGATGGACGCCACCACGGGAGCGGTCTCGGCGTCGAGCGCGAACGAGGGCCGTACGGCACGGGCCCGCTCCGCGAAGAGCCGCACGGCGGGGCCGTCGTTCTGGGTGACGTCCAGCGGGCCGACCGCGACCTGCACCTCGCCGGGGATGGCGAGCGCCTCCCTGCTGGTGGCCAGCACGCGCAGCCGCGGGCAGGCCGCGGCCAGCCTCTCCACGAGGGCGGCCACGTCGTCCACCAGATGCTCGCAGTTGTCGACCACGAGCAGCGTGCGGCCGCCCCGCAGGTGCTCCTCGACCGCGTCGGCCACTGTGTCGGCAGCTGTGTCGGCCACTGTGTCGGCCACTGTGGTGCCCTGCGGCAGCACGCCCAGTTCGGCGGCGAACGCGTCGGCGACGTCCGTCCCGGGTTCCAGGGCGGCCAGGCGCACCAGCAGCACGCGGTCGGCCCGCGTCTCGTCCGGCGCCTCGTCCGGGGTCTCGTGCACCCTGCGGGCGATCTCGAACGCGAGCGTCGTCTTACCCATCCCTCCCGGGCCGGTCAGCGTCACCACCCGCGCCTCCGCGAGCCGCTCCAGCACCAACTCCACGTCGTCCTGACGGCCGATCACCGACGTCAGCCGCCGTGGCAGCCGCTCTGGCAGCCGCTGTGGCAGCCGGTCAGCGCTCTCCGCGGCCCGTTCCCGGCCGGCTGCGGGGGTCGGCTGGACGGCGGACGGGACCTGCTGGCGGAGGATGGCCTCGGCGAGCGCCTGGAGCTCCGGCGACGGGTCGATGCCGAGCTCGTCGGCGAGACCGCGGCGCAGCGCCTGGTAGGCGGCCAGCGCCTCCGCCTGCCGCCCGCCGCGATACAGCGCGAGCATCAGCAGGCGGTGCAGCCGCTCCCGCAGCGGGTGGAGCGCCACCAGGCGTTCGATGTCGGCGACCGCCTCGTTGTGCCCGCCGGACTCCAGCAGGAGCTCGATCCGGTCCTCGACCGCACCCAGCCGCAGCTCCTCCAGCCGGGCGCTCTCCGTCGTCGCCCACGTCGTCCGGCCGACGTCGGCCAGCGCGGGGCCCCGCCACAGCCGCAGCGCCTCGTCCAGGCGGCCGAGGGCGGCGGTGACGTTCCCGGCGGCCGTCTCCTCCCGTGCCCCCATGAGCAGCCGCTCGAACACGTGCGCGTCGACGGCGTCAGGGGGGACAGCGAGCCGATATCCCGGGGCCTGCGTGACCAGGACGTCCGCGCCGAGCCCGGCGGCGGCGAGGGCGCGGCGCAGCTTGGACACCCGGATCTGCAGGGCGTTCGCCGCGTCGGCCGGCAGGTCGTCGCCCTCGTCGCCCCACAGCGCGTCCGTCAGGCCGTCCACCGGCACCACGCGCCCGCAGGACAGGGCCAGCCGGGCCAGGAGGGCCCGCACGGACGGCGGCAGGGCCGCCGCGGAGCCACCGGGTCCCCGCACCTCGGTTGGCCCGAGAACCGCGAACGTCACGGCCGTGTTCGGCATGTCACTCCTCGTCACCCCAGGCTCCGCCGGGACTGCCCAATATTAAGGGGAGATGAGCGTTTTGCCGGGATCGCTCGTGGTGATCAGCCGGTCGGCCAGGGCGCGCGCGTCGCGACCCACCCAGCCCAGCACCGACGAGCCGCGGGCGCGCTGCCAGGGCAGGCCGAGGAAGTACAGCCCCGGCCAGGCCGTGACGCCCTCGCGCTGCACCGGCGCCCCCTGCTCGTCCAGCACCGGCACGTGCAACCAGGGGTAGTGCGGGCGGAAACCGGTCGCCCACACGACACCGTCAGGGCGCACGCGACGGCCGTCCGCGAGGACGACGTCCCGCCCCTCGGCGTCCACGGCGCGGTTCACCCGCTCCACCCGCCGCAGCAGGCGCTTCACGTCGGTCCCGATGATCAGCTCACTGCTTCTGACGCGGCGCCCGATCCGGCTGTCGCCCCGGAGGCCCATGAAGCCCAGGTGGGAGAACCACCAGAACAGGTCACGGCCCAGCACCCGCTGGGGCAGCGCCCGGCCCATCGACGAGACCGACAGCCGGACGCGCCGCCCGGTGCCGGCCAGTTCCTCGGCGATCTGCACACCGGTGTTGCCCGCGCCGACGACCAGGATCTCGCCCATCGGAAGCTGCTCCGGGCGGCGATACCGGCTGCTGTGCAGCTGGGTGACGTGCGGGTCCAGGCCGGACGCGAAGGCGGGTGTGCGCGGCGTGTGGAACGCCCCCGCCGCGACCACGACCTGCGCCGCCGTGTATGTCGCCGTGTATGTCGCCGTGTACGCACCGGCCGAGGTCTCGACCAGGAACCTTCCCCCTTCCGGCCGTACGGCCGTGACGTGGCAGCCGAGGCGCACCGGGAGGGCGAACCGCTCCGCGTACGCCTCCAGGTAGTCGGCGACCTCGTCCTTGCCCGGATGGCCGTCCGGGTCGCCCGGGAACGGCAGGCCAGGCAGCCCGTCGTACCGGCGCGGCGTGAACAGCGTGAGCGAGTCCCACCGGTGGCGCCACGCGTCTCCCACGCGCCGATGCGCGTCGAGGACGGCGAAGCGCAGACCGGCGCGGCGCAGGTGGTATCCCAGCGCCAGCCCGGCCTGGCCGCCTCCGATGATCAGGGTGTCGTGATTCATTCGGTGACCTCGTAGCCGGCCTCGGCGATGGCCTCCCGTACGGCGGCCGGGTCGGCCGAGCCGGTGACCACCACGGTCTTGGCGGTGAAGTCGACGGCCACCGAGCCGACGCCGGGCACCTCGCCGACGGACTCGGCGATCGCCTTGACGCAGTGGCCGCAGCTGATGGCGGGGACGGACAGCACGAGCTGGTTCATCTTGACTCCTTCACTCCAGGGCATGTGGGAGCACCATGCCGGGCGCCGCTGTCCGGCCCCTGTCGTCGGGTTTCGCCAGGCGGACAGGTGGTGGGCAGCGCCGGGAAAGCGCCGCACGCGACCGTCGCCTCGAAGCTCTTCGATCAGGAGGTGGAGCGATGACGGTCGTGACGAGCATGTGCACGCTGGACATCGGCGGCATGACCTGTGCGTCCTGCGTACGCAGGGTGGAGAGGGCCCTCACCCGGGTGGACGGTGTGGCGGCGGCCGAGGTGAACCTCGCCACCGAGGTCGCCACCGTCACCTACGACCCCGCCCGGGTCACGGTCGAGGCGCTCGCCGAGTCGGTCGTGCGGGCCGGGTACACCGCGGAGATTCCCACGCCGGAGTCTCAGCCTGAGCCCGTGCCTGGGCCCGTGTCTGAGCCGGACCGGGAGGTCGCCCGGCTGAAGCGCACCTGGCAGGTCACCCTCGCGGCCGGGCTGTCGATGATGGTGCTGATGTACCTGCCGCTGCCCATCGACGCGATGGACTGGCTGATGCCGCTGCTGCTGGTCGTCGCGACGGTCGCGCAGTTCTGGGCGGGCCGCCCCTTCTACCGCGCCGCCTGGGCCGCGGCCCGGCACGGCGCCGTCAACATGCACACGCTCGTCGCCATGGGCACGACGGTGGCGTACGGCTACAGCGCGTTCGTCACGCTGTGGCCGGCCGCGGCCGAGCGGCTGGGGCTGCCGCTGCACGTGTATTTCGAGATCTCCGTCGTCGTCATCGCGCTCGTCCTCATGGGGCGGTGGATGGAGGCGAGGGCCAGGAAGCGGACGACCTCCGCCATCGGTGAGCTGCTCGGGCTGCGGCCGAAGACGGCCCGCGTCCTGCGCGGGGACGCCGGCAGGAACACGGAGGTCGAGGTCCCGGTCGAGGACGTCGCCGTCGGCGACCTCGTGCGGGTGCGTCCGGGCGAGAAGATCCCCGTGGACGGCGTCGTGACCGCCGGCGTCTCGACCGTGGACGAAAGCATGATCACCGGCGAGAGCATGCCGGTGCGCAGGGGCGAGGGCGACCCGCTGATCGGGTCCACGATCAACCGGACCGGCTCGGTGGTGATGCGGGCCACCGCCGTCGGGCAGGACACCACGCTGGCGCAGATCGTCCGGCTGGTCGAGCGGGCGCAGGGATCGAAGGCCCCGCTGCAGCGCCTGGCCGACACGGTGTCCGGGTGGTTCGTGCCCGCCGTCATCGGCATCGCCGCGCTCACCTTCGCCGTCTGGGCGGTCTTCGGCCCCGACCAGGGACGGCTCACGCTGGGCATCGGCACCGCCATCGCCGTACTGATCATCGCCTGCCCGTGCGCGCTCGGCCTTGCCACTCCCACGGCGATCATGGTGGGCACCGGTAAGGCGGCCGAGCTGGGCATCCTGATCTCCGGCGGCGACGCGCTCGAACAGGCCCGCCGCCTCACCACCGTCGTCCTGGACAAGACCGGCACGATCACCCGGGGCCGACCCGACGTGACCCGCCTCGTCACCGTCGCGGGCGGGGACGCCGACGAGCTTCTCGCGTACAGCGCCGCGGCCGAGACAGGCTCAGAACACCCCCTTGGCGAGGCGATTGTCACGCACGCCTGGAACCGCGGGCTCCGCCTGCCCGAGGTGGAGCGATTCGAGGCCCTGCCCGGTCACGGCGTGGAGGCCCGGGCCGGCGGCAGGGCGGTGCTCATCGGGAACGCCGCGCTCATGCGCAGCCATGACCTGAGCTTCGGCGAGCTGGAGCAGGTGGCCGCCGAGGCCGCGGCCGAGGGAGCGACCCCCGTGTACGTCGCCCTCGACGGCCGCCTCGCCGGACTGATCGGCGTGGCCGACACGATCCGGCCCGAGTCCCGCGAGGCCGTCGACCGGCTGCGCGCGCTCGGCCTGGAGGTGTGGATGCTGACCGGCGACAACCGGGCCACCGCCGATGTCGTCGCCCGGCAGGTCGGCATCGACCACGTCATCGCCGACGTACGGCCCGAGGACAAGGCGGCCCGCGTGGCCGCCCTGCGCGAGAACGGCGCGGTCGTCGCGATGGTCGGCGACGGGATCAACGACGCCCCCGCGCTGGCGACGGCCGACCTCGGCATCGCCATCGGCACCGGGACCGACGTCGCCATCGCGGCCTCCGACATCACCCTCGTGGGCGGCGACCTGCGCGGCATCGTCTCGGCCATCGACCTGTCCCGGCGCACCGTGAGGACGATCAAGCAGGGACTCGCCTGGGCGTTCGCGTACAACGTGCTGCTGATCCCGGTCGCCGCCGGTGTGCTGCACCCCTTCAACGGCGTGCTCCTCGACCCCTCCCTCGCCGCCGCCGCGATGGCGATGAGCTCGGTCAGCGTCGTCACCAACGCGCTGCGCCTGCGCCGGTTCCGGCCCGGCTCCCGGGTGTCCCGGCTCGCCGACTGGGGCTATCTCGCGGGCATCGCCTGCCTCGCGGTGGCCGTGGGCGCCGGGTTCACCGCGCTCAGCCGTACGGAGGCGGCGCAGCGCGGGATGAACGGCGTGCTCGCCTGGGTGGAGAACACCGGCATGCCGATGCGCCCGGCCATGAGCGTGATGATGACCGCCGAGACCGAACCCGTTCCCGCGGAGGACGCCGGCGTGCGGATGGACATCCAGGTCCCCCCGGACGTCACCCCGGGTGTCCCCGCCACCGTGCGCATCAGCCTGACCGACCCCTCGACCGGCCGTCCCCTGGACGACGTCGTACGCAGCCACGAGGCGTGGATGCACTTCATCGCCACCCGGGCGGACCTCGGCACCTTCGCCCACGTCCACCCCCAGCCCACGGGCCGGCCCGGCGAGTTCTCCGTCCGGCTGACCTTCCCCACCGCCGGCCGCTACCTCGTCAACGCCGAGTTCCGGCGGCGCGGGGAGATGACCGACGTCCTCGACCACCAGGAGATCACGATCGGCGACCCCACGGCCTTCACCACCTCTTTCACCACCCCGGAAACGGCGTCGCCGTCTCTCCGTTCTCCGTCTCCCCGGGAGCAGGTCGTCGGCGGCCTCCGCGTCACCCTCACGGGCGAGGCCGAAGCGGGCGGCAGGAGCGACCTCACCTTCCGCTTCGCCGACGCCGCGACCGGCAGGCCAGTCTCCGGCCTGCGCCCCTACCTGGCCGCCGCCGGTCATGTGGTGATCATGCCGCTCGACGGCAAGGGGTTCGCCCACGAGCACGCGGAGGCCGAGGACGACCAGGGCCGCCCCGTCTTCGCTCTGCCGGGCCAGACCTTCGGGCCCGAACTCGGCCTGCACGCCCGATTCCCCCGCCCCGGCCTGTATCGCCTGTGGGCACAGTTCCGCGACGCCCAGGGCCGGGTCCTCACCACGACGTTCACCCTGGAGGCCCGTTAGGAACGTGCACGAAACGTGCACAGGACGGCTCACAAGCTCTGCACGTCCGTACAGCACCTGGCCCCGGCGCCCCAGTCTGCGCATGTCCCTGCCGCCGGTGGCCCCGCTAGGTCCGCAGTCGTCTGGCTCCTGGGAGCCGGTGGTAGGTGAAGGCCCAGCGGTCGGTGCCTTCCTTGCGGCGGGTGTAGCGGTCGGGGTGGCGGTAGCGGTCGCGGTTGTGGAACTGGCAGGCCGGGCCGAGCAGCTTCAGGTCGGTCAGGCCGCCGCTGCTCCAGTTGTCGGCGTGGTCGATCTGGCACATCGCGGCGGGCAGTGGGCAGCCGTCGATCCAGCAGGTGGCGTAGCGGGCGAAGATCGCCCGCCGCTGGGCGGGGGTGGCCAGGCGGACCTTGCGGCCCATGTCCAGCACCTGCCCCTCGGCGTCCATCACCAGCCGCACCAGGGCGCTGGTGCGGGCCAGGCGGTGCACGCCGGAGACCGACAGCATCTGCCCGGTCGCCAGCAACAACCCCGGCGCCGCACCCAGCAGCGCCCCCGGCAGCGTCCCCGCTGCCCCCGCCGACCCGAGGAGCGCCTCCCGTGCCGTCCCCGGTGCCGATCCTGGTGACGCTGCTCCCTGTGCCGTCCCCGGTGACACTCCCGGTGGCGTCCCTGGTGGCGTCCGTGGCGGCGACTGTCCACAGCGCACGTCGTCGTGGTCCTCAGGCGTGTCCTGCGCATGCCGGCAGTCCCCCGCAGGCCGGTGCCCGACGTGGGTGTGACGCACAGCGGCGTCCTCGGGAGGAGGATCCGGCTGCACTGCATGCGGAGGCACTGCATTCGGAGGCGCCGCATGCGGTGGCCCTGCTTGCGGTGGCGCGTTACCGCCACATGTGGGCCATGCTGCTGCGCGCCTGGCGTGCGTTGCTCCCGTGCGAACCGCACCACGGTCGCAGTCTCCGCCCTTGGCGGGCGCGGCATCGTCGCACTCGGCAGAGGCCGTGCTCACGGCGTCGCGCGGCCCGCGCCCACCGGCCCACTGCTGACCGGCCCCGAAGCCGCCGGCCTCCTCACCGCAGGGGCCGGTGGCAGCAAGGTCGGCACTCTCGGCAGCGGCGTCCACGACCGCACCGGCCCCGGCCTCTGCACTGGCATCGCCCGGGTTGTCGGCGCTTCCGGTGTCGCGGGGGTCGCAGTCACCGTTGTCGCGGGGGCCGCTGGCGTCGTTGTCGCCTGTGTCCTCGGCGTCGCCGGGGTCCTCGGTGTCGCAGGAGTCGGCG
>NZ_JBEYWW010000062.1:0-248 GCF_040644635.1 Microbispora sp. NPDC046933 | reverse complement strand
GCGGCGCTTCCCGTGTCGCGGGGGTCGCAGTCGCCAGTGTCGCGGGGGTCGTGAGGGGCGCTGGCACCGCTGTCCTCGCTGGCACCGGTGTCCTCGGTATCGCTGGGGTCCTCGATGTCGCAGGAGTCGGCGGCGCTTCCCGTGTCGCGGGGGTCGCAGTCGCCAGTGTCGCGGGGGTCGTGAGGGGCGCTGGCACCGCTGTCCTCGCTGGCACCGGTGTCCTCGGCGTCGCCGGGGTCCTCGATGTC
>NZ_JBEYWW010000061.1:0-35626 GCF_040644635.1 Microbispora sp. NPDC046933 | reverse complement strand
ATCAGCGGCCTGATCGGCGGCGCCGCCCAAGCCAACTACGCCGCCGCCAACACCTTCCACGACGCCCTCGCCCACCACCGCCACACCCACGGCCTGCCCGCCACCAGCCTCGCCTGGGGACTATGGGCCCACACCAGCACCCTCACCACGAACCTGACCTCGGTGGACCACGCGCGAATCAAGCGGACCGGGCTCAGCCCGCTCAGCGCCGCGCACGCCCTCGCCCTGTTCGACGCCGTCGCCTTCCGCGACCAGGGCCTGCCCCTGGTCGTCCCGACCGCCCTCACGGCCGCGGCCGAGACCCCGCCGCCGTTGCTGCGCGGGCTCGTACGGCAGGCACGTCCCTCCGTACGCGGCGCGGCGGCCGGGGGACCCACCCTCGCCACCCGGCTGAACGGACTCACTCCGGACCAGCGGACCGAGGCCCTGCTCGACCTGGTCCGCACCGAAGTGGCCACCGTCCTCACCCACCCCAACCCCACCGCCATCCCCGCCGACCGACCCCTCATCGAACTCGGCCTCGACTCCCTCACCGCCGTCGAACTCCGCAACCGCCTCACCACCACAACCACCCTCCGCCTCCCCGCCACCCTCACCTTCGACCACCCCACCCCCCAGGCCATCGCGGCGTACCTCGACCGGGAGCTGCCAGGCTCGGCGAGCGCCCCGGCCGGATCGGCCCGCCGTACGGACGCGGGGTCCGGCGGTGGTCTGGCCGCCCTGCACCGGCGGATGCACGAAACGGGCAAGCACGACGAGGCGGCGCAGCTGCTGGTGGCGGCGTCGCACGCGCGGAGTCACTTCGGTGCGCCGGACCGCGACCGGTACGCGCTGCCGCCGGTCAGGCTGGCGACGGGACCTGGCCGGATCTCCGTGGTCTGCTTCCCCGCGCTCAGCGCGATCTCCGGACCGCACGAGTACTCCCGGTTCGGCCAGGCGTTCCGCGACGACCGGAACGTGTACGTGGTGCCGTCGCCGGGATTCACCGACGGGGAGGACGACGCGCTGCCCGACTCGCTGGAGACGCTGATCCGGATGAACGTCGAGGGCCTGCGCGAGTGCGTGGGCGACGAGCCGTTCGTCGTCGTGGGCCGGTCCATGGGCGGCTGCGTGGCGCACGCCGTCACGGTGGCCCTGGAGGAGCAGGGCCTGCGGCCGGCCGGGCTGGCGCTGATCGACAGCTATCCCATCGACGCCTCCGCCCAGGACGGCATGGACTGGTGGCAGGGCGCGATGATCGGCGGCATGCTCGACCGCATCGACCGGTTCGACATGACGCTCCACGACACCAGGCTGACGACGATGGGCGTCTACAACCGGTTGTTCATCGGCTGGCAGCCCAAACCCGTGGACACCCCGATCCTGCTGCTGCGTGCCGTCGAGCCGCTGCGCGGCACCACGGTCGAGCCGGACGCCCCGACCCGCTGGCAGGCGTACTGGCCGGTGCCGCACGAGGCCGTGGACATCCCCGGCGACCACTTCACCACGCTGGAGGAGCACGCGGGCACGACGGCAGAGGCGATCCGAGCCTGGATCGGCACGCTCCGGATCGAGGAGTCCGACGAGCCGGAGGAGCCCGCGGCGTGACACGGCCGCGCCGCCGCGCCGGTGCGGCGCTCCCGGGGGCTCCCGGGGGGCTCCCGGGGCGGCGGCGCGATCGTGCTGACCGCGTCGGCGCCGGGCCTGGCGGCGGGGCCGGCCAGGCGCATCCCGGCCGGCCGCCTGGCGTGGCCGTCCGGTGCCGGGTCACCTTCCCGCCGCGCCGGACGTCGGCCTGTCAGGCGGTGAGCTGCCGCACGATGCCCAGCCGGTCCGGGAGAACCTCGTACTCGACGATCCGCCCGTCGCGGAACCGGATCGTGCTGATGCTCTGCCCGGTGAAGCGGCGGCCGCTCGGCGGGGCGCCGAACACCTCGCCGCGCTGCACCCCCTCGATCGTCCAGTAGACGACGACCCGATCGCCCTCGGCGACGGTGTCCGTCACGGTCGCGGTCACGCCCTCGACCGCCGCGCGCAGCCAGGTGATGTGCTGGACGAATCCCTCACGCCCCAGGTTGCCCCCGGCGGGCCCGGCCGCGTCCGACGCGTCGTTGGCGACGATCTCGTCGAGGACGTCGAGCCGGCCCTGCGAGACGACCTCCTCGTAGAAGCGTCTGGCCACCGCGCGGTTGATCTCCGTGGCACTCGTCTGCGTGGTGCTCGTCTCCGTGGTGCTCACGGGCGATCTCCTTGTCTGGTCGGTTGCGAAGGTCACCGGCGTGCGGCCGGCAGCGGGAGGATTCCGAGGCTCGCGTCGAGGCCGCCGTCGACGACCAGCGTCGTCCCGGTGACGTACGAGGCGGCGGGCGAGGTGAGGAACCAGACGGCCTCGGCCTGCTCGCGGGGCTCGGCGAACCGCTGGAGCGGCACGCGGCGCTCGATCTCGGCGGTGAGCACCGGGTCCCGGCGGACGCCGGCGTTGATCCGCGTCCAGGTGAGCCCGGGGGCGAGGGCGTTGACCCGGATGCCGTCGGGCGCGTGGTCGATGGCCGCGGCACGGACGAGATTGATCACCGCGCCCTTCGAGGCGTTGTAGGCCCAGTTGCCGGGGTCGGCGCGCAGTCCGGCGACGGAGGCGGTGACGACGATCGCGCCGCCTCCCGCCGCCCGCAGGGCGGGCGCGGCGGCCCGGATGCCGAGGATCGGCCCACGGAGATTGACCGCCAGGATGCGGTCGGCGGCCTCCACCGCGCCGGGGGACTCCCAAGGCCGGGTGCCGCCGATGCCGGCGTTGAGCACGACCGCGTCGAGCCGGCCGAACTCCCGCTCCGCCAGCGCGACCGCGGCCACGTTGGTCTCCTCCAGGGACACGTCGCCGGCCAGCGTCACCACGCGGTCGAGCGTGGCGAGCTCCTTGAGCGCGTGCTCGTCGTGGTCCACGGCGAGCACGGCGACGCCGCGCTCGGCGTACAGCTCGGCGGTCGCCCGGCCGATGCCCGAGCCCGCGCCCGTCACGAGGACGGCGCGCGGGCCGGGGGTAGGTGAGGTCATGGCAGGCCCTCCAGATTCATAGCGGGTGCGGCTCGTCCCGCCGCCCGCCCCGCGTCGATCCTCGGGACGGCGGCGAGCAGTTCGGCGGTGTAGGCGGCGCGCGGGGCGCGGAAGACGTCCGCGACGTCGCCGGTCTCGACCAGGGCCCCGTCCTTCATCACCGCCACCCGGTCGCAGACCTGGCGGACGACGCCCAGGTCGTGCGAGATGAACAGCAGCGCCACCCCGGCCTCGCGCCGCAGCCGGGCGAGCAGGGCCAGGATCTGCGCCTGGACGGTGACGTCGAGCGCGGAGACCGGTTCGTCGCAGACGATCACCTCGGGCCCGGGGGCGAGCGCCCGCGCGATCGCCACCCGCTGGCGCTGCCCGCCGCTCAACTGGGCGGGGCGCCGCTCCAGCAGGGCGTCATCCAGCCCGACCTCGGCGAGCAGCCCGGCGACCCGGTCGCGGCGCAGGCGGCGCGGCATCCTTCCCGGCACCGCCTCCCCGACGACCCGCTCGACCGTGAACCGCGGGTCGAACGAGCTGAGCGGGTCCTGGTCGACGAGCTGGACACGGGAGCGGCGGGAGCGGCGGTCGCGCTCCCGCAGCCCGCTCCACGCCTCGCCGTCGAGCAGCACGGTCCCGGCGTCGGGGGCGATCTCGGCCAGCACGATCCGGGCGGTGGTGCTCTTGCCCGACCCCGACTCGCCGACCAGGCCCAGCGCCTCGCCCGCGCGCAGGTCGAACGACACGTCGTCCACGGCCGTACGCCACGAGCCGCCCGGGGAGCGGTACCGCTTGGTGATCCCACGCACCGAGACGACCGCATGGTCCTTCACCCGGGGCGGCTCCGCCGCCCTGTCGAGAGCGGGGGCGGGCCGGTCCCGCCCGGCGTGGAAGCAGCGGACCTCCCGGCCCGGCCCGTACGGCACGGGCGGGGGCGGCTCGGCGCGGCAGCGGTCGTCGGCCAGCGCGCAGCGCGGCGCGTACGGGCAGCCGCCGGCGGCCGGTGGGCCGGTGCGGACGAGGGGCAGCTCCCGCGCCGGGCCGTCCACGGCGGGCGCAGCGGCCAGCAGGTCGGCGGTGTAGGGGTGGGCGGGGGCCCGCAGCAGCGCGTCCGCCGGTCCCCGCTCCACGACGAGCCCCGCGTAGAGGACGGCGACGTGATCGGCGAGCCGGGCCACGACCGCCAGGTCGTGGCTGATGAGCAGCACGGCCGTGCCCGCCCGCACGCGTTCCCCGAGCAGGTCGAGCACCTGGGCCTGCACGGTGACGTCGAGGGCCGTGGTGGGCTCGTCCGCGACCAGCAGCGACGGCCGGGCGGCGATCGCGGAGGCGATCAGGGCCCGCTGCCGCAGCCCGCCGGACAGCTCGTGCGGATACTGCAGGAACCGCACGTCCGGGTCGGGCACGCCCGCCTCCGCGAGCAGCCCGATCACCTGGTCGTCGAGGTCGTCGCGGCCCGCCAGGCCGTGCACCTCCAGCGCCTCCGCCACCTCGTGCCCGACGCGGCGGAGCGGGTCGAGCGAGGTCAGCGCGTCCTGCAGGACGTAGCCGATGCGGCGCCCGCGCAGCCGCCGCCACTCGCGGCCGCTCAGCCGGCGCAGGTCGCGCCCTTCGAAGGACAGCGTCCGCGCCCGCACCCGCGCGCCGGCGCCGGCGAGGCCGAGCAGCGCACGGGCGGTGACGCTCTTGCCCGAGCCCGACTCTCCCACGACCGCGAGGCACTCTCCCGCGCGCAGCGACAGGTCGACGTCGCGTACGGCCCGCACGACGCCGCGCCGGGTGGCGAAGTCCACCGACAGCCCGGCGACCTCCAGCAGGGGTGGCCCAGAGGACGAATCGGTCATCCGGCCTCCCGCCCCTCGTAGCGGGCCTGCAGGGCCCGCCCGACGACGGTGGCGGACATCACGGTCAGCGTGATGGCCGCTCCCGGGAAGAGGGCCAGGGTCCAGCTCACGTCGAGGTAGTCGCGCGCCTGCGCGAGCATCGCCCCCCATTCGGGGGCGGGCGGTTGCGGGCCGAGCCCGAGGAAGCTCAGCGAGGCCCCGGCGATGAGCGCGGTGCCCACGTTGATCGTGGCCAGGATCAGCAGCGGCGCGACGACGTTGGGCGCGATGTGCCGCAGCAGGATCCTGGCCGGCGTCAGCCCCAGGTTGACCGCCGCCCGCACGTACGCCGAGCCGCGGACCACCAGCGCCTGCGCCCGGACGACGCGGGCGAAGCCCGGCGCGAGCGCCATGGTGATGGCCAGGACGGCGTTGCGCGTGCCCGGCCCGAGGACGGCCACGACGAGCAGGGCCATCAGGATGGCCGGGAACGACAGCAGCACGTCGGCCAGCCTCATGGCCGCCTCGCCCACGAGGCGGCCGCCGAGCGCCGCCAGCAGGCCCCAGGCGGAGCCCGCGAGCCCGGCCAGCAGGGTGGAGCCGACACCGACCAGCAGCGACGGCCGGGCACCGAAGACCAGCCGGGCGAACACGTCGCGGCCGAGCTGGTCGGTGCCGAGCGGGTGGCCCGCCATCGGGCCGCGCAGCGCGAGGGCCGGGTTCACCTGGTCAGGGCCGTGGGCGAACAGGCCGGGGGCGAGGGCGGCGAGGCAGCCGAGCGCGAAGAACGCGGCGGCCAGCGCCACGCCTGCCCGCGCGGCCCCCACCCGCACGCGCGGGAGCGCCGGCCGCGCCGCCACGCCGTACGAACCCGGGGCGGTCATACGGCGGCCTCCCGGACGCGGGGGTCGACAAGCCCGTAGAGCAGGTCGAGCCCGATGTTGATGAGGGAGAACGTGAGCGCGGAGAGCACGACCACGCCCGTCACGACCGGGAAGTCCCGGCCGCGCACCGCCGCCACCACGACGTGGCCGAGGCCCTGGCGGGCGAAGACGGTCTCCACGACGACGGTCCCGGCGAGAAGCTCGCCGAGCACCCAGCCGGAGAGCGTGAGCACCGGCAGCGCGGCGTGCCGCAGCGCGTGGCGCGCCCGGATGCGGTGCTCGGTGGCGCCCCTCGACCGGGCGGTCAGGGCGAACGGCTGGTCGAGGGCGCGTTCCAGCCCCTCCCTGGTGACCTGGGCCAGCACGCCGGCGATGGGCAGCACGAGCGCGGCGCACGGCAGCACCAGTGCGGCCGGTCCGTCGTCGCCGAGCACGGGGAACCAGCGCAGGTGGAAGGAGAAGGCGGCCAGCAGGAGGATGCCGATCCAGAAGTTCGGCGTCGAGATCGAGCAGAACTCCAGGACGCGGGAGACGGCCCGCGCGCGCGGCCTGCCCGCCGTGAGCAGGGCCAGCGCGACCGCCAGGCAGAAGCCGAGGACGGCCGCCCCCGAGGCGAGCGCCAGGGTGGGGCCGAGCTGCTCGCCGATCACGCGGCTCACCGGCCGGCCGAGCTGGTAGGAGCCGCCGAGGTCGGCGCGCAGGAGCCGGCCGAGGAACAGGACGTACTGCACGGCGACCGGCTCGCGCAGGCCGTACTGGTCGCGGATCGCGTCGAGCACCTCGGGGGTGGCGTTGGCCTGGACCCCGCCCGCGATGATCCGGGCGGGGTCGCCGGGCACCAGTCGCATGCCGGCGAAGGCCAGCGTCGCCGCGCCCCACAGCACGAACAGGGTCAGCGCCAGCCTGCGGGTCAGCCGGCGGGCCAGTGGAGCCACCGGGATCAGGCCCCCAGCCAGGCGCCGTGGAAGACCGGGTAGGTCTGGGCGTCGAAGGCGACGCCGCGCACCTTCGCCGAGAAGGCGGTGAGCTGCACGGGAGTGTAGAGCGGCAGCACGTACGCCTGCCGCAGCACCTCGTGCTGCACGGCGGCGTAGTCCTTCCCGGCGGTGGCCGGGTCGGAGGTCTCGGCCGCCTCCTCCACCCACGCGTCTATCCGCGGCGAGTCCACCAGCGCGACGTTGCCGCCGGCCTTGGCGTAGGTGTTGCCCGAGGCGAACGCGAAGCGCAGCACGTCGGGCGTGGGGCGGGCGAAGCTCACGTCCACCAGGTCGTAGCCGCCCCCGATGAGGTACTTGCCGACGAACGCCCCGGTGTCCACGGCCGGCCGTTCGATCTTGATGCCGGCGAGCTTGGCCTGGGCCTGGATCCCCTCGGCGAGCACGTCGCGCTGCTCCTTGTTGCCCTCCGCCCAGTAGGGCCAGGTGAGGGTGAGGGTCTTGCCGTCCTTGACCCGGTAGCCGTCGGCGTCCGTCTTCGTCCAGCCCGCCTCGTCGAGCAGCCGCTTCGCCTCGTCCGGGTCGTACGACGCCAGCTCGCTCTCGGCCGTCGGGTCGTAGGCCGCCGTGGTGCGGCTGAGCGGATTGCGCGCGACCGGGAAATGGCCGAAATAAATGTTGCGCACGAGTTCTTCGACATTCACTGCGGCCGACAGGGCACGCCGCACGCGCACGTCCCGCAGCGGCCCGCGGGTCTGGTTCAGATAGAGGTTGTAGTTCAGGCCCGGCGTCTCCTGGGAATTCAGCGTGAACCCGGCGAGGGACCGCAGCTTTCCCGCGTTCACCGGGGGCACGCCGGCGATCGCCTGCACCTGCCCGCTGGTGAGGGCGCCCCACCGGGTGGCGTCCTCGGGGACGAACTCGAACACCAGGGTGTCGAGGTAGGCCGCCCCCTGGTGGGCCGCGCCGGCGGGCGGCGAGGCGTATCCGGCGTTCTTGCGCAGCGTGACGCGCTTGTCCTTCTCCCAGGAGACGTAGGAGAAGGGGCCGGTGCCGACCGGGCGGTAGTCCGCGACGGGCTTCGCGAGCGCCGCCGGGCTCTGGATGCCCAGGTAGGGCACCGACAGCGCCTGCAGGAACGGGGTGAACGGCCGCTTCAGCGTCACCTCGACGACGTGGTCGCTCACCACCCGCGACTTCTCGTACGGCGCGATCAGCGAGGCGGCGTAGGCGGACTTGGTGGCCGGGTCCACGACGTGGTCGAGGCTCGCCTTCACGGCCTCGGCGGTGAACGGCGTGCCGTCGTGGAAGGTGACGCCCTCTCTGAGGGTGAACGTGTAGGTCTTCCCGTCACCGGACACGGTCCACTTTGTGGCGAGCCAGGGCCCGAAGGTGTCCGGGCCGGTCTGCACGACCAGGGAGTCGAAGATGTTGCGGTCGATCAGGCCGGTCACCGCGGTGGCCGCGACGGCCGGGTCGAGCGACACCTGCGTGCCGGCCAGGGCGTAGGTGAGGGTGCCGCCGGCCACCGGCCCCTCGGCCGCCGCCCGGCCGGACGGCCGCTCGTCCCCGCCGCCGGCCGAGACGACCAGGACGACGGCGACGACCGCGATCACCGCCAGGATCGCCCCCAGGACGGCCGGGCGTCTGGAGCGCAGGCCGCGCCTCCTCCTGATCGGTTCGTCGTCGACGCGGGTGGCGGTGTCGTCGCTCAGTGACATCGGTGGAACCTTCTCTGTCGCGCGAGGGGGCACAAGGGGAAACAGGGGAACAAGGCGTGCGGAAGCGGCGGAGCCGGGCCTTTCCGGCGGGACCGCATCATCCCGTCGTACTGGCCTGTCGCATTGGCCCTCCGCACCGGCCGAGCCGGACCCCAAAAATGCCGTTCAACGAAATTCGAATTTCCGAGTGGCGGCTAGATCACACCATGTTCGAGCGGGCCGGTCAATATGAATGAGCCATTTCAGCGGCCGATCGGTTCAGCCGATCGATATCAATTGGAATTGTCGATGGAAACCTGCCCGGGACGCGATCCGGAGAAATTCACGACGGACGAGAAGAACGAATTGAGAGCCTCGCCCGCCCGCGCCTCGATGGCCGGGTCCAGCCCCTGCCGGCTCACCAGGCGCAGCCCGACGGCCTCCTGCCGGGGAAGCGGCACGATCTCCTCCAGGCCGTCCGGCACGCCGTACGCGGTGGGCAGCAGGGCGAGGCCGAGGCGCGCGCGGGCCGCCGCCAGCACGCCTTCGAGGTTGGTGGCCTCCGTCGTGATGCGGACGGACCAGCCGAGGCGTTCCAGCACGCGCACGGCCTGCCCCCGCAGGGCACACGGCTCCTGGAAGGCGACCAGCGGCACCGGCCGGTCCGGCGGCGGGAGGAACCAGCCCGGGGCGCCGAGCCAGCGCAGCGGGAGCGTGGCGACCTGCCTTCCCCCGACGTTGGGCACCACACCGAGGATCAGCGCCATGTCGAGCGTGCCGCGCAGGGTCGCCTCGGCCAGCGTGGTGCTGCGGTCCAGCCGGAACACGACGTCCTGCGCGGGCAGCGCCGACATCAGTGCGCCCAGGAGGTCGGGCAGCGCCGCGTATCCCGCGTGCTCGACCGCGCCCACGGTCAGCGCGGCGGGACGCTCGGCGCCGAGGCGGCCCATGGCCTCGTCGTGCACGGCGAGCAGCCGCCGCGCCTCCACCAGCAGCGCCTCGCCCGCGACCGTGAAACGGGTCGACCGGCCGGTCCGCTCGACCAGCGGTTGCCCGATCACGCGTTCCAGCGATCGGACGTGCTGACTCACCGTCGGCTGGCTGGTCCGCAGGGCGGACGCGGCCCGCCCGAAGCCGCCACACTCGGCGATGGCCACAAAAGTTCGCAGTTGCACGAGATCGAGCAATGCTCCCATGGCCGCATCATAGCCTAAAACCCACATTACCTACATAGAATTAGGGCTGTGAGCTTCCGATCCACCAGCGGACGGCCGCGGCGGCCGTCTGCGGGGGCACCTGGTGCCCGCCGCGGAACTCCTCGTACGCCACCTCGTAACCGCTCTCCCGCAGGCCGGGGACCAGCCGCCTGCTGCACCGATCGATCGGCAGCACCCGGTCGGAGATGCCGTGGGAGACGAAGATCCGGGGACGGCCGTGCCGGATCATCGCCGCCATGAACCCCGGGGAGAACGCGAGCACGGCGTGGAACAGGTCGCCGTTGGCCACCCCCAGCGACAGGGCGTAGGAGGCGCCGTCGGAGAAACCGGCCACGGCCACCCGGTCGAGTTCGACGGCCGTGCGGGAGAACACCTCCTCCAGTGCGGCGTCGATCCTGGACACGTCCGCGCCGTATCCGCCGACGATCACGTCCCAGGTGGCGGAGACGGCCTGCGGCGCGAGCAGCAGCACGCCGAGCTCCTCGGCCTGGGGCAGCAGCCACTCCAGCGCCTGCTCCGCCGCGCCGCCCGCGCCGTGCAGCACGACGGCGAGCGGGGACGGCCCGGGTCCCGGGGCGGGCGGCACGTGGAACAGGGCACGCCCGCCCAGGCGGTGCAGCCCCGGCACGAGAGGCGCGGCGTCCTTGGGCGCCACCGCGACGGGACGGGCGGACAGCCGGCCGTGTCGCACGCTCTCCTCGGGCCCCGGATGGGGCCGGCTCCGCTCCGGCGTGGCCATCGGCCTCACCCCCCGCCCACGGGTCTACCCCTCCTGGCCGCCGGTCACCTCGTCCCGCGTGGCCTCGCCGGGCGCGGCGCGCCCGGCCGCCGCCGCTTCCAGCCGCTCGTTCTCGTCCCGCCCGGTCATGGCGACCCGCTCCTCTGCCCACTCTTGCTCCGGCGCCGGGGAGGAAGGGTCACGGCCCGGCAATTCCTGCCTCACGCCCCCGTCGCCGCGATCACCTCTGTGACCAGGGCGGGCGAGGTGACCCGGCGGACGTACTCGGGCTGACGCAGCTCACCGCCCATGAAGGGATGCGGGTTGCGGTGGACGGCCGGGCTGGGCTCGTCCACGAGGGCGGCGAAGTGGATCTCCCGGGCCCCGGTCGCCTCGACCACCCGGCCCACGTTGCGCGGGGTGATGCCGCCGCCGGGCATCACCACCAGCCGGTCACCGGCCCGCTGCACCAGTTCCGCGATCAGCGGCGCGCCCTCCAGGGCGGAGCTGTCCTGGCCGGAGGTGAGCACCCGGTCGATCCCCAGGCCGGCCAGCGTCTCCAGCGCGGCGAACGGGTCGGCCGTCATGTCGAAGGCCCGGTGGAAGGTGACCGAGAGCCCTTCGGCCGCGTCGAGCAGCCGCTTGACCACCTCGGTGTCCACCTCCCCCGCGGGGGTGAGCGCACCGATCACCACGCCCTGCGCACCGGCGTCGCGGACCGCCGCGACGTCGCGGATCATCGCCGCGACCTCGTGCTCGTCGTAGACGAAGTCGCCGCCGCGCGGCCGGATGATCACGTGGACCCGGATCGACGAGACCGCCGCAAGCGTGGCCTCGACCGTGCCCAGGGTGGGCGTCAGGCCGCCCTCGAACAGCGCGGCGCACAGCTCGACGCGGTGCGCGCCCGCCCGCTCGGCGGCCAGCGCCCCGGCTGTGCTGTCGATGCAGATCTCGTACGTCAGGCTCATGCTCTCCCCCACTAAAAAGCCGCGTGGATCTCGCCGACCGGGACGCCCCCGCCCAGCACAGGAACGGTCGTGAACTCGGCCGCCGCCGAGACGTCCGCGCCCGCGGCCCGCAGCGCGGCGAGCGCGATCGCGGTCGTCGCCCGGGGGCCGCCGTCGATCGCCTTGACGGCCGCCGCGTGCCCGGAGGCGAGCGCCACGACCAGCACTCCCTCGGCGCCGCCCTTGACCACGGCGCCGGGCAGCGCCCGCATCAGGCGGGTGTTCAGGTGGCCGGTCCCGCCGACGTACTCCGGGTGCGCCCGCATGGCGTCGGCGACCGCACGCGGCGGGGTCCCGGGCGCGGACACGGCCATGGCGCGTACGGCGCGGGCCAGGCCCGTCAGCGAGATCCCGAACAGCGGCGCGCCACAGCCGTCGACGGCGACGTGGGCGGCCTTCTCCCCCGCCAGTTCCTCCACCACCGACCTGACCCGCTCCTGCACGAAGTGGCCGGGGTCGAGGTAGGTGGCCGTGGGAGCGCCCGCCGCGACGGCGGCGGCGAGCATCGCGGCGTGCTTGCCCGAGCAGTTCATCCGCTCCCGCGACGGGCCGAGGCCCGCCCGGACCAGAGCCTGCCTGGCGGCCTCGTCCTCCGGCCAGTCGGGCGGGCAGCGCAGGTCGCCGAAGCCGAGCCCGGCCTCGCCGAGCATCTCGGCCACGAGCCGCACGTGGAAGTCCTCCCCGGTGTGGCTGCCCGCGGCGATCGCGAGCGCGGGGCCCTGGAGGTGGGCCCCGGCGAGCAGGCAGGCGAGGGCCTGGAACGGCTTGGCCGACGAGCGCGGCAGCACCGGCGCGTGCACCGGGCCGCGCGCGACGGCGACCTCGCCGCCCGACGAGAGCGCGACCGCGCTGCCGAAGTGGACGCTCTCCACGAAGCCGGACCGCACGACCTCCGCGAGCGGGGCGAATTCAGCGAGGGACACGGGTGATTCTCCTGCCACGGGTGATCCTTCTGCCAGTGTTGATCCTTCTGCCTGGGCCGCCCCTGCCCGCGACGGAGCGGTCGAGGGAACGGGCGAGCGCGGACAGCGACGCGTTGACCACGAGGTAGACCAGCGCGACGACGATGTACGTCTGGATGAGCAGGCCGTTGTAGTTGGCCAGGACCTTGCCGCTGTAGAGCAGCTCGGCGTAGCTGACGACGAAGCCGAGCGAGGTGTCCTTCAGCAGGCCGACCGACTGGCTGACGATCGAGGGCAGCACCCGGCGGGCCGCCTGCGGCAGCACGACCAGCCGCATCGACTGCCCGTGGGTGAGCCCGAGGGCCAGGGCGGCCTCCCCCTGCCCCCGCTCCACGGACATGATCCCGGCCCGGAAGATCTCGGCGAACGCCGCCGCGTTGGACACGGCCAGCGGCACCACGAGCTTCCAGAACAGCGGCAGATCAAGGCCGTACCTCGGCAGCGCGAACAGCACGAGGTAGACCAGCAGCAGCGCCGGGATCGTCCGCACGGCCTCGACGTACGCGGCGGACGGCAGGCGCACCGCCCGGCGCCGCGACAGCCGTCCGAGCGCGAGGGCGATCCCGGCCGCCATCGCGAGCGCGGCGGACACGACGGCGGCCAGCGCCGTGGACCACAGCCCGCCGAGCAGGTAGCGCCACATCGGCCAGGTCGCGTACGGCTGCCAGCGCTCGGCGGCGAGCTGCCCGTTGGCGGCGAACTGGCGCACGGCCAGGGCCAGCAGGACGAGCAGCACCAGCACGCCCGCGACGGTGGCGAGGCGGATGCGGCGGCGGGCGCGCGGGCCCGGCTCGTCGAACAGCAGGTTGCTCACCGCGCCACCGCCAGCCGCCGTTCGAGCCGCCCGGTCACGAACCCGGCGCAGGCGGCGACCGCCGCGTACGCCAGGCCCGCCCCCACGAAGATCGGGATGGGCTGCGCCTCCAGCAGGTTCACCCGGTTGGCGGCGGCGGTCAGCTCGACCACGCCCACGGCCGCCGCGAGCGAGGTGTTCATGGTGAGCGCGATGAAGATGTTGCCGATCGGCTGCACGACGGTCCGCAGCGCCTGGGGCAGCACGACGTGGCGCAGCGACTGGCCGAACGTCAGCCCCAGGGCGCGGGCCGCCTCGCCCTGGCCGGCGGAGATCGCGTTGACGCCCGAGCGCAGGGCCTCGGCGATGTAGGCGCCCTCGTACAGCGCGATCACCACGATGGCCGTGGTGGTCAGGCCGGCCTTGAGCCCGATCTCGGGCAGGCCGAAGACCGCGAGCACGAGCAGCACGAGCAGCGGGAGGTTCTGCAGGGTCTCGACGTAGACGGTCGCGACCGTGCGCAGGACCGGGACCGGCCCGACCCGCATCGCCACGATCACGAGCCCCACGGCCGCGGCGCCGACGAACGACGCCGCGGTCATCTGGAGGGTCACGACCAGCCCCTGCCAGAACTCGGGCAGGTGATCAAGCAGCGCCGACATCAGGAACCCGGCACCGACCCGATCTCGGGCGGCGTGGGGGCCTCGCCCTGCACGACCGTGCCGAGGGAGTTCTTCCAGATGTCCTGCCAGACCCCGTTCGCCTGGATCTTCTTCAGCCAGTCGTTGACGAACGACTTGAACTGCTCGTCGCCGTGCTTGAGCCCGATGCCGTACGGGTCCTGGGTGAACGGCTTGGTCACGACCTGCAGCTCGGGGTCCTTCTTGGCGTCGGCCACCAGCAGCGTCTCGTCCTGCACGTAGGCGACGCCGCGGTCCTGCTTGAGCGCCTGGACGCACTCGGGGTCGCCGCCGAAGGTGATGATCTTCGCCTGCGGCGCGAGCTTCTTGATCGCGGGGATGGCGGGGGTGTTGGCACCGGCGATGACGGTCTTGCCGTTCAGGTCCTGCGGGGAGGAGATCCCCGTCGTGCCCTTCTTGACGGCGATGGACAGGCCCGAGGAGTAGTACGGCCCGGCGAAGGAGACCTGCTCGGCCCGCTCCGGAGTGATCGTGTAGGTCTGGAAGACCACGTCCACGGTGCCGTTGCTCAGCAGCGCCTCCCGGGTCTCGGACGCCGAGTTGACGATCTTCACCTTCGGCTGCCCGATGATGTACTTGGCCAGCGCCTTGCCGAGGTCGGCGTCGAAGCCCTCCACCTCGCCGGTGGCCGGGTTCTGCTGGGACAGCAGCGGCGCGTCGAGCGAGCCCCCGACGACCAGCTCGCCGCGCTGCTTGATCTTCTCCATCGTCGAGCCGGGCAGGATGTCCGCGG
Organism: Microbispora sp. NPDC046933; assembly: GCF_040644635.1. Classification (NCBI taxonomy): domain Bacteria; kingdom Bacillati; phylum Actinomycetota; class Actinomycetes; order Streptosporangiales; family Streptosporangiaceae; genus Microbispora; species Microbispora sp. NPDC046933. The sequence continues at coordinate 21,135 of NZ_JBEYWW010000061.1, read as the reverse complement.
CGGCGGCCACCGGCGCCTTGGCCAGCACGCCACCGCCGCCGCCCTCGCTCGCGCCCGCGCCCGGCACGGCGGAGCCTGCCGAGTCCGTCCCGGCACAGGCCGTCAGGCCGGCCATCGCCACGGCGGCGACAGCGGCCACCCGCTTAATGGACACCATCGGGGTCCACCATCCTTTGCGATCAGTGCGTGAGTACCTTGGCCAGGAAGTCCCTGGCCCGATCGGTCCGGGGGGAGTCGAAGAAGGCGTTCGGCTCCCCCGTCTCGACGATCCGGCCGCCGTCCATGAACACCACGCGGTCGGCCGCGCGGCGCGCGAACCCCATCTCGTGGGTGACGACGACCATGGTCATGCCGTCGGCGGCCAGGCCCGTCATCACGTCGAGGACCTCGCCGACCATCTCCGGGTCGAGCGCCGAGGTGGGCTCGTCGAAGAGCATGACCTTGGGGCGCATGGCGAGCGCGCGGGCGATGGCGGCGCGCTGCTGCTGGCCGCCCGACAGCCGCGCGGGCTGCTTGCCGGCCTGCTCGGCGATACCGACCCGGGCCAGCAGCTCGTGGGCGGTGCGCTCGGCCTCGGCGCGGCTCACACCGCGCACCTTCATCGGCGCGAGCATCACGTTCTCCAGCACGGTCTTGTGCTGGAAGAGGTTGAAGTTCTGGAAGACCATCCCCACGTCGGCCCGCAGCCGGGCCAGCGCGCGGCCTTCCTCGGGCACGGGCACCCCGTCGACGAGGATCTCGCCCGAGTCCGCCGCCTCCAGCCGGTTGAGGCACCGGCACAGCGTCGACTTGCCGGACCCGGAGGGGCCGATCACCACCACGACCTCGCCGCGCGCCACGTCGAGGTCGACGTCGTGCAGCACGTGGTGTTCACCGAACCACTTGTTGAGGCCTCGTACCCGAATCATCGCCATCTTCCTTCGAAATCGAAGATAAGGCGGACCGTAATGGATGATTCTGGGCGAAGTCAACGCGTTGGCGACGAAAGTCAAGTCGTGGTATTCCTTCCTCCATGCCAGGCAAAGAGAGGTTGCCGGTGCGGGGGGCGCAGGGCGACCTCCTGCGCCTCGTCGCCGCCGGCCACGCCGAGTCGCGGGCGGAACTCGCCCGCCTGTCCGGCCTGGCGGCCTCCAGCGTCTCGCTGCGCGTCGAAGAGCTGATCGGCAGCGGGCTGCTGGTGGAGGAGGGCGCGGGCACCTCCCGCGGCGGCCGGCGACCCCGGCGGCTGCGGCTCAGCCCCAGCGCGGGACTGCTCGCGGTCGCCGACCTGGGCGCCCACCATGCGCGCCTCGGGCTCCTCGACCTCAGCGGCACCCCGCTGGTGGTCGAGGAGCGCCCCTGCGAGATCGCGGACGGCCCCGAGGCGACCATCGACTGGATGGCGGCCGCGTTCGAGGACCTGCTGGCCGCGCACGGCCCGCCCGGGGTCCCGCTGCGCGGGGTCGGCACGGGCATCCCCGGGCCCGTGGACCCGGCGACCGGCCGGGTCGTCGCGCCCTCGCGCATGCCCGGCTGGAACAACTTCCCCGTCGCGGAACGCCTCGGCGCGCACTTCGACCTGCCTGTGCTGGTGGAGAACGACGCCAACCTCATGGCGGCCGGGGAGGCCAGGTCCTGGCCGAAGTGCGAGACGCTGATGGTGCTCAAGACCGGCAGCGGCATCGGCTGCGGCGTGATGGTGAACGGGGCCCTGCACCGGGGACGCGGCGCGGCCGGGGACATCAGCCACGTGCGGGTCAGGAGCGACTCGTCGGTCACCTGCTCCTGCGGGCACGACGACTGCCTGGAGGCCTACGCCAGCGGCGCCGCCCTCATGAGCGTGCTCAACGAGCAGGGCATCGAGGTGCGACGGCCGGCCGACGTCGTCGCGCTCGTCGAGGACGGCGTGCCCGAGGCCACCGCCCTCGTGCGCAACGCCGGCCGGCTCATCGGCGAGGTGCTGACCGTGCTGGTCAACTTCATCAACCCCGACGCGATCGTGGTCGGCGGCAGCCTGTCACCGGCCGAGCCGCTGATCGCGTCGATCCGCGCGGCCGTGTACGAGCGGTGCCTGCCGCTCGCCACCCGCGACCTGGAGATCTCCACCACCCGGTCCGGGCCCGACGCCGCCCTGCTCGGCGCCGGATCCCTCCTGCTGGACTCCGTGCTCGCCTGAAGACCCACCGAATGGACACCCGTACGTGACCCGATACTGCCTCTTCGACCTCGACGGCACGCTGACCGACCCCGAGACCGGCATCGTCGCCTCGATGCGGCACGCCCTTTCCACGGTCGGGATCCCGGAGGTGGAACACGGGCGGCTCCGCGCCATGATCGGCCCTCCCCTCCAGGACGGCTTCCTCCTCCTCGGCGTGCCGCCCGAGCGTCTCGACGACGCGGTGCACGCCTACCGGGAGCGCTACACCGCCGGCGGAATGTACGAGAACGAGGTCATCGCGGGAATCCCCGCCGTGCTGGAGGCTCTCGTCGCCGACGGCTGGACCCTGGCGGTGGCGACGTCGAAACCGGCCGTCTACGCGGAGAAGATCCTGGTGCACTTCGGGCTCGACGGCTTCTTCGCGTACGTGGCCGGGGCGACGCTCGACGGGTCGCGGCGGCACAAGGCGGACGTGATCCGGCACGCGCTCGACGTGCTCGGCGCCCCACCCGAGGCGACCGTCATGGTCGGCGACCGCAGGGAGGACGTCGCCGGCGCGGCCGAGTGCGGCGTGCGATGCGTGGCGGTGACGTGGGGCTTCGGCGAGAAGGCCGACTTCGCCGACCCCGGCGTCATCGCCGTGGTGGACACGCCCGAGCGCCTGCTCGAGGTGCTGTCACAGGCGGACGACACTCCGGCGAGGTGAACGCCGTAGCCGGAAAACGGTTGTGCGTCTCGCAGGCCGAACCTCTACCGTGTACGGCGTGACGACCCAGGTGATCGTGCTCAACGGCGGATCGAGCGCGGGCAAGTCCGAGATCGTCCGGCACCTGCAGGCGGTCCTGCCGCAGCCGTGGCTCGCCTTCGGGGTCGACTCGCTCATCGAGGCGATGCCCCGGTCCATGCAGGCATCGGACGCCGGCATCGAGTTCGCCCCCGACGGTGGAGTGAACGTCGGGCCGGAGTTCATGGCGCTGCAGTCGGCGTGGATGAAGGGCCTCGCCGCGATGGCCCGTGCCGGAGCCCGGGTCGTCATCGACGACGTCTTCCTCGGCGGAGCGGCGACCCAGCAGCGGTGGCGGAGGGTTCTCGGCGGACTGGACGTCCTGTGGGTCGGCGTCAGGTGCGACAGCGCGGTCGCCGCCGAGCGCGAGAGGGCCCGGGGAGACCGGGTCCCCGGAATGGCCGTGACGCAGGCGAAGGTGGTCCACGAGGGCGTGGTCTACGACCTGGAGGTGGACACCACGCACACCGAGTCCACGACATGCGCGGAGATCATCGCCGATCGCGTGACCGCATAGGCGCATACCGCTCCGGCCTTCGACGCACGACGGCCTCGGCCTGACGGGAGACAGGCCGAGGCCGCCGGTTCGATCATCTAGGCCACGTGCCGCGCCGGGGCGGCCGCCGCGAGCCGTACGGCGTTGGCGGCGGCGTCGTCGATCTCACGCTGCGCCGCGAGGTCGGCCTCCACTCCGGACCGGTAGGCGTCGATCTCCGCGCGCACCCGGTCGTCGTCCCAGCCGAGGACGGGCGCGATCAGCGCGGCGACCTCGGGGGCCGCCGCGAGCCCGTGGTCCCGCTCCTCGATGAAGACCCGGGTGCGGCGGACCAGGACGTCCTCCAGGTGCAGCGCCCCCTCGTGCGTGACCGCGTACACGGCCTCGGCCTTGAGGTAGCCCTCCGCACCGGGGATCGGCTCGCCCAGGCCCGGGTCGGCCTCGACGAGCGCGAGCACCTCCTCGACGCAGGATCCGTACCGGCCGAGCAGGTGCTCGACCCGCGCGACGGGCAGCCCCGCGCGCCCGGCGAGGCGGCGCCTGTTGTTGCGCAGCGCCTCGAAGCCGGCGGCCCCGAGGACGGGGACGCGGTCGGTGACCGACGCGGGCACGTCCTGGCCGAGACCGGCCACCGCGACGTCGACGGCGTCCTTGGCCATCACGCGGTAGGTGGTGTACTTGCCGCCCGCGACGATGACCAGGCCGGGTTCGGGCCGGATGACCGCGTGCTCCCTGGACAGCTTGACGGTCTCCGACCCCGACGCCGACCCGCCCAGCAGCGGACGCAGGCCCGCGTAGACGCCCTCGATGTCGTCGTGGGTGAGCGGCGTCCGCAGCACGGCGTTGACGTGCTCCAGGATGTAGTCGATGTCGGCCCGCGTGGGGGCCGGCTCGACCTTGTCCAGGTCCCAGGGGGTGTCCGTGGTGCCGACGATCCAGTGCGGACCCCAGGGGATCACGAACAGCACGCTCTTCTCGGTGCGCAGGATCAGCCCGGTGTCGAGCCGGATCTTCTCCCTGGGCACGACGAGGTGCACGCCCTTGGACGCCTGGACGGTCACCGACCCCCGCGAGCCCGGCGACGCCCCCGCGAGCCGCTGGATCTCGTCGGTCCACACGCCGGTGGCGTTGATCACCTGACGGGCCCTCACCCGGATCTCGGCGCCGCTCTCCTGGTCGCGCACGACCGCACCGATGACACGACTCCCGTCGCGCAGGAACCCGGTGACCTTGGTGCGGATGGTGACGCACGCGCCGTACTGCATGGCCGTGCGGGCCACCGTCATCGTGAAGCGGGCGTCGTCGACCTGGGCGTCGTAGTACTGGATCGCCCCGACGAGGGCGTCGCTGCGCAGGCCGGGGGCCTCGCGCAGGGCCCGGCTGTGGCTGAGCTGGCGGTGGCGCGGCAGTGCGCGGGCGCCGCCGAGCGTGTCGTACAGCAGCACGCCCGCGCCGACGTAGCCGCGCTCCCACACGCGGTGACGCAGCGGGAACAGGAACGGCACCGGACGCACCAGGTGTGGGGCCAGCCGGGTCACCAGCAGGCCGCGCTCCCTGAGCGCCTCCCGGACCAGCCGGAAGTCGAGCTGCTCCAGGTAACGCAGCCCGCCGTGGATCAGCTTGCTCGACCGGCTCGAGGTGCCGGCCGCGAGGTCACGGGCCTCCACCAGCGCGACGGACAGGCCGCGCGAGACCGCGTCGAGCGCGACCCCGGCGCCGACCACCCCGCCGCCGACGACCAGGACGTCGAACTCGTCCTCGGCCAGCCTCCGCAGCGCCGCCTCCCGAGCGCGGGGACCCATGGGTACAGACATATCGGTGTTGACTCCCTCGTTTTGTCAGCAGGCTCAGTCGACGTCGACCCAGTCGAGCGTCCGCTGGACGGCCTTGCGCCATCCCGCGTAGCCGCGCTCGCGCTGCTCGTCGGTCCAGGTGGGCTCCCAGCGGCGGTCCTCGTGCCAGTTGCGCTTGAGGTCGTCGGTGGACTTCCAGAAGCCCACGGCGAGCCCGGCGGCGTACGCGGCGCCGAGCGCGGTGGTCTCGGCGACCACCGGCCGCGACACCGGGACGCCGAGGATGTCGGCCTGGAGCTGCATGCACAGCTCGTTGGCCGTCACGCCGCCGTCCACCCGCAGCACGTCGAGGACGACGCCGGAGTCCTGCTCCATCGCGCCGACCACGTCCTTGGTCTGGTAGCAGATCGATTCGAGCGTGGCGCGGGCCAGGTGGGCGTTGGTGTTGTAGCGGGACAGGCCGACGATGGCGCCGCGGGCGTCGGACCGCCAGTAGGGCGCGAACAGGCCGGAGAACGCCGGCACGAAGTAGACGCCGCCGTTGTCCTCGACCTGCCGGGCGAGCGCCTCGCTCTGCGACGCCCCGGAGATGATGCCGAGCTGGTCGCGCAGCCACTGCACGGCGGAGCCAGTGACCGCGATCGACCCCTCCAGGGCGTAGACGGGCTTGGCCGAGCCGAACTGGTAGCAGACCGTGGTGAGCAGGCCGTGCTGGGAGCGGACGAGCTCCGTGCCGGTGTTGAGCAGCAGGAAGTTGCCGGTGCCGTAGGTGTTCTTGGCCGTGCCGGGCTCGAAGCACACCTGGCCGACGGTCGCGGCCTGCTGGTCGCCGAGGTCGCCCGCGAGGGGGACCTCGCCGCCGAGCGGGCCGCCGGCGCGGGTCACGCCGTACAGGTCGGGATTGGAGGAGGGCCGGATCTCGGGCAGCATCTGGCGGGGCACGCCGAAGAACGACAGCAGCTCGTCGTCCCAGTCGAGCGTCTCCAGGTTCATCAGCATCGTGCGGCTGGCGTTGGTGGGGTCGGTGACGTGGACGCCGCCGTCGACGCCGCCCGTCAGGTTCCACAGCAGCCAGGTGTCGGTGTTGCCGAAGATCGCGTCGCCACGCTCGGCGGCCTCGCGGACGCCGGGGACGTTCTCCAGGATCCACTGGATCTTGCCGCCGGAGAAGTAGGTGGCGGGCGGCAGGCCGGCCTTGCGCCGGATCACCTCGCCCTTGCCCTCGCGCTCCAAGGCCGACGCGATGCGGTCGGTGCGGGTGTCCTGCCAGACGATGGCGTTGTAGTACGGCCGGCCGGTGCGCCGGTCCCAGACCACCGCGGTCTCGCGCTGGTTGGTGATGCCGAGCGCCGCGAGGTCGGAGGCATGCAGGCCCGCGGTGCGCATCGCGGTCTCGACGACCGCCCGGGTGCGCTCCCAGATCTCGGTCGGGTTGTGCTCGACCCAGCCCGCCTGCGGCAGGATCTGCTGGTGTTCCAGCTGGTGGCGGGCGACCTCGTTGCCCCCGTGATCGAAGATCATGAAGCGGGTGCTGGTCGTCCCCTGGTCGACCGCGCCGACGTAGTCTGCCATTCTCGTTGCGCCTCTCGTCTCGTGTGGGCTCGTGTGAGCCGGGCGTTGCTGGTCTCGGCCCGGGGGTGATCAGCCGGCCTGCGCGGCGGGCTCCGGTGTGCGGCCCGGCTCGGGCGCGTCCGTACGCGGCAGGAAGCGGGCGACCAGGAGCTGGTAGAGCCCGGCGCCGATGACGCCGCCGACCAGCGGGCCGATGATCGGCACCCAGAAGTAGAGCCCACCGTACTGGTCGCGGAACGCCGAGCCGTACCCCGTGAAGAACGAGGCGAGGCGCGGGCCGAAGTCGCGGGCGGGGTTGATGGCGTAGCCGGCGTCGGTCCCCCACGCCATGCCGATCGCGACCACGAGCAGGCCGACGATGACCGGCGCGAGGTTGGCGAGCGGCGCCGAGTTGCGCTCGTCGGAGATCGCGAGGATCAGGAACAGCAGGATGGCCGTGCCGATGATCTGGTCGCGCAGCGCTCCCCACTGGGTGACCGGCAGCGTGCCGTTGCCGGGAAGGGTGGAGAAGACCCCCTGTGTCTTGATCGTGTGCCCGGGGTCCACCTTGGCCAGGACCTCGGCGTAGTTCCACCGGACGAGCAGCGCCGCCACGAAGGCGCCCGCGGTCTGCGCCAGCGCGTACGGCAGGACCTTCCGCCAGGAGAAGCCCTTGAACACGGCGAGGGCGACCGTGACGGCCGGGTTGAGGTGGGCGCCGCTGATGCGGGCGGCCGCGTAGACGCCGAGGGTCACCCCCAGGCCCCACGCCCACGCGATGCTGTCATGGTCGCCGATGCCGCCGGCCACCACCTGGGCCACGACGCCGACGCCGAACAGGATGAGGATCGCCGTCCCCGCGAACTCCGCCGCCAACTCGCCCAGGAGGCGCCGGTCGCTTCGCCCTTCCGCCATCTGTCTCCTCCTTGACCACGCCGGTCACATCTCCGAAGCGCTCGCTGTGAGCGCTGCCGGTTGTCCGGACGTTAAACGGCGCCCAAGGGAGCGTCAACGAATGATCGTCGGCATTGTCGAACACTGGTCACACCCGGATCGCCGTACTACGCTCCCCGGGTATGACGCGAACAATCACATTTCGCGCAAACCCGTCCGACGACAAAAGATCTTCCATCTACGCCCGACCGGGTGTCGGCATTGTCGAACGCCTTCCGGCATCGCTAGGATCCGGGGCGTGCCAGGTCCGGTCCAGTCCATCGAGCGCGCCGCCGCGATCCTGCGGCTGCTCGCCCAGGGATCGGGGCGGCTCGGCCTCACCGAGATCGCGAACTCCCTGGGGCTGGCCCGCGGCACGGCGCACGGCATCCTGCGCACCCTCCAGCTCGTCGGCTTCGTCGAGCAGGACGAGGCGACCGGCAAATACCAGCTCGGCGCGGCGCTGCTGCACCTGGGCACCAGCTACCTCGACGTGAACGAGCTCCGCTCGCGGGCGATCAACTGGGCCGACGCCCTGGCCGCGCGCAGCGGCGAGGCGGTGCGCATCGGCACCCATCTCCAGGGCAAGGTCCTGGTCGTCCACCACGTCTTCCGGCCCGACGACAGCCTGCAGACGCTCGACGTCGGCATGCTCCTGCCCATGCACGCCACGGCGATCGGCAAGGTGCTGCTCGCCTACGACGCCAACGCGGCCGCCGCGCAACAGGCCGCCGTTCAGGACGGGGAGCTGGAGCAGTTCACCCGCCGCACCGTGCGGACGCACAGGGAGATGTCGCGCATGCTCGCGACCGTGCGCGAGCACGGCTGGGCGTCGGACGTCGACGAGGCCGGCATGGGCGAGGCGGGGGTGGCCGCCCCGATCCGGGGGTACGGGGGACTCGTGGTGGGCGCGATGGGCATCTCCGGCGCCACCGAGCGGATCTGCGACTCCGGCGGGCGTCCCCGCCCCGACCTGGTGGGCTATGTGCGCGACGCGGCGCGGGCCGTCTCCCGCGACCTCGGCGCCTCCCGCTGGTGACCCTCCCCACCCCCACACCGCATCCGCCGCCCGAAGGTAGGCCGCCGTGACCCAGCGTTATGTGATGTCCATCGACCAAGGCACCACCTCGACCCGGTGCATCCTGTTCGACCAGCGCGGCCGTCTGGTCTCGGTGACGCAGCGGGAGCACAAGCAGCACTTCCCCCGTCCCGGCTGGGTGGAGCACGACGCCGTCGAGATCTGGCGCAACCTGGAGCGGATCGGCCCCGAGGCGCTCGCCCACGCGGGCATCGGGCCCGGCGAGGTCGCCGCAGTCGGCATCGCCAACCAGCGGGAGACGACCGTGCTGTGGGACCGGCGCACGGGCATCCCGGTCACCCCCGCCGTCGTCTGGCAGGACACGCGGACCGACACCCTGGTTGACGAGCTGTCCCGCCGTCCCGACGCGCACGTGGTGCGCGAGCGCTGCGGCCTGCCCCTGGCCACGTACTTCTCGGCGCCCACCGTCCGCTGGCTGCTGGACGACACCGACGGGCTGCGTGAGCGCGCCGAGCGCGGCGAGGTGCTGTTCGGCACGATGGAGAGCTGGCTCATCTGGAACCTCACCGGCGGCCCGGACGGCGGCGTCCACGTCACCGACGTGACCAACGCCAGCCGCACGCTGCTGATGAACCTGCGCGACCTCGACTGGGACCCGGTCCTGCTCGACTTCTTCGGCATCCCCCGCGCGATGCTCCCGGAGATCCGCCCGTCCAGCGAGACGTACGGCGTGGCCCGGCGGGTGCTGCCCGGCGTGCGGATCTCCGCCGCGCTCGGCGACCAGCAGGCCGCGCTGTTCGGGCAGACCTGCTTCCACCGCGGCGAGGCCAAGTGCACCTACGGCACGGGCGCCTTCCTGCTGCTCAACACCGGCACCGAGCCGGTCGCCTCCACCCACGGCCTGCTCACGACGGTCGGCTACCAGATCGGCGACCAGCCCGCGGTGTACGCCCTGGAGGGCTCGATCGCGATCACCGGCGCGCTCGTGCAGTGGTTCAGGGACCGGCTGGGGATCATCAGCACCGCCCCGGAGATCGAGACCCTGGCCCGCACGGTCGACGACAACGGCGGCTGCTACATCGTCCCGGCGTTCTCCGGGCTGTTCGCGCCCCACTGGCGCAGCGAGGCCCGCGGGGTCATCGTCGGGCTCACCTCGTACATCACCAAGGGCCACCTCGCCCGCGCCGTGCTGGAGGCCACGGGCTGGCAGACCCGCGAGGTGGTGGACGCCATGAACGCGGACGCGGGCATCGCGCTCACCACCCTCAAGGTCGACGGCGGCATGACGTCCGACAACCTGCTCATGCAGTTCATCGCCGACGTGCTGGACGTGCCGGTGGTGCGGCCCATGGTCGCGGAGACCGTCTCGCTCGGCGCGGCGTACGCCGCCGGGCTCGCCGTCGGCTACTGGCCCGACCTGGAGGGGCTGCGGCGCAACTGGCACCGCGCCGCGCAGTGGACGCCGGCGATGGACCCGAAACGGCGCGAGGACGAGTACGACAACTGGCGGCGGGCGGTCGAGCGCGCCTTCGACTGGATCAAACCCACCGCCGGTTGATCAGGACGTGGGCCCGATGTCGGGCTCGGGCTCGGGCATCGCCGACTCGTCGCCTGTCGCCGGCGGCGTCTCGGCGGCCGGCGTCTCGATGTCGGACGCCCCGCCGATCATCGCCTCCAGGCCCTCGTCGTCCGGTTCCGGCGTCAGCGGCTCGGGCGAGGTGCCCCTCGCGTCCCGCGCTCCGGATCTGTCCGCCACCACGTCCGCGTCTCCTCCCACGTGTCCTCTCCGCTGTCCGCCGGTCCCCCCGGCCTGCGGATCGCGCATGACCGCTCACCTGCCCCCGTCGTACGGCCTCCATTCATCCTCGCAAAGACCCCTCACGCGTACGCCCCGGCCTCCCCGGGGTAGACGACAGGTGATCGGAGCGAGGAGTGGACGGGATGGACAGGCGTCGGCGTGACCTGGTCGACCGGGACCTCGAGGAGGCGGCGGCCGACCTCCTGGCGCACGATCCCCGGCTGCGCGGCCTGGACGTGCGGGTCCGCTTCGACGGCGGGGTGGCGCACGTCGAGGGCGACGTGCCGGCCGCCGCCGACCTCGCCATGCTGCGCGAACGTCTCGGCCGGCTGGCCGGGGTGCTGGCGGTCTGGGACCGGGTGCGGGTGGGCGGCGCGCTCCCCCGGGTCGTCGACCTCGGCTGCGGCGGCACCAAGCAGCACCGCGACAACGTCGGCATCGACCTGCGCCCTGGCCCGGTGGTCGACGTGCTGGCCGACCTGGCGTACGGGGTGCCGCTGGCGGACGAGTCGGTGGACCAGATCTTCGTGGTGCACGTGCTGGAGCACCTGGCCGACTACCTGCCCCTGCTGCGCGAATGCCACCGCGTGCTGCGGCCGGGCGGCGTGCTGCACGTCCTCGCTCCCTGGTGGCGGCACGTCAACGCGGTGGCCGACCCGACGCACGTCCGGCTGATCGACGTGCAGACGTTCAAGCACCTGTGCCGGCCCGACGACGCGGGCCGGTGCTGGTATCCGCTGCTGGTCGCGCGCGACGAGTCCACGGTCTTCGCCGACCTGGTTCCGGCGAAGGACGGCCGGGAGCCCGCCTGCGAGCGGCGGCTGGCCCGGTTCTTCGACTGAGCGGGCGGCCGGGCCGTGAGAGACGGTCGCCGAGTTCGCCCGCAGTTGAGGTAATTCGTTGCCCAAATGTCCTTACGGTCCGGCCTCGAACCCTGGGGAGTGGCGCATCGTGGATAGGTGGTGGAGGACCACGGGGGTGGGCAGATGGAGCAGGGCATCCCCCCTTCTGATCATGGGCTGTTGCGCGCGTTGACGAGCATGCTGGAGGACAGCCATCTGGCGGCGTTCGAGGACATCCCGTCGGTGATCGGCCGCCACAAACGCGAGGCGGGCTTCGAGGAGATCGCCGTTTACCTGGCCGACCTGCAGCAGAGTGTGCTACGCCGGTTGTGCGGCCCCGGCGAGGAGGAGTCCCAGCCGACGGAGCTGAAGATCGACAGCACCCTGGCGGGCCGGGCCCTGCAGGAGGTGCGCATGCTGCGGGGCGGCTCCGACGGCGACGACCCGGGACGATGGTGGGTCCCCCTGCTGGACGGCACCGAGCGTATCGGCGTCCTGTGCCTCGCCCCTTCCTTCGAGGACGACGGCCTCCGGGACCGCATGCGGCACCTCGCTTCCATGATCGCCATGCTGGTCGTCAGCAAGCGCTCGTTCAGCGACTGTCACGCACGGCTCGTGCGGAGCCGGCCGATGAACGTGGCGGCGGAGATGCAGTGGAACCTGATGCCCCCGCTGACGTTCGCCACGCCCTCGGTGACCATCGGCGCGGTACTGGAACCGGCGTACGAGATCGGCGGCGACGCCTTCGACTACTCCACTTCCGGCCGCCGTGCACACGTCGGGGTCTTCGACGCCATGGGCCACGACGTGTCGGCCGGGCTGACCGCGAACCTCGCGGTCGCCGCCTGCCGCAACCACCGGCGGCAGGGCATGGGCCTGGTGCGCAACAGCGAGGCGATCGAGCGGGTCCTGATCGACGAGTTCGGCCGGAGCGACCGCTTCGTCACGGCGGTGCTCGGCGACCTCGACCTCGACACCGGCCTGTTCAGCTGGGTCAACCGCGGCCACCACGCGCCGGTGCTGATCCGGCAGGGCCGCTGGACCTCGACCCTGGAGTGCCCGCCCGCCCACCCGATGGGGCTCGACCTCGGCCTGCCCGTCACGCTCTGCCAGGAGCAGCTGGAGCCGGGCGACCGGATCCTGCTCTACACGGACGGCATCACCGAGATGCGCAGCCCCGACAGCGGCGAGTTCGGCCTGGGCCGGTTCGTCGAGTTCATGATCCGGCAGAACGCCGCCGGGATGCCGGTGCCCGAGACGCTGCGCCGCCTGGTCCGGACCGTGCTGGAATATCACGACAACCGGCTGCACGACGACGCCACCGTGCTGCTCGTCGAGTGGCACGGCAGCGCGCACGAGAAGCTGAGCCCCTAGCCCACTAACCCGCCCGCTGCTCCAGCTGGACGCAGCACCGTCCGGGTTCGGGGGCGAGGACGGCCCGGACGCCGGTGATCTCCATCCCGCCGAGATAGCCGGCGAGGAAGGCGTGGTTCATGCCGCACACGAGATCGGGTGCCCTGGCCGTCAGCGGATGGAAGGGACAGTTGTTCAGGCGCAGCCGGGAAGGGATGTCGCGGAACGGCTCGAAGCCGTGCTCGGCGAGCATGCGTTCGCAGACGGTGAGGCCCCGCTCGGCGCCGAGCCGGCCGGGCCGGGTCTGCTCCCGCTGCCGTTTCCCCAGCTCCCGCCCCCACTCCCCGGCCGCGCGCAGGGCCGACTCGGACGCCGTCTCGTCGCCTGCCTGGCCGAGGACGGCCCGCAGGAGCAGATCGGCGAGGAGCTCGTGCCGGCGCTCGGGGATGCTGACCTGGATCTGGGTCTCCGCCGGTTCGTAGAGCTTCGGCTGGCGGCCCACCTTCCGCACCGCCCCCGCCGCTCCGTACCGGGCCCGCAGCAGCCCCGCGGCGACGAGCTTGTCGAGGTGGAAGGCGGCGAGCTTGCGCGATATCCCCACGCTCTCGGCGGCCTCGTCACGGGTGACGGGCCGCCGCGCCCGCCGGATAAAGGCGAACATGCGCCGCCGCGATTCGTCGCTGAGGACGCTGACGGACTCGATCGCCGCGTCACGGCCGTCCGGCCGGTCCCTGTCGGAGGTCACACCATCACATTAGCTCCAAATCGCCTGGACTGAATCTTCGTCTCCCCCGTTTTCACGGGTCCGCTTGACCACCTCTCGAGAATAAGACCAATATATTTTGGTGAAAAGGAGGTGGTGGCCGTGCCTGACCACCGATCGCACCGGCATGCGAAACACCCGGCGAGCGCGGCACTGGCCGGGCCCTACGGGCACCCGTTCCATCCGATCCTCGTCACGGTGCCGATCGGCGCGTGGACGAGCAGCCTGGCGTTCGACGTCGCCTCGCACGTCACGCGCGATCCGTCCTTCCTGGCGCGCGGCGCGATGTGGCTGATCGCGCTGGGCGTGCTCGGCGCCGTGGCGGCCGCGGCGATCGGGACCCTGGACCTGTTCGTGATCCCGCCCGCGACCAGGGCGTTCCGCACCGGCGTCGTCCACATGCTGCTGAACGTGCTGGTCACCGGCGCGTACGCCGGAAACTTCCTGTGGCGGCACGCGGGCGACGGTCCGCCTGGACCGGTGGGAGCCGGGATGCTCGCGCTGAACGCCGCGAGCCTGGCGGTCCTCGCCGTCTCCGGATACCTGGGCGGGAAGCTCGCCTACCACTACGGAGTCCGCGTCGCGGACGAGGTCACCCAGAGCGAGGGATTCGTCCCCGTCCGTGGCGGCGCCCGCTCCGGCGGGCCCTCCTGATCCCCGCCGATCCCCGTTCCGTTCCCTCACATCCGAGGAGTCACGTCATGGACATCGCCGCACTGGTCACCTGGATCGTCACGGCGCTGGGCGGGTTCGTCCTGCTCGGCACCTGGATCTCCCGAGGCGGGCCGCGCAGCGGCACGAGCCGCCTGCCGGCACCGGTCGTCTTCGGTCACTTCGCCCTCGCCGCGGCCGGCCTGGTGGTCTGGATCATCTACCTGGCCGCCCGTGCGGCCGCCCTGGCCTGGACCGCGTTCGGCCTGCTCGTCCCCGTGGCGCTCCTGGGCTTCGCGATGTTCGCCCGCTGGATCCCCGTCCGCCGATCCCATGCGGCCGTGCCCGGCCGGGGGCCCGAGCCTGCCGAGCGACACTTCCCCGTGCCGGTCGTGGTCGCCCACGGCCTGTTCGCCGTCGCCACCGTCGTCCTGGTGCTGCTGACCGCCCTCGGCGCCGGTGCCGCGCCCGCCTGACCCCGCGCCGCCCCCCGGCGGTCACCGCACGGCGCCGCGCCCGGCCGTGCTCTCGCGTACGACGAGGCGGTAGTCGGCCCGCACCTCGCGGGGCGGGCCGGCGGCCCTGCCGTCCAGGCGGGCCCGCAGCAGGTCGACCGCGATGCGGGCGAGCTGCGCCTTGTCCGGCGCCACCGTGGTCAGCGTCGGCGTGCTGTAGCGGCCGTCCTCGATGTCGTCCAGGCCCGCCAGCGCGATGTCCTCGGGGACCCGCAGCCCGGCGGCGAGGATCGTGCGCATCGCGCCGAGCGCCAGCAGGTCGTTGAAGCAGAAGACCGCGTCGGGCGGCTCCGGCGCGGCCAGCAGCCGGGCCATCGCCACGGCGCCCTCGGCCCGCCGGTACCGCTCCACCTCGGCGATCGTCTGGGGCAGCCCGTGCGCCGTCATCGCCTCGGCGTACCCGGCCAGGCGCAGGGGCGAGGTGCCGCTGACCGAGTTGTCCTGCGCGCCGAGCGCCGCGACCCTCCTGCGGCCCAGCCCGATGAGGTGCTCGGTGACGTCGCGAGCCGCCCGCACGTTGTCGATCGCCACGTGGTCGGCCGGCCCGTCGTAGATCCGCTCGCCCAGCAGGACCAGCGCGGCGTCGTCGGTGCGGGCGGCAAGCTCCTCGATACCGATCGAGACCGGGCTGAGGATGACGCCGTCCACCCGGTGGTCGCGCACCCCGTCGAGCACCCGGCGCTCCCGCTCCAGGCTGCCGTCGGTCTGCTCGATCACCACGATCCACTTCTGCTCGGCCGCCGCGTCGATCACGAACCGGGACAGCTCCGCGAAGTACGGCGCGTCGAGTTCGGGCAGCGCGAGCGCGATCACCCCGGTGCGGCCGAGCCGCAGGTTGCGGGCCGACAGGTTGGGCCGGTAGTCGAGCTGGGACAGGGCCCGCTCGACCTTGGCACGGGTTGCCGGCGAGACGTGCGCGTAGCCGTTGACCACGTTGGAGACAGTCTTCACCGACACCCCGGCCAGCAGCGCCACGTCCCGCAGACTCACTCCCACTTCACGCTCACTTCAGGCTGCCTCTCACGTCGTACGACGGGGTCGTACGGCAGGTCGCGGCCGTACGGCATCCGATCGTAACGCCCTGGTATCGAGTCCCATGGGATCTGTTTACAACGTTGAAACAACGTTGTACAAACCCCCTACCACGGAATGTCGCGTCAACAGAGAGGTCCTGCCTTGGCGTCGCCGGCTCGTCTGACCCTTGACCCCGCCTTCCGGATCGCCCCGGTCGAGCGACGCCTGTTCGGCTCGTTCGTCGAGCACATGGGGCGCTGCGTCTACACGGGTGTCTTCGAGCCCGGCCATCCGGCGGCCGACGCCGACGGATTCCGCACCGACGTGCTGGAGCTGACCCGCGAGCTCGGTGTCACGCTCGTCCGCTATCCGGGCGGCAACTTCGTCTCCAACTACGTCTGGGAGGACGGCGTGGGGCCGGTGGAGGACCGGCCGTCGCGGCTCGACCTGGCCTGGCGGAGCCTGGAGACCAACCGGTTCGGCCTGGGCGAGTTCATGACGTGGGCCGCGAAGGCCGGGGTGGAGCCCATGATGGCGCTGAACCTCGGCACCCGCGGCGTCGCCGAGGCGCTGCGGCTCGTCGAGTACGCCAACTACCC
This sequence comes from Microbispora sp. NPDC046933, assembly GCF_040644635.1. NCBI lineage: Bacteria > Bacillati > Actinomycetota > Actinomycetes > Streptosporangiales > Streptosporangiaceae > Microbispora > Microbispora sp. NPDC046933. The sequence continues at coordinate 4,867 of NZ_JBEYWW010000061.1, read as the reverse complement.
CGGCGGCACCCGGATGTCCGAGCTGCGCCGGGCGCACGGCGCGGACAAGCCGTACGACATCCGGCTGTGGTGCCTCGGCAACGAGTTGGACGGGCCGTGGCAGCTCGGGCACAAGACCGCCGCCGAGTACGGCCGGCTGGCGGCGGAGACGGCCCGCGCGCTCAAGCGGTTCGACCCCGGCCTGCGGCTGGTCGCCTGCGGCAGCTCCAACAGCGGGATGCCGACGTTCGCGGGCTGGGAGGCGGAGGTGCTCGCGGCGGCCTACGACATGGTCGACTACGTCTCGCTGCACGCCTACTACGACCCCTCGGACGGCGACGCCGACTCCTTCCTCGCCAGCGCCTCCGACATGGACCACATGATCCGCTCCATCGCGGCCACGGCCGACCACGTCGGCGCGAAGCTACGCAGCCGCCGGCGGATCGACCTGTCGTTCGACGAGTGGAACGTCTGGTATCAGAGCCGTTTCCGGGGCGAGTCGTCGCTGGAGTGGGCCGAGGCGCCGCGGCTGATCGAGGACACCTACGACGTGACCGACGCGGTGGTGGTCGGCAGCCTGCTGATCGCCCTGCTGCGCAACGCCGACCGGGTGAAGATCGCCTGTCAGGCGCAGCTCGCCAACGTGATCGCCCCGATCCGCACCGAGCCCGGCGGCCCGGCGTGGCGGCAGACGATCTTCCATCCGTTCGCGCTGACGGCCCGGCACGCCCGCGGCGAGGTGCTGCGGGTCGAGCCCGAGTGCCCGGCGATCTCCACCGCCCGGTACGGCGACGCCCCCGCGGTCTGGGCGACCGCCACCCACGACGACGCGACGGGCGAGATGGCGCTGTTCGTGGTGAACCGGGACCGGCGCGGCCCGTGCCGCCTCGACGTGGAACTGCGCGCTCCTGTGCGGCCGGTCGAGCACCTGGAGATCACCGACGAGGACCTGTCGGCGGCCAACACCGCCGACGCACCCGATCGCGTGACCCCGAGGCCCGGCAGCGGCCTGAGCATGCACGGCAGCCGCGTGGAGCTGACCCTTCCCCCGGTTTCGTGGACCATTGTCCGCTTTGCCCCTGCGTCCCCCCAGGAGTAGCACGATGACACGTTCCCTGTCCCGCCGCTCGTTCCTTGGCCTGACCGGCGCCACCGGCCTCGCCGCCGCGCTGTCCGCCTGTGGCGGCGGCACCAAGCTCGGCGCGGGCGGAGCCGCGCAGTCACCGGCGGCGACGTTCTCCGGCGGGGAGTACACCGGGCCCAAGGTCACTCTCGACTACTGGAACGGCTTCACCGGCGGCGACGGCCCGCACATGCGCGCCATGGTGGACGCCTTCAACAAGGCGTTCGGCGGCAGGATCGAGGTCCGCAACGTCACCCGGCAGTGGGCCGACCTCTACCCGGCCATGCCGACCGCGATCGCCGCCGGCAAGGGCCCGGACGTGGCTGTGATCCACAACGACTGGATCAGCACGTTCGCCGCACGACGGGTGCTGGTCCCGCTCGACGACGTCGTCGGCGCGCTCGGGCTCACCGAGTCGGACTTCATCCCGGCGGTGTGGAAGGCCGGGGAGTACGACGGCAGGCGCTACAGCGTGCCGCTCGACGTCCACTGCCTGGGCGACTACTGGAACACCGGCCACCTGGGCAGGATCGGCCTGAAGGAGGCCCCGGCCGACGGGGCGGCGTACGCCGAGGCGCTCAAGGGCCTGAAGGACGCGGGGATCGAGCACCCCTTCTGGATGCCGAACAAGTGGCCCGCCCACCTGATGTTCATGAGCCTGGTCTGGCAGTTCGGCGGGCAGCTCTACAGCGAGGACGGCCTGCGGGCCCTGTGGGGCTCCGACGCCGGCGAGCAGGCGCTGGCCTGGATGGTCGAGCAGATCGACAAGGGCTTCAGCCCCGCGAAGGTCGCCATCGACAGCCAGTACGCCGCGTTCAAGAACGGCCAGGTCAGCCTCACCTGGGACGGCATCTGGCAGATCAACGACCTCAAGACCAACGCGCCGAACCTGAAGTGGGAGCTGTCCCCCGTGCCGGACATCGGCGGCACCCCGGCCGTGTGGAGCGCCTCGCACAACTTCGTGCTGACCGCGCAGGCGGGCCGGGACGGCGACAAGATGCAGGCGGCCAAGTTCTTCGTCGACTACATGTCCAAGCAGTCCACGGAATGGGCGAAGGCCGGCATGATCCCGGCCCGCAACTCCGTCCGGCAGGAGCCGGAGGTCGCCGCGCTGCCGCAGATCGCGCTGGCGCGGAACCTGGACGTCTTCCACTTCATCCCGGCGCTGCCCGGCGTCGGCGACGTGCAGACCAAGGCGCTGGAGCTCGCGGTGGCCAAGGCCGTGCTCAAGCAGGCCTCCCCCGCCGACGCGCTGAAGGAAGGCGTCGCCACGGCCGACAAGCTGCTCGCCGACAACAAGCGGAAGTACGCACAGTGAGCGTGCCCACCGCCTCAGGGGTCCGCGTGCGCCGGATGCGCCCCTGGACGCCGTGGGCCTTCCTCGCGCCCTACCTCCTGCTGTTCGCGGTCTTCATGGCGCTGCCGATCGGGTTCGGCTTCTGGACCAGCCTGCACGAGTGGGACATCAACGTGCCCGCCAAGCCGTTCGTGGGGCTGTCCAACTACGCCGACCTGTTCGACCCGTCGAGCGTGGACGGGCCGCGGTTCTGGACCGCGATGAAGGCGACCGGGATCTTCACGGTGTTCTCGGTGCCCCTGCTGATCGTGCTGCCGCTGCTCGTCGCGCTGCTGATGAACGGCCGGTTCCGCGGCCGCAACCTGTACCGGGCCGTCTACTTCGCACCGTACGTGCTGGGCGTGGCGGTGGTCGGCCTGCTGTGGCGGTTCCTGCTCGACGGCAACATCGGCCTGGTCAACCACTACCTCGGCCTCGACGTGCAGTGGACCACCGACCTGCCCGGCGCGTGGGTGGCGCTGATCGGCGTGACAGTCTGGTGGACGCTCGGGCTCAACTCGGTGATCTTCCTCGCCGGGCTGCAGGACATCCCCAGGGAGCTGTACGAGGCGGCGATGGTCGACGGGGCGGGCGCCTGGCACCGGTTCCGGGCTATCACGCTGCCCGGCCTGCGCCCGGTCACGCTCTTCGTGGTCAACGCCACGATCCTCGCCTCGGCCAACATGTTCGGTCAGTCGTACCTGATCACGGTGGGCGCTCCGGCCGACCAGACCAAGACCGCCATCTACCTCATCGCCGAGACCGGCCTGCGTCAGTTCGACATGGGCACCGCGTCGGCCATGAGCTTCGTGCTGGCCGCCTTCCTGATGGCGGCCAGCGGCCTGGTGTTCGGCGCGTTCAGGAACAGGCGGACGGCAGGGGACACGGCATGAGAACGGAACTGCGGGGGCTGCGGCGGTCGCTGCTCCACCTGATCCTCGCGGTGATCGCCGCCCTCTACCTCAGCCCGCTGGTCTACATGGCGGTCACGTCGCTGAAGACGCGGGAGGGCGCGGGCTCGACCACCCCGGAGTGGATCCCCCGCCCCGCGACGCTCGACGCGTACCGGGAGATCCTCGGCAGCACCGACTTCCCCGTGGTGACGTGGTTCGTCAACAGCGTCGCCGCCGCGACCGGGCACGCCGTTCTCGTGCTGGTCACCGCGGCCCCCGCGGCGTACGCGCTGGCCCGGCTGGACTTCCGCGGCCGGCGCGCGGCGTTCGCCGTGATCGTGGCGACGCTGTTCGTCCCCCCGGTGGTGCTGCTCGTGCCCAACTTCCTGATCGTCAACGAGCTGGCCTGGGTCGACAGCCTGCCGGCCGTCATCGTTCCGGCGGCGGCAGGCGCGTTCGGGGTGTTCTTCCTGCGGCAGTTCTTCACCACGCTGCCCGGCGAACTGGAGGAGGCGGCCGAACTCGACGGCTGCAACCGCTGGCAGACCTTCGCCCGGGTCGTGCTCCCGCTCGCCAAACCGGCGCTCGTGACACTGTTCGTGCTGTCGTTCCTGAGCAACTGGAACGACTTCCTGTGGCCCCTGTTCGTGCTGCTCAGTCCCGAGTCGCTGACGCTGCCCGCGGGGCTCGGCAACTTCCAGGGCGCCAACAGCATCCGCTACGACCTGCTCATGGCGGGAGCGATGATCGCCAGCATCCCCGTCCTGCTGCTCTACCTCGTCGCCCAGCGCTGGATCATCGAGGGCATCTCCCGCTCGGGCCTGAAGGGGTGAGCGGCGCCCGCGGGGCAACGCCCGCAGGCGCCGGGCTCGGCGTGGGAGTCGGGCTATCTGCTCCAGGTCCACTTCTGGTTGGTGCCGCCCCAGCAGGAGTAGAGCTGGAGCTGGGTGCCGTTGCCGGTGCCCGCGCCGGCGGCGTCCAGGCAGAGCCCGGACTGGACGCCCACGATGGTGCCGTCGGAGTTGACGCGCCACTTCTGGTTGTCGCCGCCCCAGCAGCTGTAGATCTGGACCCTCGTGCCGTTGCCGGTGCCGGCGGCGTCCAGGCACTTGTTGCCGTACACCCGGATCTCTCCGGCGGAGGTCGAGGTCCAGGTCTGGTTGGCCTGGCCGTTGCAGTCCCACAGCTGCACCTGGGTGCCGTCCGTGGTGCCGGCAGCGGGCACGTCCAGGCAGCGGCCGGAGGCCACCCCCTTGATCGGCCCGCTATCGCCACCGGAGGTGGGGGTAACCGTCGGGCTGGGCGAGGGGGAGGGTGTGGTGGTGCCGTCGAGGCCGAGGAAGGCGATGGCGTAGGCGAGCTGGCCGGTCATGGGGAGTTGGTGGCCGACGCCGCTGATGCTGATGCCCTCGACGGTGGCCTGGGTGCCCGTGTTTCCATACCGGGTGCGCGTCCACGACGACTGCGGGTGGTCGGTGAACGCCGGGGTCTGGCTCAGCCCGTGCAGGTTGGTCCACTGCTTGATCTCCTCCCCGA
>NZ_JBEYWW010000060.1:0-35715 GCF_040644635.1 Microbispora sp. NPDC046933 | reverse complement strand
CTGACCTCTCTCGGGGTTCAGGCATGCCAGTCAACCAAAGTGACTCCATGAAAGCCGGTGAACATCACGGCCTCCACGAAACTCGGCGCGGTTCACAGGACATACCCGGCCCCCGGCGACTCGGGCCGCCCGCTGCACGCCAGCCGCCCCGCTCCCAAGCCGTTCGCCCACGGCCAGTACACCGCCGTTCGGTCGCTCCGATCACCGGTCCCAGTCGTTACGCGCCTACAGCGTCTCTCGGGCTGGCGTTGGTCACTCCATTCCGTCCTATGCCGCCTAAATCTCTCGGAACTAGTGCCCTATGATCGGCCACTATGGATCTGCAACGCGTCCTCGAAGCCGTCGCACTGCTGCCTCTCGCGGTGGCCCTATTCCGTACGACGCTGCGTGCCCGTAGTCGGCAACAACGATGGCCAATCTTTCGCAATGCACTCCTGACCAGCGGAACCTTGCTGCTCTTGTCCCCGCTCATGACGGGCCTATTGTTCGCGGTCACCGGGATGGGTTACAGCACGCCCTTTCAAGTCGTGGCGGTTTATGCCTTGATGGGAATCGGGTTGATGTTCGCTGCGCTTGTCTGCGGTATCACTCAGCATTGGAAGAGCATGCCTCCGGCGGGGGCGCTTCGGCTCCGGGGTGATCGCGAGGAACAAGGACTGGGTTCGTAGTGGCTGAGGTGAGCCTGAAAGCCTCACCTGCCGCGACCCAGGCAGAGCCCAGCAGACCGTCTCCTACGGCTCAAGCCCGTCTGTGACCGTTGACATCCAGTGATCGAGAGGCGGTCGGTTGACGTATACACGAAGACGGGCCTGCCCCTTCGTCGCCGGCCCGCTGCCGCTTCTCGGTGGGTCGAGGCAGACGGGACGATCAGTCAGGGGCAGGCGTGCGCGGTCGCGCGGGGATATGCAGATCCACCGCATCGCAGCACACGGTAAAGCCGCTGTGTCGAGGACACTCCACCTCCTGTGAGGTCGGGCAGAAGTAGATATCGGGGCAGCCGCAATCGAAGAAATCTGGAAGCAGGCTGGGGAGGCCTCGGTCGGACATGCAGCCCAGCATGCCTGAGTTGAAGCGCAATGGCTGCATAGGCACGAACGACGGACGGAACGAGCACCTTGGGGCTTCGCTCAAGACCGAGGCTTGAGTCTCCGACCCGACACTCATACTTCGCTGTCTCCTGCACCTTCAGAATCTTTGTCCACTAGCCGGACCAGCCAGCGCAAGACGAGGACGCCCGCAAGCCAAAAGGCTGCCGCAACCATGGCACGGATAACGACACGCTGAGCTGTGATCTTCTGGGGGCCGTCAATGAAGTAGTCCCCAACCAGATCCCAGACGTACCCGCCCGTCATGAAGCACGTCCAGCCGAGCAAGATCTTGCGGGCCTCGCTGTCCCACTTCTTGTGAGAGTTTGCTACGCGACCCACCTTCCCAAATCCCGTGCACCAGCCCGACCCCTCCCGGTCACGCGTAGCCTTCTGCAGGGCGGTGCCGGCTCCGAACCAAGGCCGTCGCGGACTGCCGGACTCGAACCGGCTCATCCCGTTACTGGGAGTTAGCGCGAGCGCTTTCCCATTCGCCTTTACCCGCAACGGCGTCGTCAGTCTACGTCCGAGGCCTCACGGCCGCCGTGCAATGTACGTGCACGATTTTGAGGCAATGGCACGGGCAAGGTCCCTCACGGGCGTAGGTCCAGGTCAGAGTTCTCCGCTCCAGCGTGAGGTGGAGGTGACCACCGCAGTCCGCCAATACGTGGGCCCGTGGCGCGTGACCACTCCCACCACGCCGCCTGTTGCGATGTGCACTACCAGGCCGGTGATGTGGAACAGCGGCGCGATGCCCAGGACGACGTCGTCCAGGCCGAGGCCGATCCAGTCCCGACAAGCCTGGGCATTGAACGCCAGTTGCGGTGGTGGCCATCGCACCTTTGGGCGGACCCGTCGTCCCGGAGGTGTAGGTCAGGAACGCGATGTCGTCTGGACCCAGCCGCCGGTGCGCGGCGTCCCTGTACTACACAGGGAACTTCAGCAGGTCGGTCGTTCCTGGGCACAGGACGCGCTCGATCCCCGAGAAGACCCACTTGTCGTCACGGCTAACTTATCCGCGGTTTACGGGAACGATGTCCTTGCCCAGCGGCATCAGCGAGATGGGGATCATTTTGAGGTTCGCGATCCCCAGCGGTATGCCGATGATCGAGATGAACAGCGGGATCGCGGTCGCGATGTGCCCGATCGCCAACCAGATCCCGGCGATGAGCAGCCAGATGACGTTGCCGAGCACCGACCACGCACCGGCGGACGGCTTGTCGGCGACGGTCCGGCCGAACGGCCACAGCGCGTAGCCCGCGATCCGGAACGACGCGATGCCGAACGGGATGGTGACGATGAGGACGCAGCAGATGATCCCCGCCACGACGTAGCCTAATGCGAGCCACAGGCCGGCGAAGATCAGCCAGATGACATTAAGGACGGTGTTCATAGTGCTCACTGTCCCACCCGGCCGGCTCAGCAGGTAGTGGATCAGGTCTGGGCAGCGCCGACATTTCGCCGCCGCACCCCCTGAGAAAATCGCTGGGTGATGAGCCCCTTGATCCGTCCAAGAACCATCAAAGACCTGCGTGCCTGCATCGATGCTCTCGCCACCGTGCATGCTTCCGATCGCTACCCGGTGGACTGGCCCGCCGATCCCGGGCGATGGCTGACGCCTTCCAACCTTGTTGAAGCATGGGTGGTGGTTGAAGGCTCTGACGTCGTCGGACACGTGGGACTCTCACAACTGGACGCGGCAACGCTTGAAGCGCCCCTCGCCCGGGCCATCAGTACATCGGCCGGTCCGGTCGGATCGATCACCCGGCTCTTCGTCACTCCTCAGGGGCGAGGCTACGGGCATGCCACTCGCCTCCTCGACGTGGTCGGCAAGAAGGCCGCCGATCTAGGAATACCTCTCGTGCTCGACGTATCCGACGACGGCCACGCGGCCATCGCCCTGTACGAACGTGCCGGATGGCGACGTGTGGCAAGCGCCCGCGCCGAGTGGCTGAACGCAGCAGGCGAAAACGCTTTGCTGCACTACTACGTGAGTCCCGAGACAACACGGAAGCCACCTCAGAGCGAATAGACGCCTTCGGCTCGACGACCGACGGGCCAGGCTGGCGAGATGTGTCTCCTCCGGAAAGACCGCGCTCGCGGGCCCGCCAACCGCTAACCGACAAGACCCTTCGGCGTTACGGAGCGGAACTTACGGAATTGAACTCATAGGGATCGAGGCGGTGGCGCGGCGCGCCACCGTACTGCGGCCCCTCGCCCGCCGTCCGGATGTGTGGCCTGGGGGCCGGTCCCAGGCGGCAGCGGCTCAGGCCGGTCGCCGCACACCGCCCTGCCGTAACCAACGCAAAGAAGCCGCCGCGGACTACCGGACTCGAACCGGCTCACCCCAATTACCGGGGGACGAACGCACAAGCGCTGGCCTGAACTCCCATTCAGCATTTGAACGCGACGGCACGAGAAGCGTACGGTGGCGTAGAGCTGATGTCGAAGAATTGCCTCCGGCGGGGGCCTCCGGCGCCGGGGTGATCGCGACACATCTTGAGGCGGCGCAGGCGTACGAGGTGAACTGGCTTGTACGCCGCGCAAGAACAACGACGCTCAGAACATGAGGAGGTCGCGGCGTAGCTCTTCGAGCATCTGCGGCACGGGGACGTCTAATGGAGTGGCGTCGTAGCCGGGGAAACCACCCCAGGCGAGCGAGATTCGCAGGTACTCGACAAGCATGACGCCCTCTCGACCGCGAGCACCGATCAATTCGGGATCAGCAGATCGGCTGGGAAGAAGGATGTCCTGCTCGCTGCCGCTGACGTTCGCCTTGTGAAGTTCATCCGGCGCGAACGTGAAGGAGAATCCTTGGTAGTGGACGCTGCGGGATTCGCTCCTCTCGAAGTCCTCGGTCCAGCACTCCCAGTCGTTCCAGAGGTGACGTCCCGAGGGGAGAACCAGCGGGTCGGGATAAAGGTCCCCTTCCTCATGCGGATCAGCGTGGTAGCTGACCTGTGGTAACACCTTCCCTCCGTCGCCGCAAAGATTGACTGCCCCTACAATCTCCAGGCAGGCACGTAGAGCGAGTGGAAGAGGGCCGATCACTTGCTCTGCCCTTTTGACCGCCTTTAGATCACCCGTCGTGGGCAACTGCCGGATTCGATCAGGGGAGGCGAAGGCATAGCCGGCCGCAGTGAGCCGATCCACGATGGCATCGACGTTGACCGCCACACGTCTCATGGTCTCTCTTGCGACATCTTCGGCATCCTCCTGGAGGGCTTCGGGAACGCCATCTGGACCGTACGCCCGAAGCTCGTCCCAGACGGCGAAGCGCTCGCCCGCGCGGTATCTCGCGCTCCATGACGCCATGACCAGCGATGCTAGCCGGGCCATTAAGCAGGGTGACGGGGGGAAACCACGGTCACTCATGACCGGCCCAACGCCCAGATGAACGGCTCTACGGGCCGTGATCCATACAATCCCCAAGCTGACAGCGCGGGTTCGATTCCCGTCACCTGCTCCAAGCCCAAAGGCCCAGGTCATCCCTGGAGGAGCGAGGCCGATCAAGTAGCCGCTCCACCTGTCTTTGTGGCCGTTGAACCACCGAGACAACCTTTGCAGGTCACCCAAGACTGGACGTGCGGCCTGGGGACGATTCCTGCCGCCGGCATTCTTCGCAACATGATGGTGACCCCGCCGAGACAGCCACAACGAACGATCGAGTCGTGATCGGATTGACGATGGTGCTGGCGATGTCGTTGGTCGTCTCACTGCCACAGGTCGAAACCATGCCATCGGTCACGCCGGTCGTCCGGGCCGGCCACTCGTTCGCTTCCGTCTGGAGTGCTGTCGAGCAGCAGTTCGCGAACCGGAGCGGCGTGCACATATCGACGAGAGCGCGGGACGGGTCATTCTGGGTCGGTCTCACGGAAATCACCACCACCAAGGGCGTCTACCGGTTCGCGCGCTCGGGGATATCCCGCTCCGACATCACGGAAGTCAGCAAGCTCCAGCCCTTCGGTACGAGCAGCATGCGCCTGATCACCATTGGCAGGGACAGCTACGCGCAGTTCAGCGCGACCGCGTCCATTCCGCCAGGAAAGAAGTGGGTTCACTCGCGGGAGGTGGGTTTTCCGCAGACGAACGCGCTCGTCGAGGGTCTCAGCCCAGGGTTCCTCCAGTTCGTCGCCCCGGGTGCCGATTCCGGCACCTCCGGCGGAAGGGTGGACGGCGTGCCGACCATCCTGTATGCCGGCGATGTCACGGTGCCGGAGCTCCGGCCAAGTCAGGCGGGCATCCTGTTCGGACTTGATAAAGGGTCGGAGCCCGGAGGGCGAATCAGATGGAGGCTATGGGTCGGACCCGACAATCTGCCGCGGCGCTTCACCGCCTCCGTGGTCTGGGACGCCCTTGAGGCGGAGAACGTGCGGACGATGAACTGGACCACCTTCTACAGGCACTGGGGAGACCGCGTCGAGATCAAAGCTCCACCCAGGCGCCTGTGGGTCGAGGAGAACGGGCATCCGCGTTCCGGAACCGGAGCCTGGCACGTGACGCCCTCAGGGCGCGACGAGAGTAGATGAGACATCGTGATCAGCCGCGAACGCCGACGAGGCGGCAGCGCCGGGCCGAGCGCAGCAGCCGCAGCCGCGTGCCCGTTGGGTCGGCGAGCGAGGGGTAACCGCGGGGACTCATGGTTACTCGACCGCCGTAGGCCCAGGTCAGTGCCGGCGCCGCCCGACGGCGCCGCGCTTGGCGACCGGCAGCGCATCCGCTTCAAGCTCCAAAGCCCGCTGAACGGCCGGATAGTCCGTCGTGACGTACGGGACGGCGCGGGTGTCGTTACGGCTGAGCCGATCACCGTGCAGCGGGTCGCCAGCCCGTCGAGGTGATCGCCGGAAGGTGATCAATGCGATCTGCTGGGTGAAGCGGACCGGGTCGCCATGGCGGGATTTGCCCGAGCGAAACGGGCTGTGGAGGACCCCCAGCGGCCGGTAGGGTCGGCTGCGTGGATCTTGACGCCATCGCCGCCCGGCTCGGGGTACCCGTCGAGGACGTCGACCGCGTGCACCGGCTCGCCGGTGACCGGCCGTCGGCTCCGCTGCCCGCCAAGGCCGACGCGCGCGCGATCCTCGACCGGCTCGCGGTGCGGCCGGACGACGCCGCCGAGATCATGGCGGGCTGGCCCGACCCTGACTCTCCACTGTGGACTCCGGAGCTGCGCTGGCTGCTCGACCGCTCGATCGCACTGGTCCGCGCCGATCTCGGCGGCCATGACTGGCTGTCGCCCGGTCCGGAGCTGCCACGCGAACGGGGCCCCGCCTGGCGGCATCTCTACGTGTACGCGTACCTGGCCCTGGTCGACGTCGTCAGGGGGTACCACCGCGACCACGGCATCGCCGATGCCGTGTCGTGGGTGACCCTCGCGGACCTGGGCCGCAACCTCGCGATCGACCGGCGGATGCACCGCGAGGGCTGGCCGGTCATGCAGAGCTGGCTGACGCTGCATGCTCGCGGCGGCGTGTACGAGCTGGGCCGGCTGCAGTACCAGCGCGGCGACACCGCCATCGGCCTGCACATCCCCGAGTCGGGGCCGATGACCCCGGAGGCGATCGCGGCGTCGCTCGACGAGGCCCGCGCGTTCTTCCCGCGCCACTTTCCCGACGAGCGCTACACGGCGTTCTCCTGTGGCTCGTGGCTGCTCGACCCGCAGCTGCTGGAGTACCTGCCCGAGGACTCCAACATCGTCCGGTTCCAGCGGATGTTCGAGCTGGAGCCCTACGAGGAGCCGGAAGGGATTGACGCCGACGTCGAGGTGCTGCGATTCGTGTTCCGCACCCTGACCACGCCGCTCGACCAGTTGCCGCGCCGCACCGTGCTCCAGCGCGCGATCGTCGACCACCTGAAGGCCGGCCGCCACTGGCACTGGCGCCGCGGCCGCTTCCCGATCTAGTCCGGCTCGGCGCCAAGGTCGCCCTCACGCAGCCCCCGGTAGATCTGGGCGGCAAACCGCCCGGCGTCGCTTCCGTTCTGGTAGATGGAGTACACGTCAGGAATTGTCTCCCTGCTCAACTTGAATGACCAACGCAAGCCCGGATAGGGAAAGCTGCCAGGCCACGACCTCGGTCACGTGCCAGGTGCCTGCCACCCCCGCCGACCTCATACGAGCGGGGCAGGGCGCTGCCGCTGCCGCCGTAGAGGAAGTCCAGATCCGCGCCCCTGTCGGCTTGAAGCCCGCCGGGGGCGGCTTCTCGGCATATCCCAAGGCAAGCGCCCAGAACCTCGCCCCAATCGTCAAACGCCATCACGCAAGCCCCGAGGGGCGTCATCCTCACGATGCCGAAGTCAAGATGACCAGCACCGCGTTGAGCAGAATGATCACCAGGCTTGCGAAGGCGGCCGCGATGGTGGTGACCTTCCGATTCACCCAGTCCCCCATCACGTCCGGCCGCCTGGTCAGCAGGATCAGCGGAACCAGGGCGAAGGGAATGCCGAAGGACAGCACCACCTGACTGAACACGAGCGCCTGAGTGGGTTCCACACCGAACGCGAGGACGGCGAGGGCGGGTACCACGGCAAGGCACCTTCGCACATACAGCGGAATCCGGCGCCGGAGGAAGCCCTGCATCACCACCTGCCCGGCGTAGACGCCCACGCTGGAGGAGGCCACCCCTGAGGCGAGCAGTGCGATGGCGAACAGCAGAGCGGTCAGCGAACCGGCGCTCTGCGCGAACTGGGCGTGCGCGCCGGCGAGTGTCGGCTCGGCGGCCGTTCCGTGCAGCATGGCGGCAGCGGCCACCAGCATCATCATGTTGACCAGGCCCGCCGCACCCATGGCCAGAACGACATCCATCCGCTGTGCGCGGATCAGGGTGCCGCGCCGGAATCCACGGCCCGGGCCGAAGCGCTCCTGGGTGAGGGCCGAGTGCAGGTAGACGGCGTGCGGCATGACCGTCGCGCCGACCACCCCCGCCGCGAGGAGCAGACTCGCCTGACCGTCGAAACGCGGGATGAAGCCGGAGGCCACCTCACCCAGCGGCACCTTGATCTGGAGCATCTGGTAAAGGAACCCGCCCGCCACCACAGCGAGCAACGCGCTGATCACCGCCTCGAACCTACGCTGCCTGGCCGTACAGCCCGCCAGGATGAGGAAGGAGGCCACGGCTATGACGATTCCGCCATGCAGCAACGGCAGTCCGAAAAGCAGGTTCAGCGCGACGGCGCCACCGATGAACTCGGCCAGGTCGGTCATTATGATCACGACCTCCGCCTGCAGCCACAGGCCCCATACAACCGGCCGCCGATAGTGGTCACGGACGAGCTCGGGCAGGGTCCGGCCGGTGGCGGCGCCCAGCTTGGCCGACAGATACTGCAGCAGCATGGCGACGACGTTGGCCACCAGGACGACCCAGAGCAGCAGGAAGCCGAAGCGGGCTCCGCCCTCCACGTTGGTGGCGAAGTTCCCCGGATCGATGTAGGCGACGGCGGCCACGAAGGCGGGACCCATCATGGCGATCAGGCGCTGCTTGACGCCGCCGGGTGGGGGGACGGGGATGGTGTCGGACACGACTTCGGGCGAAGGCTTCACGAAACCGCCTTCCGGGGTACGCGGGGACGGGGCCCGTCCGTCCCCGCGGGCTCGGCTCACGCGATGTTGGACGGTCTCGGCAGACCTTCCGCGAGGTCGCCGAATCCCGGCGCGACGATCGCGCCCGGATTCCGCACGACCTCCTCGACGACGAGGGTCTCGGTCGTGAGGATCAGTGCGGCGATCGATGCGGCACTCTGCAGGGCACAGCGGGTGACCTTGAGCGGGTCGACGATGCCGCGGGCGAACAGGTCACCGTATTCACCGCGCAGCACGTCGAAGCCGTGCCCCGGCTCCAGCTCCTCGACCTTTCCGACCACCTCGTCCCCGGAGTATCCCCCGTTGATGGCGATCCAGCGCAGCGGCTCGGCCAGTGCCATGACGACGATGTCGCGCCCGACGGAGGCGTCACCCTCGAGGTCGAGTTCGAAGAGCTCCGCCCGCGCCTGCAGAAGCGCGGTGCCGCCGCCGGGGACGACGCCTTCCTCCACCGCGGCCCGTGTGGCCGCCAGAGAGTCCTCGACCCGGTGCTGCTTCTCCTTGAGCTCGACGCCGGTGGCGGCGCCGACCCTGATGACGGCCACACAACCGGAGAGCCGGGCGATCCGCTCCTGGAGCTTCTCCACGTCATGGTCGTTCTCGGCGCGGGCCAGTTCGGCCTTGAGCTGCTCGATCCGAGCCGTGACGTCCTCGCCCGATCCCGCACCGCCCACGATCGTCGTGCTCCGCTCGGTGACCGTCACCTTCGCCGCCCGGCCGAGCTGGTCAAGCCGTACGGCGGCCAGGCTGGTTCCGCGGTCGGCGCTGACGACCTCGCCGTCGACGAGAACGGCGAGGTCGTCCAGCTCGGCCAGCCGGCGGTGGCCGAAGCCCGGGGCTCTGACGGCAACCGATCTGAAGGTGTCGTGCACGCAGTTGGCCACGAGCATGCCGAGCGCCGGTCCGTCGACGGTCTCAGCGATGATCACGAGCGGGGAGCCGCTGCGCATGACCTGCTCGAGCACCGGCATGAGCTCCTGGACCTTGCTGATCTTCTCGTTGGTCAGCAGGATGTAGGGGTTCTCGAAGACCGTCTCCATACGGGCCTGGTCGGTGACCATGTACGGCGAGACGTAGCCGTTGTCGAACTCCAGTCCCTCGACGAACTCGACGTCCATGCCGAGCGACGGCGAGTCCTCCACGGTCACGACTCCGGCGGGCCCGACCCGGGCGATGGCGTCGGCGATGATCTCGCCGATCACGATGTCGTTGTTGGCCGACAGCGAGGCCACGTGCAGCAGGTCCTCCGGTCTGGTCACCGGGCGTGCCCACTGCCGGAGCATCGCGATCGCCCTGTCGACGGCCTGCTCGATTCCGGCCTTGAGCTGCATCGGGTTCCCGCCCTTCTCCACCTTGCGCAGCCCTTCGCGCACGATGGCCTGGGCCAGGACGGTGGCGGTGGTGGTGCCGTCGCCGACGTCGAGGTTGGTCTTGCTCGCCACCTCCTTGACGAGCTGGGCGCCCATGTTCGCGAACGGGTCGCCGAGCTGGATCTCCCTGGCGATGGTCACGCCGTCGTTGGTGATGGTGGGCGGCCCGGTCAGCTTCTCCAGTACGGCGTTGCGGCCCTTCGGGCCCAGCGTCACTTTGACCGCGTCGGCGAGGGCGTTGACTCCTGTCTCCAGCAGGTGCCGCGCCTCGGCGTCGAACCGCAGTAACTTCGCCATCTCATTCCTCCGTGGTCAGGGGACGAGGATCGCGCGACCACGGATGCGGCCGTGCTCCAGGTCGTCCAGCGCCTCGCCGAACTCCTCCAGCCGATAGGCGGTGGTGTGCAGCGCGACCTTGCCCTCGGCTGCCAGCGCCATGAGCTCGGCCAGGTCGGTGTACGAACCGACCAGGTTGCCGACGAAGTTGATCTCGGTGGAGATGATGTCGATCGTCGGCACCGACAGCACACCGCCATACCCCACCACCAGGTAGCTGCCCGCTCGCCTGAGCATCGCGACGCCGTCCGCGATCGCGCCGCCTTCGCCGACGAAGTCCAGGACCACCTCGGCGCCCAGGCCGTCCGTCAGATCCCTGACGGCCTGGGCCTGCCCGCCGTCGGCCTGCACCACGTGGTCGGCGCCGAGGTCGGCGGCGAGTTTGAGCGCCTCGGCGGACCGGTCGACCACGATGATCTGTGCCGGGGTGAGCGCTTTCAGCACCTGGACGCCGATGTGGCCGAGCCCGCCGGCGCCGATGACCACCACCCGCTGCCCTGGGGACAGCAACCGTGCCGCCTTGCGGCCGGCGTGGTAGGCCGTGAGCCCGGCGTCCGCCAGTGCCGCGACCGCCGCCGGTTCGAGGGACGGCGCCAGCCTGACCACCGCCCGGGCGTTGGTCTTCAACAGCTCGGCGAACCCGCCGTCGGTGTCGATTCCGGGGAAGGCCGAGGCCGCGCAGTGCACGTCGTCGCCCGCCCTGCAGGCAGGGCAGAGGCCGCAGGTGATCAGTGGGTGCAGGATGACCGGGTCGCCCACCGCCAGGTTGCCGACGGCCGGCCCGACCGCGTGCACCCATCCGGCGTTCTCGTGCCCCAACGTGTACGGCAGGGCGACGCCCGACTTCTCGCGCCACTGCCCCTCCACGATGTGCAGGTCCGTACGGCACAGGCCCGCGCCCCCGATACGTACGACGACGTCGAGCGGGCCGGTGATCTCCGGTTCCGGCACCTCTTCTACGTGAGGGGTTCGGTGGTAGCCATGCAGTCTTACGGCTTTCAAGCGGCACCTCCTAGATCATCTGAGTAGCGGGCGGCCAGCAGCGCCCGGCAGTGTTCGGCGTTGCCCTCGACACTCACCCGCATCGCGTTGGCGAAGCGGAGGTACTGATCGACGCGCTCGGCGGCGACCCTGCCCCCGTCCGGATCGGTGAGCATCCACGCGTCGGGAACGGTCGGCAGGCCGATCGCGGCCCGGGCCCGCTCGTAGGCGGCCACGAGGGCGGAAGGGGGCAGGTCGCCGAGCCTGAGGCCGGTCAGGTCGGCCGTGGTCCACCCCTGGGCGAGCAGATCACGGCAGAGGCGGCCCTGCGCCGCGACGAAGGCCTTGCGCCGGAAGACGCTCCGCAGGTCGGTCAGGTCCCCGTCGGTCAGGCCGGGGAACGTCGCCTCGAACCCGCGGCCCACCCCCTCGCTGATCTCGCCCGAGGTGAAGTGGTCGGCGAGATCGACACGCACCTCGGTGACCCCGGGCAGTGCCCGGAGCGCGGCGTCCGCGTCGGCGACCATCATGAAGACGAAGTTGGGCGCGCAGAAGTACGTCGGGAGCCGGAGCTCCGCGTGGACGGCGCCGCCGTCCACGCGGAGCGTCCGCACGAATCCCAGGTCGGTGATGGGCTCGTCCAGTTCCGGGTCGCGGACCTGACCGAGCGCCGCCCAGGCAGCCTGGCGGCTGGTCACGATCCGCCCCCGACCGTGGCGGCCGCCGGCACGGAGTCGAGCTGGGCTTCGGCGGGGGCCTTGAGGTCGTACAGGCGGGCGGCGTTGAGCCCGAGGATCTTCTTCTTGGCCGCGACGCTGATCGTGCCGTACTCGCCCTGCATGTCTTCCGGAATCTGGAAGTCGACGAATTGCTCCACCAGCCAGCGCGGGCTCCAGATGGCGTAGTCACTGCCGAACAGGAGCCTGTCCTCGCCGAGCCAGTAGAGGAGCTCGCCGATGATCTGGGCGAAATAGCGGGGCCGGCTGTGGATGAACGGCATGGCCACCGCGAGCCCGCCGTACACGTTGGGCTCCTGCTTGGCGATCCAGCAGAAGTCCTCCAGGCGGGGCAGCCCCACGTGCTCGACGATGAAGTTCAGGTCGGGGAAGGCGGTGGCCGCGTGGTCGACGTCGGCGACGTCGAAGGCGTCGCGGTTCAGCGGCCAGATCGTCGGGCCCTTGTGCACGTGGATGTTGACGATGCCGAGCTCACGGCACTTCTCCAGGTAGCGGTACGCCTCGGGATCCGAGAGCTTGTACCCCTTGGAGTCCCCCTTCCACTCGGCCGTGTAGAGCTTGACGCCCCTGAGCCCGTAGCGCTCGGCCTTCTCCTCCAGGACTCGCAGGCCCTCGTCGCCGTCGCGCGGGTCGAAGGAACCGTTCAGCACGAACCGGTCCGGGTGCCGCTCCTTCAGCACGGCGTTGCGCTCCGTCGTGTTGAAGCCCTCGCCGGGATAGAAGTCGCGCAGGTAGGTCGGCTGGAAGATGGCCATGTCCACGTAGCCCGTCTCGAACAGGTCGTGGATCAGGTCCTTCTCGGTGTACTTGCAGAACTTCTCGTACGGCCAGACCCACTCGGCGGGGCTGAGGCTCGTCTGGTAGTTGTAGAAGCACTCGATGAAGCCCTCGCCGTACCTGTTGCGGTTCTCCGGGCTGGCGTTCCAGTAGTGGACGTGGGTGTCCACCACGTAGTAGCTCACGTCGTCCTTGTGATACATGCCGGGCTCCTCACTCGACCGGGCGCAGGTCGAAGTCGATGTACTCCGCCGCGTCCTCGGGGTTCGCGAACAGGAAGGTGCGGTCGTCGAGATGCACCATGCGGCCGTAGTGCGTGGACATGATCTCCTCGAACTCGGCGGGGCCGAACTCGAACCCGATGGCGTCAGAGATCTCGTCGAAGTCGAACTCGATCTTTCCCTCGCCGTCCACGCGGATCATGGACGGGTACTCGCTGACCGTGACGCCGGGCTTGCCGCGCATCACGTCGGCCACCACGTGGCCGTTCTGGTTGTTCATCAGCGTGACGCCGCACTTGTTGGACGACGTCGGGTTCGCCGCACCGAACGCACTCACTGGTTCAGCTCCTTCGGCTCGTTCAGACCAAGGTCGGACAGCAGGCCGCGGAGACGCTCCTTGGCCTGGTCGAGCGAGTCTTCGAAGCGCAGCACCTTCTCCTGCGGCTGCGACCAGATCGGCTGGAGCCGCCGGGCCGCGTCGAGGCTCACCGGCACCCACCGGGCCAGCCAGCCGGAGACCGTCTCGGCGTTGGCCACGCCGTGCCGCTCGTCGCGCAGCAGCAGCGAGAACAACGCGCGGGAGGCGCGCAGGTCGCGGTCGAAGTCGTGCTCGCCGGTTCCCATGACGGTCGGTGTGGTGTAGTCGCCGTTCCTGGCGGAGATCTGCATCACCAGGCGGCTGCGGAACAACTCGCCCACCAGGGGCTCGAAGACGAGATTCGTGGCGAAGACGGCCTCGGCCCAGTCATCGAGCGCCGTCAGCCGCTCGACGTTCTCCCGCACTCCCTGCCAGATCGGGTCGGTGTGCCAGACCGCGCGGTGCGCCGCCCCGTCGAACTCCAGCAGGTTCTCACTCAGCTCCAGGTTGTAGAGGGCGAGGTCCTGCGCGAAGCGCAGCTTGTGCGTGCCGTTGACGGCGAGCACGGTGTTGATCATGTTGGTGGGGGCCGACCTCTGGGTCGACACGAACACGTGCATGCCGAGCCCGTTCTCGGCGTGCATCCAGGCGCCCACGTGCCGCTCCACGAACGTGGTCCAGCTCCGCGTCCAGGCACGGTAGGCGCCGGCCCGGCGCGCGTTGTCGAGGTTGAGCTGGGTCTGCCGCACGATGCTCGAGTTGTTGCGGTAGATCGTCTGCTCCCACTCCTCGTTCGGGTCGAGGAAGGCGTGCCAGTCGCCGGACCGCAGCGCCGTCCAGTCCTGGGGGTAGCCGGCGTCGCCGTTGGCGAAGGAGTAGATCCAGCCCTGGGTGAGGTGCCTGCCGGGGTCGGGCTGCACGTCGAGGGTGACGTCCTCGTACATCGACGCGCGCAGCTTCTTCGGTTCGAAGTAGTTGAACGCCCGGCTGGTGGAACTGGGGAAGGTCAACGCCCCGGCCTCGGCGTCGGTGAGCTCCGGCTTGGGGAAGCTCCTGCGCGCCTTCTGCTCGGTAGGAGTCGCCACGGCTGTGCTCCTGTTCTGGTCGGTACGGCCGCGGGCCGTCACTGCGATCCCGCGGTGGTGGTGAACTTGTCGAAGTAGATGCGCTCGCGCGGCACGCCCTTGCCTTCCAGCAGGGGGATCGCCGCGTCGATCATGGGTGGGGGCCCGCACAGGTAGGCGTCGACCTCGGACAGGTCGCCTTCGGCCCGGTCCAGCGCCTCGGTGACCAGGCCGCCGCCCTCCTCCGACAGCACGGACACGAACCTGAAGCCGGGCAGGTCGTTCTCGAACCCCGCCATGAGATCCAGGTGGAACAGATCGCGCGCCGTACGGGCCCCGTAGTAGTACCGCGCCCCGCGGCGGCTCCCCTGCTCGCGCATCTGGGTGAGCAGGGCGAGGATCGGCGCCATGCCGGCGCCGCCGCCGACGAAGACGATGTCCCTGTCCGACTTCTCCCGCAGCGTGAACGTGCCGTACGGGCCCTTCACCTGGAGGGTGTCACCGGGGCGGAGGCCCTCCCGCAGCAGGCCGGAGAACCTCCCGCCGGGGTAGCACTTGATGATGAAGTCGAGGTGGTCTCTCCCGGTGTTCGCCATGGAGAACGAGCGCCACTCGTCCGCGCCGGGAATCCGGATGTCGGCGTACTGTCCGGGGATGAACGGCATCTCCTCCGCCGGCACGAGCCGCAGAGCGGTGATGTCGTGGGTGAGGTGGGCGATTTCGGCGACCTCGGTGTCGACCAGCCGGGGAGGCACCCCGGCGTTGATCATCTCCTCGTCGTAGTTGATCAGCTCGATCTCGAGGTCGCTGTAGGCGTGCGCCTTGCACAGCAGGACGTAGCCCTCCTCGCTCTCGTAGTCCGCGAGCGCGAACGTGGAGTAGCGATCCATCTGCAGGTCGCCGTCGAGCAGGAAGGACTTGCACGCCGAGCACTGGCCCTCCTTGCAGCCGTGCATCAGCATGACGCCCTGGCGGAAGGCCGCGTCGAGGATGGTCTCCTCCTCGTCGACCTCGATCTCCACGTCCACCGGTTCGAACCGGACCCGGTGCTTGTCTCCCATGTGGTCGTCTCCCTCGTGGGCTTTCCGACCGGGGGCGCGGCAGATCCCGCGACGGTTCCGCGCCCCCGGCACCAGGTCAGACCGGCGTGACGTTGTGGTTCGCGCGGTACTCGGCGAGATGCGCCTCGCGCTGCTCGGGGGTCATCTCGTTGAGCGTGACGTTCGGGCTCGGGAACGGCAGGCCGCGGACGTCGTCGAGGGTCCAGAGCTTCTTGGGGTCGTCGAGGTCCACGTGCGGCTGCGGGACGAGCGTCTTGCCGTCGTCGCGGACGTAGCCGAGGTCCTTGATGATGTCGGCGAGATCCCAGTTGTGGTACAGGGTCTCCCACTCGCGCTTGCCGGTGAGCCGGCCCATCGCCGGCGTCTCCCTGCCCTCGTAGGTGGGCCGGAACGCGACGGTGTCGGTCCAGTGGCAGGTCTCCGAGCAGTAGGTGCGCCACTGGCCGTCCACCTCATCGGCGATCATGTCCTCGCGGATGAGGCAGGGCACCATGCAGGTCCAGCAGCGGTGCGGGTACTGGTATCCGACCTCCTCGAAGGCGATCGGCTTGTTACGCCCCGGGTAGCGCAGCCGGTTGTAGGCCTCCCACCAGCGGCCGTACTGGTTGTACCAACCGGGGTACTTGTGCTCGAACCACTCGAAGTCGTCGTCGGTCATCCCGTCGATGCGCCAGAAGTTCACCGGCCACCCCGTGGCGAAGAACTGCGCGACCTTGTGGACGTAGCCCTTGGTGTAGATCCGGTTCCAGGCCTCCTCGACCAGGTCGTGCGGGATCTTCAGGCCGTACTTCTCCAGCGGGATGAGGTAGCTGCGGTAGTAGTCGTCGTAGATCCAGCGCCGCCACATCTCGGCGTAGCTGTCGCGGTCCTTGCGGCGGTCCTTGGTGCCGTACTCGATGAAGGTGCCGATGGCCGCGTCGACCACGCAGTGGTTGTTCCACCAGGCGTAGCGCAGGTCGCGCTCCAGAAGCTGCCTGTTGTCCTCGTCGGCCAGCGCCATCAGCAGGATCGAGTAGCCGTTGCTGATGTGCCGCGACTCGTCCGACTGGACCGAGTGGAACACGGTGGGCAGCAGGTAGTCGCCGTTGGCCGCCGCCTCCGACGGCATCGCGACGAACAGGGTGTTGGTGAACGCGGTCTCGGCGACCACGGTGAGGTAGACGTTGGCCGCGGTGATGGCGTCACCGGTGATGAACCCCTCGCCGAACTGCCGCCCGATGGTGCCCGCGTAGCAGTTGGCGAAGGCCTTCTCGCTGATGTCGAAGCCGGCGGGGTCGATGTAGTGGTTCATGTACAGCCGCTTCAGGTTCATCTGGATCGTCGAGTGCCGGACCTCGTCGATCATCTGTACGGCCAGGCCGTTGTGGATCTCGGGGTTCGGCACCGCCCCGATGGCCATGGGCATCGCCCGCGCCGCCGAGATCTCCGGGAACGGGATGATGGACAGGAACAGCTTCTGCCACTCCATCCACCGCTGCTGGACCTGGCGGAACATGTTGCCGCGGATGGCCCCGTCCATCGCTCCGAACACGCGGTTGTCCTTCTCCTCCTCCATCGGGAAGTAGGAGCGCAGGACCTGCTTGAGCGGGTCCTTCTTCGGGGACTTGTCGAACCTGTAGTCGGTGGCGAAGCGCGTGGCAGGCGTCGCGAAGGTCGGCTCCCAGGAGAGCTCGGTGATCTTCTGGTGCGCCTTGGTGAGACTCTGTCGGCTCACGTCGTCTCCCTGCTTTCCGGTCGGAATCACGACACGGCCATGACAACGGAGACGAAGACGGCGCGGCGTCTCATCTTGAGACAGGCGGGTGACGGCACTCGCTCTACCGTGAGGATCAACCGGGGCGTAGCCTCGGCGTAACTTCGGTGTCACATTCTGAATCCTTGGTCCGGCGCTCCAGGGAGGCGATGCGGGTGATGGGTGCCTCGAGGCTGACCGCCCAAGCACGAGAACGCTTCATCGAAGCAGGCGACCTCAACGGTGTGCGCGTACGTGAGCCGATCGAGGTCTCCTGGCGCCGCTCCCAGTTCTTCGGGGTGGACGTGGACAAGCTGGATCCCCCGTACCGGCCGGACGTGGATCCCGGGACATCGCTCGGCCTGGCGGCGCGGCCTGTTCTGGACCGGCTCGAGTCGGCGCTGGCCGGAACGCCGATGACCGTGATCCTCACCGACGCGCGCGGTCGCGTGATCGCGCGCAGGGCGGGGGACAAGACGCTCAACAGGCTCCTCGACCGGATCCGGCTGGCGGTCGGATTCAGTTACGCCGAGGAATACGTGGGAACCAACGGCATCGGCACGGCGCTGGAGGACAAGCGGGCCTCGCACGTTTTCGGCGCCGAACACTACTCCACCCTTCTGCAGGGAATGTCGTGCGCGGCGGCGCCCATCCGGCATCCGCTCAGCGGCCGCGTCGAAGGGGTCATCGATCTCACCTGCCGTTCCGCTCACTCCAGCCCGCTGATGACCGCACTCGTCCAGGAGGCCGCGGCCGATATCGCGCAACGCCTGCTGGAGGACAGCACCCAGCGGGAGCGGGCGCTGCTGGCTGAGTTCCTCTCGGCGACGAGAAGGGCCGGCAGACCCATCGTGACCGTGAGCGACCGGCTCGTCATCACCAACCCCGCCGCCGCACAGCTGCTCCAGCCGAATGACCAGGCAAGGCTCCGCGACCGCGCGCTGGAGCTACTGGCTTCGCGACGAGACGCGGTGGACAGCATCGTTCTGTCCAGCGGGCAGATGGCGCGGGTACGCTACCGGCCGGTCGAGGTGGGCATGGTCGCCGCGGGGGCGGTGATCGAGATCAACCTCAACCGCGAACCGGGCCAGAGCGTCCGTGTCCCACCACGGCCCGAGGCTCCCTGGGGCGGTCTGGCCGGTCACCATCCCTCCTGGCTCAATGCCTGCCACCAGGTCGAAACCCGATGCCGCGCGCGTACCTGGACGCTGCTCCTCGGCGAGCCGGGGGTGGGAAAGCTGGCGATCGCGGAAGCGGCCCACCGCCGCTGCTTCCCCTCGTCTCATGTGGGAGTGCTGGACGCCGCCGACTGCGGCCCGGACGTCCTCGCTTGGCTGGACCTGCTCCGCTCCCACCTGCGCGAGCCCTGCGCGACGGTCATCCTGCGCCGTGTCGACCGCTTGGACTCCGCCACCGCGCGGTTGCTCACCCAGACGCTGCAAGAGGAGGCCGAGGTCGCGGCATCTGGGACATGGGTGACCGCGACCGCGACGGACGAGACCAGTGCCGCGGTGAAGGAGCTTCACGACTTCTTCCCGGTCACGGTCACGGTGCCACCCCTGCGTCACCGCATCGACGACCTTCGTGAGATCGTTCCCGCGCTGCTACAGCGACGGCAACGCGAACGGCAGGTGACCTGTTCGGGAGAGGCCATGCAGGTGCTGCTCCGCATGGCATGGCCGGGGAACGTCGCCGAGCTCGACCGGGTGCTGGGGGCCGCCCTGCTCAGACGCCGCGCAGGGCAGATCCAGATCGGCGACCTGCCCGAGCAGTGCCACGCGATCACGCGCCGGATCCTGACTCCGATGGAGGCCGTCGAGCGTGACGCCATCGCCCGCGCACTGATCGAAGCGGCCGGCGACAAGGCCAGGGCGGCGGCCCTCCTGGGCATCTCGCGAGCGACGATCTACCGCAAGATCCAGACTTACGGCATCGACGTCCGGGAGCAGGTGGCGACGAGACGTGACCCGCGACCGGGGCCCAGGGGCGGAGGCGCGGTACGGGCCGGCTTGAAGCGGGCTTAGTCGAAAGGCGAAAGCCGGAAGGCCGGACCAGACGGCTCAGGCCGCGCGGGCGGCGCACACCGCTCCCCTCCACTTTCACTGTATATCGCATTCTCGCGCCTCATGAGGCGCCGAAAAGTGCTTCATACTTGCCCGTTGCGAACCAACCCGGCCAACGATGGAGCAACGGAATTGGGCTACGTGATGGGTTTCGAGCACATCGACTCGACGCATGTCGCAGACGTCGGCGGGAAGGGGGCGCACCTCGGCGAGCTCTCGCGAATCGATGGTGTCCGCGTGCCGGACGGCTTCTGCGTCACGACGGACGCCTTCCAGCGGGTCGTGGCCGAGGCGCCGTCGATCGACGCTCAACTCGACCTGCTGTCGCGCGTGGAACCGGACGACCGCGCGGCGATCCGCACTTTGAGCGCGGATATCCGCGGCGTCGTCGAAGGCGTCGCGATGCCCGACGATCTCGTGGCAGCGATCAGCGAATCGCTCGCCCGGCTCGGGGAGCACGCCTCCTACGCGGTGCGTTCCAGCGCCACGGCCGAGGACCTGCCGACCGCGTCCTTCGCCGGCCAGCAGGACTCGTACCTGAACATCGTGGGCCTACCGGCGATCCTCCGGCACGTACGGCGGTGCTGGGCCTCGCTGTTCACCGAGCGGGCGGTGACCTACCGGCGCCGTAACGGCTTCGACCACCGGAAGGTGCGGATGGCCGTGGTCGTCCAGCGGATGGTGTTCCCGGACGCGGCCGGGATCCTGTTCACCGCGGACCCCGTGACCTCGAACCGGAAGATCGCCACCGTGGAAGCGGGTTGGGGGCTCGGCGAGGCGCTTGTCTCCGGTCTGGTCGCCGGGGACGTCTACACCGTGCGTGACGACCAGGTCATCACCAGAACGGTCGCCACCAAGCCGCGGTTCGTCCAGGCGTCGCCGGGAGGCGGTACGCAGGACGCACCCGTCGAGCCGCAGCGGCAGACGCGGCCGGCTCTGACGGATGCACAAGTCGTGCGCCTGGTGCGGCTGGGCCGGCGAATCGAAGCGCACTTCGGCCGGCCCCAGGACATCGAATGGTGCCTGGCCGGCGACGACTTCCACATCGTCCAGAGCCGGGCGATCACCACCCTGTTCCCCGTCCCCACGACCGATGACCAGGAGAACCACGTCTACGTCTCCGTCGGTCACCAGCAGATGATGACCGACGCGATGAAGCCGCTGGGACTGTCCCTGTGGCAGCTGACGACCCCACGGCCGATGCACGAGGCGGGCGGACGGTTGTTCGTCGACGTGGCCCCCGTCCTGGCGACACCCGTGGGCCGCGCGCGCCTCCTCGGGACCTTTGGGAACTCCGACCCGCTGGTTCGGGACGCGCTGCAGACCGTCCTCGACCGCGGTTTTGTCCGCTCGCTTCCGGACGAAGGTTCCGGCCCCGCACCCGCGGGTGACGCCCCCGCCCCGATCGAGACCGATCCGGCCGTCGTCACCCAGCTGATCCGGCACAGTCAGGCGTCCGTCGCCACCCTGCGGCGCGAGATCCAGGGTCTGTCCGGGCCGGCGCTGCTCGACTTCATCCTGGCCGACATCGCAGAGCTGAAGCGCATCCTGTTCGATCCGCGGAGCTCCCAGGTGATCATGGCGGGGATGGAGGCGGCCTGGTGGCTCAACGACCACCTCGAGGCGTGGCTGGGCGAGAAGAACGCGGCCGACACGCTCACGCAGTCCGTCCCCCACAACGTCACGTCGGAGATGGGGCTCGCGCTCCTCGACGTCGCGGACGCGATCCGGCCGTACGCGGACGTCGTGGCGTTCTTGCAGCGCGTCGCGGACGAAGGCCGGGAGGGCGACGGTTTCCTGGACGAACTGGCCGGGCTGCCCGGCGGACGGGAAGCGCGTGACGCCATCCGGGGCTACCTCGACGAGTACGGCATGCGCTGCGCGGGCGAGATCGACATCACCAGAACACGCTGGAGCGAGCATCCCGCCACGCTCGTGCCCACCATTCTCGGCAACATCAGGAACTTCGAGCCGGGCGCCGGCAAGCGACGCTTCGAAGAAGGACGCCAACAGTCACTACGGAAAGAACAGGAACTGCTGACGCGCCTGCGCGCCCTGCCCGACGGGGAGCAGAAGGCCGAGGAGACCAAGCGGATGATCGACCGCGTCCGCGCCTTCGCCGGATACCGGGAGTACCCCAAGTACGGCATGGTCAGCCGCTACTTCGTCTACAAGCAGGCGTTGCTGCGGGAAGCCGATCGCCTCGTCCAGTCCGGCATCCTGCGCGAGAAGGAAGACATCTTCTTCCTCCGGCTCGAGGAGTTGCGAGAAGTCGTGCGCACCGACGAGGTGGACGCCGAACTCATTCTGGAGAGGCGGGAGGCGTTCCGGTCGTACGAGGCGCTCACACCGCCCAGGGTCCTCACGTCGGACGGCGAGGCCATCACCGGCCGGTATCGGCGTGACGACGCCCCGCCCGGCGCGCTGGCCGGCCTCCCGGTCTCGGCCGGGACCGTCGAGGGCCGTGCCCGTGTCGTCACGGACATGGCACAGGCCGACCTCGAGGCGGGCGACATCCTGGTCACCGCCTACACCGACCCCAGCTGGACCCCCCTGTTCGTCGCCGCCGCCGGGCTGGTGACGGAGGTGGGCGGCCTTATGACGCACGGGGCGGTGATCGCGCGGGAGTACGGCCTGCCGGCCGTCGTGGGTGTGGAGCAGGCCACCCGGCTGATCCGGGACGGGCAGCGGATCCGCGTTCACGGAACCGACGGGTACGTCCAGATCCTCACCTGAAGCGGGCGGCGCTCCGCGGCGCCGTGCGGCCGCCGCACCCGAGTGGTTGGCGTGGCCAAGCCTAAACTTGCGCCATGCCCATCTACCTGAGCCTGCTCGACGGTGTGCGGTGGCGGGGGCAGCCGGTGGTCGGCGAGAGGGCTCAGGCGCTGCTCGCAGCCCTCGCGCTCGCCTGCCGGACCGTGAACGCGGACCAGCTCGTCGCGGAGGTGTGGGGGGACAGCGAACCGGCCAATCCGGCGAAGGCGCTGCAGGTCCTGGTGTCCCGGACCAGGTCGGTCGTGGGGTCGGAGGCGCTGGTCACAGAAGGGAGCGGCTACCGGCTCGAGGTTCCGCCCGACCGGGTCGACGCCGGCCGGCTGCACGGTCTGGCGAACCGGGCGCGGGCACTGCTCGTCGAGAATCCGGCCGCGGCGGCCGCGGCGGCTGAGGAGGCGCTCGCGCTGGGCGTCGGGGCGCTGCCGCCCGAGGGCGGCGGCCCGCTGGCCGAGGTGCGCCGGCGCGCGGAACGCGACCTGGCGTCCGCGCGGGTCGTGCTCGCCCGGGCCCGTAGCCGGAGCGGCGACCACGGCCCCGCCCTGCCCGAGCTCGAGGAGGCTGTGCGGGTCCACCCCGAGGACGAGGGGCTGCTCGCCGACCTCCTGCGCAGCGAGGCGGCGGTGCGCGGGACGGGCGCCGCGCTGGACCGCTTCGAGCGCTACCGGTCGGACCTGCGCGACCGGCTCGGCACCGACGTCGGCCCGGAGCTGCGGCGGGTCCATCGCGAGCTGCTGGCGCTCGACAGCCCCGTGCGCGCCGGCGTGCGGTTCGACACGACCCCGCTGCTCGGGCGCGACGACGACCTCCGACGAGTGCGGGCACTGCTCGCCGCCTCCCGGGTGGTCTCGATCCTCGGTCCCGGCGGGCTCGGCAAGACCCGGCTGGCCCATGCCGTCGCCCGCGAGGCCCCGCAGCCGGTGGTGCATTTCGTCGAGCTGGTCGGCGTGACCGCGCCCGAGGACCTGGTCGGCGAGGTCGGGTCGGCGCTCGGCGTCCGCGACTCGGTGACCGGACGCCGCACGCTCACCCCCCAGCAGCGCGCCGACGTCCGGGCCCGGATCGCCCAGCAGCTCGATCTGGCCCCGACGCTGCTGGTGCTCGACAACTGCGAGCATCTGGTGGAGGCGGTCGCCGATCTGGTCGCCTATCTGACCGCGACCACACGGGAGCTGCGCGTCCTCACCACGACCCGCTCGCCGCTGGCGATCGCCGCCGAACGCGTCTATCCGCTGCCCCAGCTGGGAACCGGTGACGCCGTCGAGCTGTTCCGCGACCGCGCGACCGCGGCCCGGCCCGGTGTGCGCCTCGACGAGGATGACGTACGCGCCGTCGTGGCCCGCCTGGACGGCCTGCCGCTCGCGATCGAGCTGGCCGCCGCCAAGGTGCGGGTGATGTCACCGGTCGAGATCGCCCGGCGGCTGGAGGACAGGTTCTCGCTCCTGCGCGGCGGTGACCGGAGCGCCCCCTTCCGGCACCAGACGCTGCTGGCGGTGATCGACTGGTCCTGGAACCTTCTGGGCGAGCGGGAGCGCCGGGCCCTCCGCCGCCTCTCGGCCTTCCCGGACGGATTCACCCTCGACGCGGCGGAGGAGGTGCTCGGCGACGACGCTCTCGGCGACGTCGAGGAGCTCGTCGAGCAGTCCCTGCTCACGGTCGTGGAGACGGCCGACGGCGTCCGCTACCGCATGCTCGAGACGGTGCGCGAGTTCGGCCGGGTGCGGCTGGAGTCGGCCGGCGAGACCGCCGACGCGCGGGCCGCCGTACGCGCCTGGGCCGTCGGGCACGCCGACCGGCACGGCGCCAGGCTGTACTCGCCTCAGCAGGTCGACGCGATGGACCGGCTGCGTTGTGAGGAGACGAACCTCGCCGACATCCTGCGCGAGGCCCTCGCCGACCCCGACCCGGAAGCGGTCGTGGTGCTGTTCTCCGCTCTGGGCGGCTACTGGACGATCCGCGGGGACCACACGCGCAGCATCGTCCTCACCCCGGCCGTCGCCGCCGCCCTGGGTGGATGGACGCCTCCGCCCCGGCTCCTCGACCGGACCCGGCTGGCCCTGAGCATCGCGTTGTTCAGCACCACCATCGTCTCCTTCGAAGAGACCGGGACGCTGACGCAGTTGCTGTCCGGGCTGGGCGCCGACTCGGCGAACCCGGCCGTCCGGGCACTGGTGACCGCGCTGCTCACCATGGTGTCGGATCCCGGGCGCGGCCTGGAGAAGCTCGCCGTCGATCCCGACCCCATGATCCGCCGGATCGCGCTGCACTGGCTGAGCCACGGCCGGGAGAACGTCGGCGACCCGGTCGGCGCGATCGAAGCCGCCCGGGCCGCCCTCGAACTCGTCGGCGATGACGGCGGCCCCTGGCATCGGGCGGTGCTGCACACCCAACTGGCGGGCCTGTACGCGCACCTCGGTGACACCGCGTCTGCCTCCAGGCATGCCGCCCAGGCGCTCCCGGTGCTCGAACGCCTCGGGGCGGTGGACGACGCCATCCAGATCCGCGCCGGCCTCGCCATGGCGGCGCTCGCCGAGGGCCGCCGCGACGACGCCGCACGGATGCTCGACGACATGGAGGCGCTCGCCTCCCAGGGCACCTACGGCGAGGCCCTGGCGGTCGCCGCCGGCAGAGCTGAGCTGGCCCTCGCCGACGGCGACATCGCCGTGGGGTTGCGGCGGCACCGCGAGACCGCCGAGGTGCTCCGGAACCGGCGCGTCCCGGGGCCGGTGGACGATTTCACACCGTGGGCCGTCCTGGGCGAGGTCATCGCGCTCTCGGCGTTCGCGCAGTACGGCGAGGGCGACGACGGCGCGGACCTCTTCGAGTCGCTGCGGGCCAAAGTCATGGTCGTGTTCGGCCCGGACCCCGCCAACAAGGACTACCCGGTGATGGGGATGGTGCTCGCCGGGCTGGGCATCTGGGGCCTGCTGAAGGGGGCGCTGCCGGTCGAGGAGGCGGTGCGGCTGCTCGTGCTCGCCGACCGGTTCGCCTACAACCGGTTCACCCCGACGATGCAGTGGTCGGTGCTGTCCGCGCACGCCGAACGGGTCGCCCCCGGCGCCATCTCCCGGATCGAGGCCGAATATGGCGAACGGCGCGGCCCCGACCTGCTGGGCGAGGTTCGCGCCGTCCTGCGGCGGGTGGTCTGACACCGGCTACATCTTGCGGGAGTACGAGCGGACCGCCAGGGGAGCGAAGATCGCGACGACGACCGCGCAGCCGATGACCGCCCAGCCGACCTCGGCCGTCACGGCCCCGTCGTTGAACAGGTCGCGCACCGCGGAGACGACGTGCGACACCGGGTTGACCTTCACGAACGCCTCAAGCCAGCCGGGCAGCGTCCTGGCGGGGACGAAGGCGTTGGACAGGAAGGTGAGCGGGAACATGATCATCATCGAGATCCCCTGAACGCTCTGCGCCGAGCGCGCCATCGTGCCCAGCCAGGTGAAGATCCACGCCAGCGACCAGCCCGCGACCACCGTGAGCGCGACGCCGCCGACGCAGCCGAGCACGCCGCCACCGGGGCGATAACCGATGAGCAGGCCGGTGACGACCGTCAGCACCGACGCGATGCCATAACGGATCAGGTCGGCGATCATCGGGCCGGCCAGGGGTGCGATCCTCGCGATCGGCAGGGACTTGAAGCGGTCGAAGACCCCCTTGTCCATGTCTTCGCGCAGCTGCACGCCTGTCGCCATGCAGACGGTCAGGGCCGTCTGGGCGAGGATGCCGGGGATCAGTATCGGGAGATAGTTCGACACGCTGCCGGAGATCGCGCCGCCGAAGATGAACGCGAACATCGCCGTGAACAGCAAGGGCTGGATGAGGACGTCGAAGAACTGCTCGGGCTTGCGACGCATCTTCTTCAGGGCCCGCCATGCCATCGCCAGGATCTGGACCCAGGTTGCCTGCAGCGAGCTGCGGGACGTGGTGCGGGCGACCACGGCGGACGGGTCGATGCGCTGGGGGTCGCGGGTGGTCGGGGTCGCGGTGGTCGAGGTCGCGGTGCTCGTGGTCATCGGGCCGCCTCCATCTGGGGCTCCATCTGGGGTTCGTCGGCGCCGTGGCCGGTCAGCGCCAGGAAGACCTCGTCCAGCGTCGGCTTGGCGACGCTTACCGAGGAGATGCCGAGGCCTGCTTGTCTCAGGCCGATCAGGACGTCCGCGGCCCGGTCGGGGTCGGGAAGGGGGATGTTCATTCGTCCCGATTCCGGGGTCAGGACCGGCTCCTCACCCAGCAGCCGGCGGACGACGTCCGCGGCCAGGGCGGTGTCGGCACCGTCCGCGAGCCTGAGCTGCAGGGTCGAGTCTCCGACCTGGGTCTTCAGGGCGTCGGGGGTGTCCTCGGCGACCTTCCGGCCTCGGTCGATCACCGCGATGCGGTCGGCCAGCTGGTCGGCCTCGTCCAGGTATTGGGTGGTCAGGAGGATCGTGGAACCGTCGATGACCAGCTCGCGGATGGTGTCCCACATCTGACCTCGGGTTCTCGGGTCGAGGCCGGTGGTGGGCTCGTCCAGGAAGATCAGGGGTGGGCGGGTGATCAGGCTCGACGCCAGGTCGAGCCTGCGGCGCATGCCGCCGCTGAACTGGGACAGGGGGCGGTCGGCCGCCTCCTGGAGGTCGAAGCGTTCGAGCAGGTCACCGGCGATGCTCTTGGCTCGGGCGCTCGGCAGGCCCTGCAGGCGGGCGAACAGCCAGAGGTTCTCCCGGGCGGTCAGGTCCTCGTCCACCGAGGCGTACTGGCCGGTGACGCCCACCAGCTGCCGGATGCGGTGGGGTTCCCGCCGGACGTCGACGCCGAAGATCTCCGCATGGCCGCCGTCGATCGGGAGCAGGGTGGCGAGCATCCGGAGCATCGTGGTCTTACCCGCTCCGTTCGGGCCCAGGACCCCGAAGATCTCGCCTTGCCGTACGTGAAGGTCGATGCCGTCCACGGCCCGGAAGTCTCCGAAGTTCTTGACCAGACTGTCGGCCCGGACGGCACTGAGGTCCGCCATGACGCGTCTCCTCTCTCCGCCGGGTACCTCCCGGCGTCCGAGGAGAGCTTCCGCGTTGCCGGCTTCATCGCGGCTTCACGCTGGTTTCACCTCCGACCTGGCGGTTTCACCAGCTGTGGGGGTGGAGTCGTGATCACGTGGCGGGGAAAAGGACTCGACGGGATGATGCTCGGGCTTGTAGCTTGCCGTTGACCGCGACACCGCCCGAGGAGGTGAGACCCATGAACGCTGTATCGATGTGGGTGCTCCCCCTTCCCGTCACGGTCGGGCGATCGAGGTAGGTGTCGCCGGGAGCGCCTCGCCAACAAGGCACTCCCGAAAGGCAACACCAATGCACTCTCAGCAGGTCGCCGCCGAACCGCCGTCGAACGACAGGGTCGAGCGTGACTCCACGGTGGGCGACGTCCCCGGACTCTGGTCGCCGGCCTCCGGCGCCGATCGCCCGCCCCTCATCTTCGATGTGATCATCGCCGGGTGTGGGCCGACCGGTGCGATGCTGGCCGCCGAACTGCGGCTGCACGATGTGCGGGTACTCGTTCTGGAGAAGGAAACCGAGCCCGCGTCGTTCGTCCGCATAGTCGGTCTGCATATTCGCAGTCTCGAGCTGATGGCGATGCGCGGACTTCTGGATCGCATTCTCCAGCATGGAAGACGGCGTCCGGCCGGCGGTTTCTTCGCCGCCATCCCCAAACCCGCGCCCAAGGGCCTGGATTCCGCGTACGCCTATCTGCTGGGCATCCCGCAGCCGGTCATCGTTCACCTGCTCGAAGAACATGCGATCGAACTGGGTGCCCAGGTCCGGCGCGGTTGTGCGGTGGCCGGTTTCGAGCAGGACGACGAGGGTGTGACCGTCGAGCTGGCCGACGGGGAACAGCTGCGTTCGCGCTACCTCGTCGGCTGTGACGGCGCGCGCAGTATGGTGCGCAAACTCCTCGGTGTCGGCTTCCCCGGCGAGCCCGCACGGACCGAGACGCTGATGGGCGAGATGGAAGTGGGTGTGCCGCAGGAGGAGATCGCCGCCAAGGTGGCCGAAACCCGCGAGACCCATCAGCGATTCTGGCTGCGGCCCTTCGGCGAAGGGGTCTACAGCGTCGTAGTCCCCGCCGCGGGAGTCGGCGACCGCACGGAACCGCCCACCCTCGAGGATTTCAAACAACAGTTGCGCGCCATCGCCGGAACCGATTTCGGCGTGCACTCCCCGCGCTGGATGTCCCGCTTCGGGGATGCCACCCGGCTGGCCGAACGGTATCGGGTCGGGCGGGTGCTGCTGGCCGGCGACGCGGCCCACATCCATCCACCCACCGGCGGGCAGGGCCTCAACCTGGGCGTTCAGGACGCATTCAACCTCGGCTGGAAACTGGCCGCACAGATCCGCGGCTGGGCCCCGGAAACACTGCTGGACACCTACCAGGCCGAACGTCATCCGGTCGCCGAGGACGTGCTGGACAACACCCGCGCCCAGATGGAACTGCTGTCCGCCGAACCGGGCCCGCAGGCCGTGCGCAGGCTGCTCACCGAACTGATGGACTTCGACGAGGTGAACCGCTATCTGATCGAGAAGATCACCGCGATCGGCATCCGCTACGACTTCGGCGAAGGCCCCGACCTGCTCGGCCGCCGCCTGCGCGACATCGACGTGAAACAGGGCCACCTCTACGGTCTGCTGCATCGCGGCCGCGGCCTGCTGCTGGACCGCACCGAACGCCTGACCGTCGGCGGCTGGTCAGACCGGGTCGACTACCTCGCGGATCCCACTGCGGTGCTGGATGTTCCGTGCGTCCTGCTACGCCCCGACGGCCACGTCGCCTGGATCGGCGACGATCAGGGGGACCTGGACGACCACCTCTCCCGCTGGTTCGGCAAGCCCGCCGACTGATCACCCGCCGTCATCGAACCGCCGTCACCGAACCGTCGTCACCGGGGCCCCACCGGACCTCTCAGGAACTCCCGCGCACCGCGCAGCCTGGTCTTCAGGTGCCGCTGGGTCAGGCCGCAGTCCAACCGCACGTCGAGCGGCCCGGGCAGGCCGGTGTCAGCGCGCCGGCCGTACGGAAGCCGCGCCGGATCGATGCCGTCACGCCGCGCGACAAGACAACCGAGCTTCGACTCCCGCGGCCGTTCCCGTTCGAGTCAGACAGGTCGCGGCCACGACATGGCCGTCCGCCGCGGACTGCCGCGCGAGTTCGCGGCCGAGAAAGCCGCTGCCGCCCACGATGAGGATCCTCATGGGCTGTGACCGTACTTCAGCGAGGTGG
Source organism: Microbispora sp. NPDC046933 (assembly GCF_040644635.1). NCBI lineage: Bacteria > Bacillati > Actinomycetota > Actinomycetes > Streptosporangiales > Streptosporangiaceae > Microbispora > Microbispora sp. NPDC046933. Next base: position 6,334 of record NZ_JBEYWW010000060.1, on the reverse strand, counting down.
CCGCCTCCTGAGTGCTGTCCCCGCCGAGCGCGGTGACGTCGCTCTGGAAGCGCGTCATCCCGCGGAGGAGGAAAGTGGCCAGCGGCACGGCGAACCCGGCGACCGCGCCGATCGCCAGCAGCGTCGGACGGCCGATCGCCGCACTGACCGGACCGGTCAGCGTGAGGCCGAGGGGCGTCATGACCGAGGCGGCCAGCCAGTCCACGGAGGTGACCCGGGCGAGGCGCTCCGGCGGGATCTCCCTCTGGAGGTTCACCACCCACTGCACGGCGAAGATCTCCAGCCCCAGGCCCGCGACCACGTAACACGCGTACACGAATTCCGGCGACATCGGCCAGGTGAGCGCGAGCGGCACGACGCCGTAGAGGGCGAGCCCGCCGATCGCGGCCAGCCCCGGCCGGCCGGGTTTCCATCTCATGCTGATGAGCCCGCCCGCCAGGCCGCCGGCCGACAGCAGGGCGAGGGCGGTTCCGTACACGGCGTCGCCGCCGAAGGTCTCGCGGGAGACGAGAGGCAGCAGGACCTGCGCCGGCGCGATCGTGAGCATCTGCTGGAGCGCGACGGCGACGATCACCCCCAGGACCCACCGCCGCCGTACGACCTCGGAGAGGCCGTCGGCGATCTCCCGTACGGCGGACGCCCGCCGCCCCGGCGTGACGACGGGTTCGCGCAGCGGCAGGAGAAGGACGAGGCCGAGCAGATAGGCCGCCAGCACGGCGAGAAATCCGATCCCGGCGGACCACGCCGTCACCACATACGCGCCGAGACCGGGCCCGATGATGGCGCCCAGCCGCCAGGAGACGGCCGTGAGCGCCGCGCCGGCCGGACGCTGGGCGGGGGTGAGGACCGATGACAAGCAGGCCTGGTACGCGGGCCGGTGGAACGCCTCCGCCCCTCCGACCAGGAAGACCAGGAGCGCGAGGAGCCATGTCGACGCCTCACCGCACAACCCGACGGCGGCCACGCAGCATTGGAAACCCAGCGAGGCGACCATCACGGTACGGCGCGGCAGCCGGTCCGCCCACAGCCCGCCGAGCAACGCGAACACGATCAGCGCGACCCACCGGCAGGTGAAGATCGCGCCGACCGTCGAGGCGGTGCCACCCGCGTTGAGGGCCGCGATGGTGACCGTGACCGGGAAGATCTGGTCGGCCGCCACCGACATCGTGAAGCTGAGCCACAGCAGGCGGAATTCGCGGTTCCGTGCCAGAGACCCGCCCGCGGAACCAGTCGGACTGCGCATGCTACGCAATGAATCCCGATCGAGCGGAACCTGCAAGGAGAACGACCCCTCGCCGTGGAGGTAGGGATCACTCGCGTTGACGAGCGGCTTCGAGTATGCGCTTCAAGCGGGTGAGGTCGGCCTGCACGAGGCCCGCGTCGCGGGCGAAGTCCTCGTCGTTCACCCCCGGGAGGCGGCGCAGGGTGAACACCACCTCGCAGGACTCCCCGTCCGGGATGACCCGCATCGGGTTGTAGACGACCTCGCCGGAGGGCAGCGTGACGTCGTGGTCGAGAACGCCGTACTCGTTGCGCTCCGCGAAGGCCACGCGGACCCGGCCCGACGGGCTCTCCACGTACCACTGTCCGTCGACGTTCTCCACCGAGCTGCCGAGCCCGGGTGCCCACTCCGGGAGGTTGGCCGGGTTCGACGCGTATTCGTAGACGTCATCCGCGTGCCGGTCGATCCGCTCGCTGATGTGCCTGGATTCTGAAGCCATGTTCGCCATCATGCCGAATCGGCCACTGCCCGCCGCCGCGCGTCCCTCGTCAGTCCGTAGACGCCAGGCCCGTGCAGACTGGTGTGCATGGCGACAGCGGGAACGACGGGGGAGTTCGGCTGGGAGTTCGGCAAGGCGGTGCGCCGCTGGCGTGACCGGGTCTCGCCCGAGACCGCCGGGCTGCCCCCGGCCGGGCACCGGCGCGCGGCCGGGCTTCGCCGTGAGGAGCTGGCCCTGCTGGCCGGGATCTCCGTCGACTACGTCACCCGTCTCGAACAGGGCCGCGCGTCCAATCCGTCGGCCCAGGTCGTCGAGGCCCTGGCCCGGGCCCTGCGGCTGTCGGGCACCGAACGTGCGCACCTGTTCCGGCTGGCGGGGCTCGCGCCGCCGGGCCGGGAGACGGTGCCGACGCGCATCACCCCGAGCGTCCGGCGGCTGCTGGACCGGCTGGCCGGCACGCCCGTCGCGGTCTTCGACGCGTGCTGGACGCTGCTCCTGGCGAACCCGCCGTACGCCGCGTTGATGGGCGACCCGTCGGACTCGCACGGCGACCAGCGCAACGCGGTGTGGCGGCATTTCCTCGGCCCCGGCAGCCGGGCCCGGCACACTCCGGAATCCCTGCGGGAGTTCGAGACGGCCCTGGTCGCCGACCTGCGCGCGGCAACCAGTCGCTATCCGGCCGACCAGCGGCTGCGGCGGCTGGTCGCGGATCTGCGCGCGAACAGCGAGCGGTTCGCCGAGCTGTGGGATTCCGGCACGGTCGGCCGGCACGAGGCCGCGCGCAAGACCATCGACCATCCGGACGTCGGCCCCCTCACGCTGGACTGCGACGTGCTCACCGTGGCGGGCGCCGACTTGCGCATCATGGTCTACACGGCCGAGCCCGGCACCCAGGACGCCGAACGCCTCGCATCGCTCACCGCGCTCGGTATGCCGACACTCGCCGGATAGACCCCCTGTCGAAAGCTTTCGCCCTCCGCATCAGGACGAACGCGCTGGGCGACTGAAAGTATTCGATTGATCACCGAAACATTAAGGGCCACACTCGCGCCTCGACGTTAGACTGCGCCTTGTGACCGTTGTCGACGAGCCGCCCACATCCGAACCCGAGCCGCTGACCCTCGCGCAGCTCGCCGAACTCGCGGGAGTGTCCAAGGCGACGGTCTCCAAGGTGGTGAACGGCCGGTCCGCGGTGGCGCCGGAGACCCGCGCCCTGATCGAGGGCCTCATCCGTGAGCACGGCTTCCGCAGGCAGCGGCGGCGCTCCAGCCCGGCCGCCGTGCTGGAGCTGGTCTTCCACGAACTGGCGGGCGACTACCCCACGGAGATCGCCCGGGGGGTGGGGCAGGTCGCGCGCGAGCATCACATGGCCGTGGCCATCTCCGAGTTACAGGGCAACCACATCCCCGGCGCCGACTGGCTCGAGGACGTGCTCGGCCGCCGCCCCGCCGGCGTCATCGCGGTCTTCTCCAGCCTGACCGACACCCAGCGTGAGCGGCTCGCCACCCACAAGATCCCCCTCGTCCTCCTGGACCCGACCGGCGACCCGGGACACCGCGTCCCCTCGGTGGGCGCGGGCAACTGGAACGGCGGGCTCACCGCCACCCGCCACCTGCTGGAGCTGGGCCACCGGCGGATCGCCATCATCACCGGGCCGTCACACGCGTTGTCCAGCCGGGCCCGTCTCGACGGCTACCGCGCCGCGCTCGACACGGCCGGCGTGCCCGTCGACCCCGACCTGATCTGCCAGGGCGACTACCAGATCGAGGACGGCCTGACGCACACGCGACGGCTGCTGCGCCTGTCCGATCCGCCCACCGCCGTCTTCGCCTCCAACGACGGCCAGGCCATCGGGGTCTACCATGCGGCCCACCAGTTGGGGCTGCGCATCCCGGAGGATCTCAGCGTCGTCGGCTTCGACGACATGCCCCCGGTGCGGTGGGCCATCCCGCCGCTGACCACGATCCACCAGCCGCTGACCGAGATGGCGGCGGCGGCGGCCGACATGCTGGTGACGCTCGCCCGTGGCGAATCCCTCCCCCACAACCGCAAGGAGTTCGCCACGACCCTCGTCGTACGCGAGAGCACCGCGCCTCCGAAGCGCTAGAGGCGAGACCTCCGGTGCGGCGGGTCCGCAGCACCGGAGGCCGTGATCGCCCAGGATGTCAGGGGCTGGTGCAGGTGACGGCCGGGGTGGCCGCGCTGCCGTTGGCGGTGAAGCCGAAGGTGGTGGACGAGCCCGCCGCGATGGAGCCGTTGTAGGAGGCGTTGCGGACGGTCACGGAGGAGCCGGACACGCTCTGCTCACCGTTCCACAGGCTGCTGATGGTCTGCCCGCTCGGCCAGGTCCACTTCACGGTCCAGCCGTCGACCGGCGCGCTGCCCGCCCGTACGGTCACCGTCGACTGGAACCCGCCCGGCCAGCTGTTGGTCGTCTCGATCGTCGCCGAGCACGCTCCCGTGACCGGAGACGGCGTCGAGGACGGGCTGGTACGCGGGGAGGGGCTGGTGTTCGGGCTGGTGTTCGGAGACGGGCTGGTGTTCGGGGACGGGCTGGTGTTGGGGGTCGCGGCGTTGAGGGCGTCGAGAACGGCCGTGTACGCCTGCTTCTTGGTGTAGTTGCCGTCGAACAGCAGCGGGGTGTCGCCGCTGCGCCAGGAGTACTTGTCGGTGACGCCCCACACCGTGATGCCGGTGCAGCGGGGCACCGCCGTGCAGGCCTGCGTGACGCGGCGGTAGGCGTCGGCCTGGGCCGAGCCCGAGCCGCCGATGTCGAGCTCGGTGATCTGGACGTCGACGCCGAGCGCGGCGAACTGGGCGATGTTCTGCTGGTAGTTGGACGGCACCGATCCCGACGACAGGTGCGACTGCAGCCCGACGCAGTCGATCGGCACGCCGCGGGCCTTGAAGTCCTTGACCATGTTGTAGACGCCCTGGGTCTTGGCGGCCGTGGCGTTGTCGATGTTGTAGTCGTTGTAGCAGAGCTTGGCGTTCGGGTCGGCCGCCCGCGCGGCCCGGAAGGCCTCCTCGATGAAGCCGTTGCCGAGCTTCTGGGTGAACACCGAGCTGCGCAGGGTGCCGACCGCGCCGCCGTCGGCGAAGGCCTCGTTGACCACGTCCCAGGCGTAGATCTTGCCCTTGTAGTGGCCCATCACGTTGTTGATGTGGTTGACCATCGCGCTGCGCAGGTCGCTCGCCGACAGGCCGCTGACCCAGCTCGGCAGCTGGTTGTGCCACACCAGCGTGTGCCCGCGGATCTTCATGCCCTTGCTCTGGGCGTGGCTGACGATCTGGTCGGCGGAGGTGAAGCGGAACGAGCCCCGGGAGGGCTCGGTGGCGTCCCACTTCATCTCGTTCTCCGGGGTGACGGCGTTGAACTCCCGGTCCCACGTGGCCACGTAGGTCGAGTCGTTCATGTGACCGGCCGCGATCGCGGCGCCGTAGTAACGGCCGCTCTGGGCGGCCGCCGCGCCGAGCGTGCCGGCGGCGGCGCCTGCGGGGACGGTCACCGCGAGTGCGGTGACCGTGCCGAGTGCGCCGAGGGCGCCGGTGACCAGCATCCGGCGGGCGCCGCCGGGCCGTCGCCGCCCTCCGCCGGCGGGTAAGAGGTTTTCGCCCATGACTGAGCCTCCACTGCGGAATCGATGAGGGAACGCGGATAGACGCCCGCGGGAACAGCACGCGAGCCGTCGTCGCGTCGAGACTGCGGCCCCTGCCGCCCACCACCGACCCCGGCAGGAGAAAGCCGCTTGGGGAGTCAGTCTGGAAATCATCACGAAAAGTGTCAAGGGCGTTTCCAGAAAGTTTCGATGCCCGCTTCCGCATCAAGGCCCGCACACTGCACGTATGCCGTCGATCGTCGATGTAATTTTCCGGCCCATGCCGGGAAGCCGCCCGCGACGCGGGTTTCGATGAACGTTTCATCACCGCGCCTCCCCCTGCCGGTGCGTCCGCGCCTCGTCGCGGCAGTTGAGACGCGTGCGCCGGTCGGCAGGGCGGCACAGGGGCGGCACAGGGCGGGAGCCGGAGCTTGACGCAAACTTGTCGCGTCGTATTTGCTCCGGCGCACCACCACCTCCGGTCATCCCGAGGAGAGGAGCAGTCGACTCGTTGAGCCGATGTTAGCGCTAACAGATCTGCCGACGAGCGCTACGAGAGCCCGGCCCCCGGAGATGTGCGGGTCGGCCGAGGCGGCATCGCCGCCCACCCACCTCATCGTCATCGAGAGGGGTTGACCAACCGAGAATGTTAACGTTCACATATCTGCGGGGCACGGGCCGATGGAGACGGTGGAGACGCCGGCTGACCACCGCGCTCCTGGCCATGACCGTCGTGGCGACGGCACCGGCCGTCGCCCGCGCCGAATCGAACGGCGGGGTGCGGGTCATGCCGCTGGGCGACTCGATCACCGAGGGCACCCAGGTGCCCGGCGGCTACCGGATCGGGTTGTGGCAGCGCCTGGCCGCGGGCCGTTACACGATCGACTTCGTCGGGTCGCAGTACAACGGGCCCGCCGGCCTGGGTGACCACGACCACGAGGGGCACCCCGGGTGGCGGATCGACCAGATCGACGCCAACATCACCGGCTGGCTGCGGACCTTCACCCCGCGCAC
>NZ_JBEYWW010000059.1:0-36560 GCF_040644635.1 Microbispora sp. NPDC046933 | reverse complement strand
CCCACCTATCCTACACAAGACGCTCCAAACGCCAATGTCAAGCTGTAGTGAAGGTCCCGGGGTCTTTCCGTCCTGCCTCCGGCGCCCGCGAGAAATTTTTGAGATTTCTCCGGAAGGATGTCGAGAATCGGGGAGCCGGCTTCTACCCAGGGGTGAGCGCGCCCACGAGGGGCGGGCGGCAGGAGGAGCGAGACATGAAGTACATGCTGCTGATGCAGTTCGGCCCGCAGAGCGGCATCGCCCCGATGGACACCTGGTCGCCGGAGGACATCAAGGCGCACATCGAGTTCATGCACGACGTGAACCGCGGGCTCGTCGAGGCCGGTGAGTTCGTGGACGCCCAGGGACTGGCGATGCCCGACCAGGCGCGGATCGTGCGGGCCGGCGAGGGCGGCGTCCCCGTCGTCACCGACGGCCCGTTCCCCGAGACCAAGGAGTTCCTGGTCGGCTACTGGATCATCGACTGCGAGGGGCCGGAGCGCGCGTACGAGCTGGCGGGCCACATCTCGGCCGCGCCCGGCCTGAACGGCGAGCCGCTCAACATGCCGATCGAGGTGCGGCAGGTGATGGCTGCCCCGCCGCAGGAACTGTGAACGCCTCGCATTCGCACGTCGACGACCTGCTGCGCCCGCTGGCGCCGCAGGTCGTCGGCGTGCTCACCCGCAGGTTCGGCGACTTCGACGCGGCCGAGGACGCGGTCCAGGAGGCGCTGCTCGACGCCCTCGCCCAGTGGCCCGCCGAGGGCGTGCCGGACAGCCCGAAGGGCTGGCTGGTCCAGGTCGCGTACCGGCGGATGATCGAGCAGGTGCGGGGCGAGCAGGCGCGCCGCCGCCGCGAGGAACTGGTGGCGGCGCGGGCTCCCGCCGACCACTGGACCTCCCCTGCCGCCGACCGGGCGCACGAGGCGGACGGGGACGACACGCTCGTCATGCTGTTCCTGAGCTGTCACCCCGCGCTGACGCCCGCGTCCGCCATCGCGCTGACCCTGCGCGCCGTCGGCGGGCTGACCACCGCCGAGATCGGCAGAGCCTTCATGGTGCCCGAGGCGACGATGGCGCAGCGGATCAGCCGGGCCAAGCAGCGCATCAGGGCGTCGGGGGTGCCGTTCCGCATGCCGGAGCCGGAGGAACGCTCCGCGCGGCTCGCCTCCGTGCTGCACGTGCTCTACCTGATCTTCAACGAGGGGTACGCGAGCAGCGGCGGCCCCGGCCTGCACAGGGTCGAGCTGTCCCGCGAGGCGATCCGGCTGGCCAGGACGCTGCACCGCCTGCTGCGAGGTTCCCCGCACGGTGACTGCGAGGCGGCCGGGCTGCTCGCGCTGATGCTGCTGACCGACGCCCGGCGGCCCGCCAGGACCGGGCCCGGCGGCGTCCCCGTCCCGCTGGCGGAGCAGGACCGCGGCCTGTGGGATCGCGAGGCGATCGCCGAGGGCACGGCGCTCCTCACCGCCGCCCTGCGCCGGGGCGCCGCCGGGCCGTACCAGATCCAGGCGGCGATCGCCGCGGTGCACGACGAGGCGGCGACGGCCGAGGAGACCGACTGGCCGCAGATCCTCGCGTTGTACGGCCTGCTTGAGCGCATGTCGCCCAACCCGATGGTCTCCCTCAACCGCGCCGTCGCCGCCGCAATGGTGCACGGCCCCGCCGCCGGGCTGGCGCTGCTGGAACCGCTGGCGGACGGCCCGCTGGCGGGGCACCACCGCCTGCACGCGGCGCGCGCGCACCTGCTGGAGATGGCCGGTGACCTCGCGGCGGCCGTCGAGGACTACCGCGCGGCGGCGAGCCGTACGGCCAGCGTCCCCGAGCGCGACCACCTCACCATGCGCGCCGCCCGCCTCGCCGCCTCCCTGTGAGCGCCCGGCGTGCGGGATCAGGGACGGCGGGGAGCCGATGCCGGCGCGAGGCGGCGTGCGAGTGAAGGACACCGGCTCGCGTCGGCGGCCCGGCACGCCCGGCGCGTGTCCGCCCGTGACGGCCCTTCGCCCATCGGCAGGCGGTGTCAGGGCCCGTCGAAGCCGATGTGGAACGACGAGGTGTAGGAGCCGGCCGCGAAGCCTCCGCCGGCGATTCCCGGGAAGCCGCCCACGGCCTCCTCGTCGTCGTCCGGGCCCTGCTCGCCCGCGCCGAGCAGCGACCTGGTCAGCGCCTCGCGCTCACCCAGCATCTCCTCCAGCGCCCGGCCGACGTGCTCGTCCGTGAGCACAGGGGTTCCGTCGCCGCCGCGCAGCGCGGACAGCACGGCCCGGCGCAGCAGTTCCTTGAAGAGCGACGCGGTGGCGCCCTCGGTCCTCGCGACGACCGGCTCCAGGTCGGCTTCCAGCCGCAGGTCACGCGCGTACAGGCGGAGCAGGGCGGCCCGGCCCGCCGCGTCGGGCTTGGGGATCTCCACAGCCAGGTCCACCCGGCCGGGACGGTCGGCCAGCGCCCGCTCCAGCACGTCCGCGCGGTTCGTGGTGAGCACGAACGTGATGTCCGCGTCCGCGCCCACACCGTCCATGGCGTCCAGCAGGGCGAACAGCAGCGGGTTGCCGTCCTCGGTGAAGGAGCGGTCGCGGGCCACCAGGTCCACGTCCTCCAGCACGACGATCGCCGGCTGCAGTCTCCGGGCGAGACCGGCCGCCTGCGCGACGAAGCGGATCGCGGCGCCCGTCATCACGATGACCGTGCATCCGCGCATCCGGCCCATGAGGTAGCGGACCGTGTGCGTCTTGCCGGTGCCGGGCGGGCCGTGCAGCAGCAGGCCGCGCTTGAGGTGCTGCCCGTGCGCGCGCAGCCGGTCGGCCTCCTCGGCGATGCCGACGATGTGCCGTTCGATCGTGTCGAGCACGCCTTCGGGCAGGACCACCTGCTCGGCGTCGAGGTCCGGCCGGGGCAGGAAGGTGACGAGGTCGTTGCCCCGGTGCTCGCTCCACTGGAACGACAGGACCTGCCCCCGGTAGACGTCGTCGGCACGCATGAGACGTTCGATCTCGTCGCGGGTGGCGGTCGCGCTGGGCCGGTCGGGGGCGAGCACGACGAGCCGGCACGGCCCCCCGCGCTCGTTGGGGCCGCGCAGGCTCAGCACGACCGGGACGCCGTCCGGAGAGCGGGTCAGCACCAGGCCGAGCGAGACGACCTCGGTGGTCTGGTCGGGCCCGACCGCGGCCGTGGCGTAGTCGACGGCACCCGGCTCGAACCGCTCCCAGCCGCGAGCGGCGCTGGCGAGCATGTCGACGAGCTCGGTGTGCTCACGGTGCGGGCCGTTGACGCCGACCCATTCGGCGCCGGGGCTGTGCGCCGCCAGGTAGGCGTCCGCGCCGCGCTGCAGGTTGACGTGCTCCCAGCTGGGGAAGCTCTCGGCCACGTTCACGACGTGCCGCAGATCGCAGCCGAGATGTCCGGTGACCCGCCGCACGAGCTCGGGGGGTTCCCGGCCCTCGTCGATGCTCCGATGAGCCTCGTTGAGAAGGTCGCGCAGCGCCCGGGCCAGATCCTCGGCGTCAGTCAGATCCATACCGTCCACAGTGGCAGGCTTCGCGGCGATTCGCCGGTGATCATCCCCGGGACGCCGGGCGCGGACGCGTTCAGGGGGCGACGCTCACAGGAGACCGGCGTCGCGCACCTTCATCGCCACCTGGACGCGGTTGTCGGCGCCGAGCTTGGCGAAGATCCTGGTGACGTTCGCCTTCACGGTGGCGACGCTCATGTGGAGCCGCTCGGCGATCTCGGCGTTCGACCTGCCGCTCGCCACCTCGACCGCGACCTCGAGTTCGCGCTCGGTGAGCCTGGCCAGCTCCTCACGCGCTTGCGCAAGGGCCGGCCCGGACCCGCCGGTCGCCGCGGCGATCACCTGCCGGGCGACGCTCGGCGACAGCACGGGCTCGCCCTTCGCCACGGCACGGACCGCCTCGATCATCCGCGGCGGCGGAGTGTCCTTCAGCAGGAAGCCGTCGGCGCCGAGCCGCAGAGCCCGCAGCACCATGTCGTCGGCGTCGAACGTGGTGAGCACGAGGATCCGCGGCGGGCCGGGCCGGGCCCGCAGCAGCTCGGTGGTGGTCAGCCCGTCCTGGTTGGGCATCCGGATGTCCAGCAGCACCACGTCCGGGCGCAGGTCGCGGATCACGTCCATGGCGCGCAGCCCGTCCTCGGCCTCGCCGACGATGTCGAAGTCGGGTTCGCCGCCGAGGATGAGACGCAACCCGGTACGCACCATCGCGTCGTCATCCACTATCACCAGCCGGGTCACGATCCGCAGCCTCCCATGGCAATCGGACATCAAGGATGAATCGCCCGTCCTGGATCGTATGGCTGAGGGTGCCGCCGGCCATCCTCGTCCGCTCCGCCAGGCCCACCAGGCCAAGCCTGCCGCCCGGGCCGGGGGCCGAGCCGGGGCGCGCGGCGTTCGTCACCCGGATCCGCAGGCCCTCCCCCGGCCGTCCGCCGAGTTCGGCGGTGACCCTGGCGCCCGGCGCGTGCTTGCGCGCGTTGGTCAGCGCCTCCTGCACGATCCGGTACGCGTGCCGGCCCGTCGGCGCGGGCAGCGACTCCCGGCCGTCGATGCTGTCGTCCACCTCGACCCGCTGGCCGGCGGCGCGGACCTCGCCGAACAACGCGTCCAGATGGGTCAGATCGGGCTGCGGCGCCTCCACGGCGCCGTCGTCGCGGAGCGTGCGCAGCACCGAGCGCAACTCGTTGAGCGACTGGTGCGCGTTCTCCTGGATGGCGAGCGCGGTCTCGCGTGTCTGCTCCGGGCCGAGGTCGGTCCGGTAGGCCAGGCCGCCGGCCAGCATCGCCAGCAGGGAGATCCGGTGCGCGAGCACGTCGTGCATCTCCTGGGCGATCTTGACCCGCTCGGCGAGCCGCGCCTGGTCGATCCGCTGACGCTGCTCACGCTCGGCGGCCCGTGCCCGCTCACGCAGGGACAGCTCCAGGTCGCGGCGTCCGCGCAGGTAGAGGCCGAACACGGTCAGCCCGCCGAGGATCGTCAGCCCCGACACCGAGGAGACGACCGTGGCCTGGTCGATGCCGCCCAGAGCCCCGCTGACCAGCAGGCACACCACGGACACGACCGCGACCGGGATGATCCGGCTCCATCGGCGATGGGTCACCAGGGACACGTACGCGACCTGCGCGGGACCGGTCGCCGTGGCCGAGAACGTGGTCAGCAGGGCGGTCGCCAGCGCGATCCGCCACGGCCACCGGCGCCGCCACCGCATCAGGACCAGCCCGACCAGGCCGAGCGTGGTGTCGATCAGCGCATGCGGGAGACGGTCGCCGTCGTGCAGGACGAGCCAGGCCAGCACCGTGCCGTGGAAGAGCATCGGCACCACGGCGCACAGGTAGCGCAGTGCGACGCCCTGCCTGTCCAGGGGTGGCTGGTAGTCCGGTCGGCCGTGCACAGCCCCACAGCTTAGGGACCACATCGAACAGGTTTTAGCGACCTGGGTCGACCTGTGGACAACCGCGGGTATCGGCCGCGCGCGAAAGGCCGGGCCCCGCGTCGAGACGCTCCGTACCCCGGTCCGATGCGTCGACGTCCGCGCTCGCGGTGGACTGGGCGGCGTGATCGAGTTCAGACACGTCAGCAAGATCTACGGGAAGGTGCAGGCGCTCGACGACGTGACCTTCACCGTCGGGACCGGGAGCGTCACCGGCTTCCTCGGGCCCAACGGCGCCGGGAAGTCGACGGCCCTGCGCATCCTGGTGGGGCTCTCTCGTCCCTCCTCCGGTTCGGCGACCGTGCTCGGTCTGCCGTACGCCGAGATGGCCTGCCCGGGCCTGCGGGTCGGCATCCTGCTCGACGCGGGGGCTCAGCATCCGGGCCGCACCGGCAGGGAGGTCCTGACGCTCGGCGCGATGACCCTGGGACTGCCGAGGACGCGGGTCGGCGAGGTGCTCGACCTGGTGGGGCTGACCGAACGGGAGAGCCGGCGCAGGGTCGGCGGCTACTCACTCGGCATGCGGCAGCGGCTCGGCATCGCGCACGCCCTGCTCGGCGATCCCGAGGTGCTCATCCTGGACGAGCCCGCCAACGGTCTCGACCCTCAGGGCATCCACTGGATGCGCCGCCTGCTGCGCGACCTCGCCGACGCCGGATGCGCCGTGCTGCTCAGCTCGCACCTGTTGCACGAGGTGGAACAGGTGGCGGACCACATCGTGATGATCGGCCGTGGGCGCGTGCTCGCCCAGGGCACGGTCGACGAGCTGAGCCGGGGCCGCGGCCTCGAACAGACCTTCCTCGAATTGACCGCGGACACGGACCGGAGCCCGGGCGCCGGCGCGTCTCCGGGCATCGACGCGGGCCGGGGCGCCGCATGACCCGCGCCGGGCACCACCTGAACGACATCGCGGGGGCCGGACCGACCCCCGTCACGAAGAACCACCGGGCCCCGTCACGAAGGACGACGACATGACCGCCGCCACGCCGATCCCGTTCCACAGACTGCTCATCGTCGAAGCCCGCAAACTGGTCGACACCCGCAGCGGCACGGTCATCGCATTGATCACGATCGGGCTGGTGGTCGCGTCCGTCGTCGCGCGCGGCGCCGTCGTCGGGCCGAAGCTGCAGGTCCTGGCGGGCACGGCCGCGATCGCCCTCGGCACCCTGCTCCCGGTGCTCGGCATCCTGACGGTGACCGGCGAGTGGGCGCATCGCACGGCGCTGACCACCTTCGTGCTCGAACCGCGCCGCCATCGCGTCCTCGCCGCCAAATGCCTGCCGCCCCTGCTCGCGGCGGTGGCGCTGTCCCTGTTCGCCATGCTGGTCGCGGTGCCGGTCACGGCCGTCGTGGCCGGGGTCCGGAACCTGCCCGCCACCTGGGAGTTCCAGCCGCTCTGGCTGCTCGGCTGGACCGGGGCGAACGTCCTGGTGGCCGCGGCCGGCCTCGCCCTCGGCGCGCTGCTCCTCAACGCGCCCGCCGCGATCGTGATCCACCTGTCGACTCCGCTCCTGTGGTCCGTCGTCGGCAGTCTCGGCTCCGTCGGCGCGACTCTCGCCGAGTGGCTCGACCTCAACACCACCGGCGCTTCCCTCGTGAGCGGCGAGATGACCTGGAGCGAGGGCGCCCGGCTCGCGGCGTCGGTCGCCTTCTGGATCGTCCTTCCCATGGCCGCCGGCCTGGTCCGCGTACTCCGCAAGGAGCCGACCTGACCGGCCGCGTCCTCGACGGCGGGCCCACCGGCTCATGCGCCCGCACAGGCCGAACCGGCGAGGTACGCGCAACGGCCCGCCGCCGCCGCGGGTGATGGCGCCTCTACAGCCGGTCGAGGATCGTGGCGATGCGATCGACCTCCGCGGCGAGGAGGCGCTCCGGCACCGGTTCGAAGAGCTCGACGACCGGACGCCCCTCCTTGACCTCCCAGACGCCCGTCACCCGGCCCCGGTAGATCACCACGGGCGAGATCCACCCGGCCGTCCGGCTCACCTTCGGCCGCACGGCCTTCGGCAGGAGCGACTCCAGGTCACGCGGCGCGGCCAGGATGAACTGGTCGAAGCCGGGCAGCAGATGCACCTCATCGGACGGCGGGCACGCCAGCAGGTCGTCCAGAAGCTCCGCAGGCAGCACGGCGGGCATGCCCTCCACCTCGACCTGCGCGAGCTCACGCTCCAGCTCCCCGAACCAGCCGCGCAGGACGGCCTTCGGCGTGACGCCGCGGAACAGCCAGGCGTCGAACATCCGGGGGGTGGCCGGGCCATGGGCGCCGAGGAACGCGCGGAGCACCCGCACTCCCCCTTCCTCCGGCGAGAGCGCCTCTCCCCGACCACCCGGAAGCCAGTCGGCGGGCGTGGTGAAGGTGACCCTGCCGTCGCGCGGCGGGCCGTAGCACAGCTCACCCAGGAAGCTGAGCGGCTTGAGCAGCGCGCCCCAGCCGGACGCGAGGGCCTCTTTCAGGTGGGCGTCCCCGGTCACCTCGATGACCGCCTCGACCAGTTCCTCCCGGGTCAGCACCCGGCCGGACAACGCGCGCGGAACGGCGTCCACGACGGCCTCGATCTCCCGGGCCGACACCCCGTGGCCGCGCTGCCAGGAGGCCCTCTCCCAGAACCGGAGCGACCCGAGGGCGGCGCGGTAGGCCGGGAACTCGTCGGCCGGGAGGAGGTGGAGCGTGCTGCGCATCGTCCAGGTCTTGACCAGCGTGCGGTCACGCCACAGGGCGTCCTCGATCTCTCCCGGACGCGGGTTCGCGTGCCGTACGGCCACGGCCAGCGCCGCCGACGAGGCGACCTGCGCCTGCACGCCGCACAGCCGCCGGGCGATCGCCACCGCGTCACCGCCGCTCGCGGGCTCGACGAACTGCCGTCTCAGCCTCCAGGCGAGCACCTGCGCCCAGGTCGTCTCAGCAACCACGCCACACTTCTACACCTCGGGTACGACAAGTCGCGTACCCCCCGGTGCGCACTCGTTCGCCCGGGAGGTGGACGGAGAGCGCCACCACGTCGTGCACGACGGTCAGGGGCCAGGTCATCGGCACGGTGAAGCGGATCCCGCCGAAGCGTCCGTTCCGGCACACCTGGCGGATCGAGCAGCCGGGACATCCGGAGATCACGGGACGCAACGAGTGGGTGAGCGGCAGCCTCAAGCACGTCGCCGGGCGGGCGGCCGCATGGCGTCGGCGTCCAGCGCCTTGAGAACACGTGCTTGCCGGGGAAGCGGCGGGCGCCCGGCAGGGGTTCGTACGGGCCAGCGCTCCGGCACGCCCAATCGCTGCCGCAGACCGAGGCGTGGCGGGCCCTTACGGGGAGTCGGAAGCGGAGGCGGGGCGTCCAGCGAAATCCGGCCTGATCGAGTTGCTCCAGGATCCATGTGCGCCCTTCCGCGCCGGCGGTGTTCCACGTCCAGCTCATGGGTCGTTCGGCCATCGCGCGTTCCCGGCTGCTCGTACGCGGGTTCGTACGGGAGTCCTGCCGAGAGGACGGCCTGGCGATCCCCGGCATGTTGTGGCAGAGGTCGGCCAGGAACCTGATGCGGTCGAGAACAGCGGCCGGTGAGACCCCCTCCTTTTCGCGTCGGACCTTTCCGGCCAGGTATCGGATTTCGACGAGTGCCATGGCTGCGAGGAATGCGGCCACCTCCCGGTCAGCCTCAGTGGCGCCGTGGCTCCCGCGGCGGCCTCTCATGCCGGCCTCGCGGGGAGGGCGAGTTCGATCCGTCGTCGGGTGACGTCGACGCGAACGATCTCCGCTGTCAGGACGTCGCCGTGCCGCACGTCCCTGCCGGCCAGTTGGGAGCTGGGTACGAGTCCCTCGAACCCGGTGACCTCGGCGAAGTGTTCGCAGAAAGGCCAGTTCTCGCTCGTTGAGTGCTGGGTTCGGCATGCCTCGTTCCTTGGCCGACGAGGGGTGTGCGCCGAGGAATCGACTCGGCGCGGCCATGGGGAATGCCGATCTTGCCGGCAAGGGGATGCGCCAATCCGCACGGTCCTGTGACGGCACCGCGCACGCGGTTCCTCCGGGGGTCAGCCGAGCCGGCGCAGGAGGTGGTCGCGCGCGGCACGGTCGCCGGGCCCGCCCCGCTCCGCGAGGCGTTCCGCGACGTACCGGCGGTGGTCCTCGTCCACGTTGCCGCCGTACTTGAACTTGCCGTTGACCTTCTGAACGGCCAGCCGGAGGCCGCGGATGCCCGGCAGGCTCCGGTGGTGCTCGGCGGGGTCGGCGAGATCGTGGTCCAGGCGGGCGAGCTGGGCGCGCAGAATGCCGAGCTTCCCGTCGCGGTCGTCGACGATCTCCGCGTGACAGACCATCTGGACGGCCGCGTAGTACGTCGTAGGGATGCCGAGCCGGGGATCCTCGTCGGTGCCGGGCAGCGCCTTCCACGCCCCCTCGACGTACGCCCAGTCGCCGGCCACGGCCATGACCACGGCGGGGTTCTCCTCGATCGCCGACCAGATCGGGTTCGGCCGGGCGAGGTGCAGCAGGATCGTGGACTCGTCGGCGAGGAGGAACTGCGTCGGCACGACCACCGGCACATCGCGGTCTCGTCCGGACGCGATGAGGTGGCCGAACTCGTTCGCGCGGACGAAGGCCAGCGCCTCCTCGTCCGCGGCGGAGTCCCAGGGATGGATCAGCACACCCTCACTGTACGCACCGACAATCGGGGCAAATCTCCTACCCGCCGCCGAGGCCGGCGTCCCTGGCGCGAGCCACCGCCGCGGCGCGATCGGAGACGCCGAGCTTGGCGAAGATGTTCGACACGTGGTTGCGCACGGTCTTCTCGCTCAGATACAGGCGCCGGGCGATGGCGTGGTTGGTGAGACCGGCGGCGACGAGGTCGAGCACCTCCATCTCGCGTTCCGTCAGCCCGGGCACGGGCCGGGGCCGTACGGCCGGCGCGGTGAGAGCGGCCAGCACCCGGTTTCCGGTCGCGGCGCCGAACACGACCTGCCCCGAGGCCACCGCCTCCAGCGAGCGCACGATGTCCGCAGGCGTCGCCTCCTTGAGGAGGTAGCCGCGGGCGCCGGCCCGTACGGCGGCGAGGATCGACGCGTCGTCGGACAGCATGGTCAGGGCCAGCACGGCCACGCCGGGATGCCGGGCCGTGATGCGGGACGTCGCCTCGATCCCGCTGATGCCCGGCAGGTGCAGATCCATCAGGACGACGTCGGGAGCGACCCGGTCCACCAACTCGACGGCCGCCTCGCCGGTGCTCGCCACGCCCGCGACCTCCACCTCGGGCAGATCGCGGAAGAGCGCGACCAGCCCTTCGGCGAACACCGGGTGGTCCTCCACCACCATGACGCGGATCACCGGACCGCCAGCGGGAGCCGTACGACCAGGTGCGTGCCCGATCCGGCCGGGTCGAGCAGTTCGAAGGTGCCGTCGAGCTCCTCGGACCGGCGCCGCATGGAGGCGAGGCCGAACCCGTGGCGGGCGGGGGATCCCACCCCGACGCCGTCGTCGTCGACCCGCAGCTCCAGGACTCCCGGCGCCCGTGCGTCGCTCGTCCGCAGGCTGACCGTGCACCGGGACGCCATGGCGTGCCGCACGGCGTTCGTCATGGCCTCGGCCGCGATCCGGTAGGCGGCCAGCTCGACCGGCGGTGGAAGGGCGGGCAGGTCGGGCGGGGCCTCCACCTCGACCGCGAGATCACCCGCGAAGCCCCTGCCGAGCTCGGCCAGCGCGCCGGCGAGCCCCAGAGTGTCCAGGGGCGGCGGGCGCAGGTCGTTGACGATCGCGCGGACGTTCTCGACCGTGCCGCGGATGCGGCCGGACAGCTCCCCCATCACCTGTTTCGCGCCCTCGGGGTCGGCGTCGACCATGCGCCGGCCGCGGTCCACCTGCAGCGCGAGGGCGGCCAGCGTGGGGCCGAGCCCGTCGTGGAGTTCGTAGAGCAGCCGGTCACGCTCCTCCTGCCGGGCCGCCAGCAGCCGCCCGTGCGATCGCTCGAGATCCGCGCCGAGGCGGTGGGCCCGTACGGCCACCGCGACGTGCGGCGCGAGCTGCGCCAGCAGCGAGCGGTCCCTGGGGCGCAAACGCTCCCCCAGCATCAGCGTGCCGACCCGCTCGCCCTGGTAGAGGAGCGGAACACGCTCGCTCACCTCGCCTTCCCCGCTTGAGCCGCCAGAGCCGCCCGAGCCGCCCGAGCCGCCAGAGCCGCCCGAGCCGCCCGAGCCGCCAGAGCTGCTTGAGCCGCCCGGGCCGGTTGAGCCCTCCGGGCCGCTCGGGCGGCCCCAGGAGGCCACGACCGCGCCCGATTCCTCGACGGCCACGTAGTGGATGCGCAGGACCCGCCCGACCTCCGCCGCCATCCGCTCCAGGAGGTCGCCGGGCGCACCCGCGTCCGAGAGCCGCACGCCGAGCCGCCGCAGCGCACGCGCCGGGTCGTCGCGATCGCCGTAGACGAGGCGGTTCGCGGCGGCGGACACCCGCAGGTAGACAGGATGCACCGCGAGCGCCACGATCAGCGCGGAGGCCCCGGAGCCGATCGCGTTCCCGAGCGTGGCCGCGACCAGGGCGTACGCCGCCAGCAGCGCGACGCTGACGGCGCCGAACGCGAGCGCGCGCGACAGCAGGAGATCGAGGTCCCACAGGCGGTGCGCGACGACCGCCACCGACACCGCCACCGGCAGCGGAACGGCGGCGAGCGCCACGATGACCGGCCCCCACGGCACGAACAGGGCGACGCCGAGCAGGCTCACCGTCAGCAGCGCCGCGGCCAGCACCCATTGGAGGCGCCGCCGCACCTCCTCGCCCGCCGACCGGTATCGGCTGACGAGCGAGGCGACCGCGGCGAGCACCGCGCCGACCGTGCACACCGTGCCCGCGGTCCTGACCGCGTCGGGAACCCCGGTGAGTCCGGCCAGCACACCGGCGTATCCCTTGGGGAAGAGCCCGGGGACCTGCTCGTAGGTCACCGGGCGGAGCATCCAGTCGAGCGTGTGCACCCCGATGCCGGCGTACGCCGCGGCCGCCGCGGGCCGCCATCGGCGCGAGGGGAGCCGGCCGTCCGGGAAGATCAGCAAGAAGAACGTCGGGACCAGGAGGTAGGCGGGGATCCACACCCAGTTGGACACCCACATCGCCCAGTCGTCCCCCGGCAGGCCGGCGCCACCGGTGACCGCACCCTCGTTGATGCCGTCGCTGATGCCGTCGTTGATGCCGTCGTTGATGCCGTCGTTGATGCCGTCGTTGATGCCGAGCAGGCCGTACGCGCCGAGGGCGAGCCCGAGCGCCTGGGCCATGCCGACGGCCACCATCACCCAGCCGACCCGGCTCCCCGGCCGCTGCGCCACCACGAACAGGCCGGGCACGCCGAACGACAGCGCCGCGACCGCGCGGAAGGCGTCGAACCGTTCCACGATCCCCGTCACGCCCAACTGCCGCAGCCTGGGCTCGACGACCAGCGCCCCGAGGACCAGGACGAGGAGCGCGCCCGCCGCCACGGCGGCGCGCCGGGCCGATCTGTCCGTCATGAGGGGGATGTTGCCACCCGCGTGTCCCGTCGTCACGGGACGAGATGTCCCGTCCTGCGGGGGACTGTCGGCTCATGCCGGCCGGACGTCCCCCGCCGGACTCTCAAACCCGTAACCACCCGTCGCGTTCTCCGAGGAGAGGACATGTCCACACCCGCCACCGCTCCGGCCACCACACCGGCCGCTCGCCCGCGCCCGTCGACGCTCGTCGCCGGCGTCGGCCTGCTGCTCGCCATGGACGTCGCCGGCGCGTTCATCTCCCTGTCCGCCGGCCTGAGCCCGACCCTGCTCGACGCGCTGGGCCCCGAGGCGCGTCTGTCGGCGCCGATTCCGATGATGGTCGCGCAGGTCCTGCTGGTCGTCGGCGCGACCCGGCGCCGTCGCGTCGTCGCCGTCCCGGCCTCGGCCCTCCTGGCCGTCGCCGGAGTGCTCGCCTTCGTGTCCGGCTTCTACGACGGCGGCTACGCCGCCGACCTCACGGCGGGTCAGCGGGCCTTCCAGATCGCCCTCGTCACGGCCCACCTCGGAGTCGGGGTCCTGGCCGGAGTTCGCCTGGTACGGCTGCTGCGCCGTTGACGGGTCACCCGCGCCGGAGGAGCAGGGTGACGAAACCGAGGGCGCCCCGGTAGCCGTTGAGCCACATGTCGCGGTGCTCCCTCATCACGGCGAGGGCCTGCTCACCGTCCGGGCCGGGATTGTCCGCGGCCCAGCGCGCCAGCGTGCCGGTCCACGACCACTCGTACTCGTCCCATTCCGCCTGGTCGCTCACGTGGGCGTAGACGGTCAGCCACCCCTTCGACTCGGCGGCCTCGACCGTGCCGGCGAGATCCGGATACTCGCCGATGGCCTCGACGACCTCGGGAGCGGGTGGGCGTTCCCAGTACCCCTCCCCCACGAGCGCCAGGCCGCCGGGCCGTACGAACCGGGCGAGGGCCTCCATCGTCTCCGTCAGCCCGCCGAAGGCGTGCGTCGAGCCCACGCAGAGCGCCAGATCGTACGGCTGGGCGGGCGTGAAGGCGTCGGCGGGCATCGTGTGCAGCGTCAGCCGGTCGGCCAGGCCCCGGCCGGCGGCCGCCCGCTCCGCGGACGCCACGGCGTGCGGTGAGATGTCCACACCGTCGGCGTGTGCGGACGGAACGAGTTCGAGCGCCCGGAGCGACCACTCGCCCTCGCCGCAGCCCAGGTCGAGGACGCGTGCTCCCTCCGGCAGCGCGGCGCGGCGCAGCAGCCGATCGAGGTTGGCGGCCGAGACGGGCGCGGCGATCGGATGATCACGATGGGCGATGGCGCTGAGCAGTTGTCGATCCACCTCGCCATCCTGCCAAGATGGACGAAGCGCCTGCATCTGCATTTATCGTGCGATATCTGGTGGCGGCCGCCACTGCCCGTGGTGAGGATTCAGCTGTGCACGTTTTCCTGCGGACCGACCGGCTGGTGCTCCGCGCGTTCACCGGGGCCGACGTCGAGCACCTGGTCGCGCTCGACAACGATCCCGAGGTCATGCGCTTCATCAACGGCGGCAGACCGGTGAGCCGCGAGACGATCCTCGCGCAGACCCTGCCACGACTCCTGCGCGACCACCCGTGCTTCGGCACCCGCGGCTACTGGGCGGCCGAGGAGAAGGCCACGGGCGCCTTCCTGGGCTGGTTCGAGTTCCGTCCTCTGGCCGACGACAGCCCCGCCGTGGTCGAGCTCGGCTACCGGCTGAACAGGACCGCCTGGGGCGACGGTTATGCCACAGAAGGATCGCGCGCCCTGATCCACAAGGGATTCGCGGACCTCGGCGTGGAGCGCGTGACCGCGACCACCATGGCCGTCAACACGCGCTCACGGCGGGTGATGGAAAAGGCCGGACTGTCGTTCGTACGCGCCTTCACAGAGGACTGGCCCGAAGCGATCGAGGGCTCCGAACACGGCGAAGTCGAGTACGAACTCACCAAGCCCGATTGGCGGCGGCGACAGTCGTCGTAGGCACGCGCGGTCGCGACGAGGAGGTGGCGGTGGTCACGGGGCTCCGGCGAGCCGGGGGCGCAACCGGCCAGGACGAGGAGCACTTCGACGCACGCGCGGATGCCCGTAAAACCTGTGGGACGAAAACCGGAAAAGACCGGAACCGCCGGCTCGTCGAATGCCGCACGGTCGCCGGAGGAGATTACGGCGAGCCATGCTCCCCCCATGACGAAGGCCGCGAACGGCGAGACGAGGAAATGTTTGACAGTGCCCGAGACGCGACGGACGATCACCTGGAAACCGGTTTCATAACTGGCGTTCGGATGGGAGAGCGATGCGTTTCCTTCGGCGTTCATCGGGGATCGGCTCGGCCGGGCTTCTCCTGGCCGCCCTGCTCACCGGCCCCGCCCAGGCGGCGCCCGCGGGGGTGCCCACCGGCTACGACTGCGCGGTGACCTACGCCACCCACGCGTGGCCCGGCGGTTTCACGGCCCAAGTAACGATCAGCAACACCGGAACCCGCGTTTTCAGCCCCTGGATCCTGCAGTTCGTCTTTCCCGGAAGCCAGACCATCACCACCGCCTGGAACGCGACCTACTCCGTGACCCCGCCGAGTGTTCAGGCGGCCAGCAGTTGGTACAAGAGCATCGATCCCGGCACGAGCTTCACGATCGGCTTCAACGCCAACGGCGTGGACGACCACCCCACCGGCTTCACGTTCAACGGCGTCCCCTGCGCGGTGAGCTACGAGAGTCTCCCCTCCTGATGCGACCAACCCGTTGATCAAGGCGGCCGGGCCGAACCTGGTGCGGAACGGCGCCGGGGAGCCGCCGCTCCGGACCGAATCCGGGGCGGCGGCTCCGCGCACGGCGCGGTTCAGCCGGTCCAGGAGCTGTTGAGGAAGGACATCATCATCGGCACCATGAGCGGCCCGATGACCGTGGCGTAGAGGATGATCACCCATCGGCGGCGCGCGCCCGCCCGGCCGACGAGCACCCACAGCGGCCACCACAGCAGCGCCGACCGGGGGATCGACATGTAGAACGTGGAGGTGACCAGCGCGCCCAGTTGCAGCCCGACGTAGACGAACTCGGCCCATCGGCGGGCGACGAGCAGCCAGACGAGCAGCAGCGCCCCGACGATCGCCGCCGCGATCTCGAGACGGAACATCGGGGCGAACCCGCCGTCGCCGCCGGTCGAGTCCCACGTGGCGCGGAACGCCTCCCACGGCCAGACCGGTTTCCGGCCCCAGCCGGTCTGCTGGGCGTTGTTCCAGGCCAGCCAGTCCCCCGTACGGGAGTGCTGGTAGGCGGCGTACGTGAGGATCGGCGCGAACGGCAGCGCCAGCCAGGCACCCCGCCACCAGCCCGCCCAGCCGTCCGTGCGGATCCGGCTCACGACGAACTCGACGATCAGTGCGAGGGCCAGGAACAGGCCGGTGATCCGCACGCAGGACGCCCCGGCGGCCAGGGCACAGGCCAGCGGCCAGGCACGGCGGCGGGCCGCCAGCCAGGCGGGCAGCGCGAAGGCGAGGAAGAGCGCCTCCGAGTAGCCGGCGAACAGGAAGACGGCGGGTGGGCACAGCAGCAGCGCGAGGACGGCCCAGCGCCCCGCTCCGGCGGGCCCCTCCAGATCGGCGAGCCGGGCCAGCGCCACCACGGCCACCGCACCGGCCACGAACGAGATGATCAGCCCGGCCAGGGTCCAGTCGTCGACCACCAGATGGACCAGCCGCAGCGCCATCGGCAGGCCGGGGAAGAAGGCCGGCAGCCCGGGATCGGGCTCCAGCTTCGGGTCGCCGTCGTAGCCGAACTCGGCGATCTTCCGGAACAGGTCGACGTCCCAGAACTTCCAGCGCTCCAGCAGCGGGGCCCGGTTCTGACCGGAGACGATCAGGATTCCGTAGACCGCCACGAGAAGCATGCCGGCCCTGGTGCCCACCCACAGCAGCAGCGCGTCCCGGACGGTGGCGCTGCGCCGCAGCGGTTCGGCGGCGACCTCGCCGGACGGAGGGCTCGCGTCCCCGCGTCCGGGAGCCTCCCGGTCCGGCCCCGCGGGCTCCCCGCGCCCCGGGTCGCGCTCGGCTTCCTCGACGAAAACCGTCACGTGCCGCCTCCCCTCGCACCTGCCGGCCCTCGCCGCACGGTACGCCGTGGCCGTACGTCCTTCCGCTTGCCGGTGGGACCGGTCCCCCCTGACCGCCGCCTGCTCGGTGGGGCCGTACACGGCGAGCGGAGGCCGCGCCCCATGATCGAGACAATGATGTCAAGGGCCCGAAGTCCCGCGCCAGGGCGCCTCCGGCGCCGCGCGCGTGAGCCGCCGATGACCTCGGGTTCGTGCCGTCACGAGCCGGGACGGCCGACGCCTCGGATGAAAGTTGCAGTGCCCGGAGAACCGGGAGAGCCGGGAGGTCTCCGTGTCCGGTGGGAGGCCGGTCGGCGCCGGGCCATGCCGCACGGGGAACCGCCGGCCGGCACACCTTGATCCGTGCGCGCAGAAGTCGGGACAATTTCCCCGTTATTCGCATCAAATCGCATCCATCCCTTTCACCGCCGCCCGTACGGCGGCGCGTGGCATGCGCCGTTCCGCACCACCGCGACCCACGAGTGAGCGGAGGACGGCGGCGACCGCAGGGTCGGCCAACCCGACGACCCGCCGACAGAAAGGATCGTGATGAGTCAATCAGCGCAACGTCTGGGCGTGGTCGCCGAATCGGCGCCGGGCGAGACACGCGTGGCGGCCACCCCGGCCACCGTCCCGCAGTTGGTCTCGCTCGGCTACGAGGTGATCGTCGAATCGGGCGCGGGCAGACGGTCGGGCTTCACCGACGACGCGTACGCCGGGGCCGGGGCACGGATCGCCGGTCGCGAGGAGACGTGGGCCGCCGACGTCGTACTCAAGGTGAACGCGCCGGCCCCGGACGAGATCGCGGCATTGGATGACGGGGCCACGCTCATCTCCCTGATCGGCCCGGCGGCGAACGCCGGCCTGGTGGACGCGCTCGCGCAGCGGCCGATCACCGTGCTGGCGATGGACGCCGTGCCGCGCGTCTCCCGTGCGCAGGCGCTCGACGTGCTGAGCTCGATGGCGAACATCGCCGGCTATCGGGCCGTCATCGAGGCGGCGCACGCGTTCGGGCGGCTCTTCACCGGCCAGGTGACCGCGGCGGGGAAGGTCCCCCCGGCCAAGGTCCTGGTGGCGGGCGCGGGCGTGGCCGGGCTGGCGGCCATCGCCACGGCGACCAGCCTGGGCGCGGTCGTCCGGGCGACCGACCCCCGTCCCGAGGTCGCCGAGCAGGTGCGCTCGCTCGGCGCGGAGTTCCTCGACGTCGGGGTCGCCCAGGAGGCGAGCACGGACGGGTACGCCCGGGAGACCTCGCGGGACTACGACCGCCGCGCCGCGGAGATGTACGCCGAGCAGGCCGCCGACGTGGACATCGTCATCACCACCGCCCTGATCCCCGGGCGTCCCGCCCCCCGGCTGCTCACGGCCGAGCACGTGGCGCGCATGCGCCCGGGCAGCGTCGTCGTCGACATGGCCGCCGCGCAGGGCGGGAACGTCGAAGGCACCCGTGCCGGGGAGGCCGTCGTCACCGGGAACGGCGTGACCATCATCGGCTACACCGACCTCGCCGGGCGGCTGCCGGCGCAGGCCTCGCAGCTGTACGGCACCAACGTCGTCAACCTGATGAAGCTGCTCACGCCCGGCAAGGACGGCCGGCTCGTGCTGGACTTCGACGACGTCGTGCAGCGCGCGATGACCGTCGTCCGCGACGGCGAGAAGACCTGGCCACCGCCGCCCGTGCCGGTGAGCGCGGCCCCCGCCACCCCCGCCGCCACCCCCGCCCCGGTGCTGGAGACGGCGGCGGCTCCCGGCGCGAGGCCGCCGTCCCCGCCCGGACGGCGACGCCATCTGGTCACCGTCGCCGCCTCCGCCGGCCTTTTCCTGCTGACCGCCTTCTCGCCGAACGCGCTGATCGAGCACGTCACCGTCTTCGTCCTGTCGATCGTGATCGGCTACTACGTCATCGGCAACGTCCACCACGCGCTGCACACACCGCTGATGTCGATCACCAACGCCATCTCCGGGATCATCGTCGTCGGCGCGCTGCTCCAGATCGGCCAGGGCGACACGGTCGTCGCCGTCCTGTCGTTCGTCGCCATCCTGCTGGCGAGCATCAACATCGTCGGCGGCTTCGCCGTGACCCGGCGCATGCTCGGCATGTTCACGAGGAGCTGACCGTGAACCTCGCCACGGCCGCGCAGGCCGCCTACATCGTCGCCGCCCTGCTGTTCATCCTCAGCCTCGCCGGCCTGTCCAAGCACGAGACCGCACGCTCCGGCGTCGTACTGGGGATCTCCGGCATGGTCATCGCGCTCGCGGCGACGGTCGTCCTCGCCGCGGACGGCGGCGACGTCCTCGCGGTGGTCCTGCTCGCGGCCGCGATGGCGATCGGCGCCGCCATCGGGCTGTGGCGGGCCCGGATCGTCGAGATGACCGCCATGCCGGAACTCATCGCCGTCCTGCACAGCTTCGTCGGCCTCGCCGCCGTCCTGGTCGGGTGGAACGGCTTCCTCGAAGTCGAGAACGGCGGCGGGGCGCGGGCGGAGGTCCCCGGCTCGCTGCTGGGCATCCACCACGCCGAGGTGTCCATCGGCGTGTTCATCGGGGCGCTCACCTTCACCGGGTCGGTCGTCGCGTTCCTCAAGTTGTCGGCCAGGATCGATTCCCGCCCGATGACGCTGCCGGGCAAGAACTCCCTGAACCTGGGCGCGCTCGGGGCGTTCGCGGTCCTGACCGTGCTCTTCGTGATCTCCCCGAACCTGGGGCTGCTCGTCGCGCTGACGGTCGTGGCGCTGCTGCTCGGCTGGCACCTGGTCGCCTCCATCGGCGGCGGTGACATGCCCGTCGTCGTCTCGATGCTGAACAGCTACTCGGGGTGGGCCGCCGCGGCGTCCGGGTTCCTGCTCGACAACAACCTGCTGATCGTCACCGGCGCCCTCGTCGGCTCGTCCGGCGCCTACCTGTCGTACGTCATGTGCCAGGCGATGAATCGTTCGTTCATCTCCGTGATCGCCGGGGGTTTCGGCATCGAAGCGGGCCCCGCCGGCGACCGCGACTACGGCGAGCACAGGGAGATCACCGCCACCGAGACCGCCGACCTGCTCAAGGAGGCCAAGTCCGTCGTCATCACCCCGGGGTATGGCATGGCGGTCGCGCAGGCGCAGTATCCGGTCGCCGATCTCACCCGGAAACTGCGGGAGCGCGGCGTCGAGGTGCGCTTCGGCATCCACCCGGTCGCCGGCCGCCTGCCCGGTCACATGAACGTCCTGCTCGCCGAGGCCAAGGTGCCGTACGACATCGTCCTCGAAATGGACGAGATCAACGACGATCTGGCCACCACGTCGGTCGTCCTCGTCATCGGCGCCAACGACACCGTCAATCCGGCGGCCGTCGACGACCCGGACAGCCCCATCGCCGGGATGCCCGTCCTGCGCGTGTGGGAGGCGGAGAACGTCGTCGTCTTCAAACGGTCGATGGCCACGGGGTACGCCGGAGTGCAGAACCCCCTGTTCTTCCGACACAACAGCAGGATGCTCTTCGGCGACGCGAGGCAACGCGTCGAGGAGATCGTCGCCGCGCTCTGACCGCCGCCGAGCGCGCCGCGGCATGCCGGGACGGATCGCGCCGGAACGGGTCCAAGGGCCGGCGCGATCCCGTCCATCCGGACGGTTACGACGGCGATGGTTCCTTACGACGAGATCAGCGCCAGGGAAAGTTCGCCTGCCAGATCATCTCGGAGGTGTAACCACCGCCGCAGACCAAGGTGAGAAGGACTTCCGGATTCCTGCCGTCCTTGCCCAGGCACACCTGGATGTCGGAATACGGAGAGGGCATCTGCTGCGTCCGCCGAAATACCGTCCCCTTGCCGAATACCGTGACTTTCTGCCACAGGGTAACCTCGTCACCGCATGGCCGGAGAGTCGCGACCGCCAGGCCGCCAGGCGCTTTCGAAGCGGAATCCGCGAGACATTGCCCCGTCAGCTTGTTTCGCAACCTTATGATGTCCATCCTTCCCGCTTTGGGGAACACCTCCTTCCAGTACTGCGAGTCCTTGTGGTACGAGCAGCAGTTCAACCGGATGAAACCGGGGATGCTCCCGTCGTTCATCTGCACGTCGATGGTCCGGAGGCTGCCCTTCTTGTCTCTCGTGATCCCTTGGAGGTGAAAGTATCCCGCGGGCAGGGCATTGGCAGGCGTCGCCACCGGGACAAGTCCTGCTGCCAGAATCATGGCGACGGTCACCACCCGTGCGACCTTCACGGCCATATCCCTCTTCCCCTCTCACTGCGGCAAAGATGTTTCGCGCGTCACAGCCATCACCGTCGCCTCAGCCCCGAATCCCGTCCGGGTCCGGCGCCCGTCAGCGCGCACGTCTCAGGCACGGCGGCGTACGCGAGAACGGGAAAGCGCACGCCCAAAACGTAGGCCCCGAGATGACCGAAGTGAATACGTGCCAGCACGGAGATCGGGCCAGCGGAAACGCGGAGCTGGAATTCGGCGGCGCATGGGTGGACCGGATGCCGAAACGGCCGGTGATGCCGGTCTGCAACGGCGTGTCCATGGTGGTGTTCGCGAGCGTGCCGATCGCGACCACCTCGGCGCTGAACTACGGCGCGATCCCCCTCGGCGGGCTGCTCGGCGGCATGCTGGGCGATGCCGTCGGAGTCCGCGAGACCCTGGGGCTGATGGCTGTCATCCAGTTCCTCTCGCTCGCCGTCCTGCTGCTCAGCCCGTTTGGCCCCCTGCGCGACTTCCCCGCCCCAACCCCGCCGCGCCTGGAGGCGGCCGTTCAGTCCCTGACCACGGCGGCGGGCCACCGCGCGACACCCGCGGCCGCCAGCGTTGCGGCACCGGCCGCGATCAGGACGATCGCTGGAATCCTCACCAGGTTTCGCAGGTCCTCGCAGTTGGCCGGCGCATCCGCCTCGGCATCCTCGTCCGCATCGGACTGGAGTGCGTTATCCGCCGCCTGGACAAATGCCGAGCCGCAGTCGTTTCCCTGCCAGGTGACAGGAAGCAGACCGGTGAGAAGACCGGAGCCGATCATGAGTAAAGCCACGAACGCGATCGCCTTGACAGACACGTGGAGTCCTCGCTGCATGGAGCTGATTGCGAGAAATCATCTCATCCAGGTGCACGATCGGACATGGGAAAGAGCACATAAGCACGCGGCTCGCGAACACCCTTCGACTTCGGCATCCAGCGCCCGAAGGCACCGGCTGCTCACCAACTGGGCGGGGATCAACGCGTTCGTGCACCGCATGTACACCACCATGCGCAGGCCGATCTTCTACGGCGACGCGGCGATCTACAAGGGGAAGGTGATCCGCTCTCCCGAGTACGTGCCGTTCGACGTGCGCCGTCGGGCTGAATGGTTCTAGCGATCCCCGCCCAGCGATCACCTGTCGGCGCCGCCTCGTCCGCTGATTCTGTTACGACCTCTTCACCGCCACGGCATCGGTGGCCACCTTGCGGCGTGACTTGATCTCGTAGGCGAGGAGCGTGCCGCCGACGGCCGCGGCGACCGCGCCGACGACGGGGAGCGCCTCGGCGGACGAGGCGACAGCGACGAACGCCAGGACCAGCAGCGCCACCACGACGCGGCTCAGCCAGGGGAAGCCCCACATCCGCAGCCGGAGCAGCTCGGGCGACTCGGTCTCCATGCGGCGGCGCAGCCGCAGCTGGCTGAGCGCCACGAAGACGTAGAGCAACAGCACCAGCAACCCAGCGGTGTTGATCAGCAGGTCGAAGGCGTCGTCGCCGACCGCGAACGCGGCGGCCATCAGGACCAGCGCGAGCGCGGCGCCGCCGAGCAGCGCAGGCGCGGGGACTCCGGACGCGCGCACCCGGGCCGCCGCCGCCGGGGCGTCGCCGCGGGCGGCCATCGCGCAGAGGACGCGCGAGGCGGCGTACAGCGCGGCGTTCATCACCGACACGACCGCGACCAGGATGACCCACGTCATCAGGGTCGCCGCGCCAGGGACGCCGAGCTCGGCGATGGCGGTGGCGAACGGGCTGTCGGTGCCGTTCGCCGGGACGCGGTTCCACGGCACGACCGTCAGGATGACCAGCACCGAGCCGACGTAGAAGATCAGGACTCGCCAGACCACCCGCAGGGTAGCCCGCGCGACCTCCTTGGCGGGCTCGGCCGACTCGGCGGCCGCGATGGTGACGATCTCCGCGCCGAAGTAGGAGAACAGCACTGTGACGAGGGCGGTGAGGACCGCACCCCAGCCCTTGGGGACGAACCCGCCGTGCTCGGTCAGCCTGGCGAGGCCGGCGCCGGCGCCGGCGGACGGCCACAGGCCCAGGACGTACAGCGTCCCGGCGCCGAGGAACGCCACGATCACCACAATCTTGGCCGAGGCCAGCCAGAACTCGGTCTCGCCGAACAGCCGCACCGAGATCAGGTTGGCCGCGGTGAGCGCCGCCAGCAGCGCGACGGCCGTCGGCAGCACCGGGATGCCGCCGGACAGGGAGTGCAGCAGCTTGGCCCCCGCCACGCCCTCGAACGCGACCGCGACGATCGCGAACAGCCAGTAGCACCAGCCCACCAGGAACCCGGCGCGTGGGCCGAGGGCGGCGCGGGCGTAGTCGGCGAACGAGCCCGCCGAGGGCCGGGCGGCGGCCATCTCGCCGAGCATCCGCATCACCAGGACGACGATCAGGCCGCCCAGGGCGTAGGCGACCAGCGCCGCCGGGCCCGTGTCGGCGATCACCTTGCCGCTGCTGACGAACAGGCCGGCGCTGATGACGCCGCCGAGCCCGATCATGGTCATGTGCCGTCGTTTGAGTCCGCGGCGGAGCGATCCCCCGCTGTCGTGCCCGGTCATGGCGTTCGGCTCCCTGCTGTTTTCGGATAGGGGAGGTCGGGACCCCGGCCCGTGGGCGGGCCGGGGTCTTCGCGGGGGGGGTGGGACGGGTGGCGGGCGGGTCGGCGTCCCGCCGCGGGACGGTCAGTTGCCGCGGTAGACGGCGGGGCGCCGCTCGATGAAGGACCGGACGCCTTCGAGCACGTCCCGGCTGCGCAGGCAGGCCAGCAGCCCCTCGGTCTCCAGGGCGAGCACCTCTTCCATGTCCAGCTCCCAGACCCGCTGCATGGCCTTCTTGATCAGGCGTACCGGGGTGGGGGCGGCGGCGGCGACGCGTTCGGCCAGCTCCAGGGCCGAGTCGAGCAGATCGGCGTCGGGGACCAGCCGGCTGACCAGCCCGGCGCGGTACGCCTCGGCGGCGCCGACGGTCTCGCCCGACAGCAGCAGATCCACCGCGCGACCGTGGCCGACCAGGCGGGGCAGCGAGTACAGCACCCCGTTGCTCGGGAACAGGCCGCGATGCACCTCCTTGAAGGCGAACGAGGCGGAGTGGCCGGCCAATCGCAGGTCGCTGGCGATGGCCAGCTCCACGCCGACACCGACCGCGATCCCGTTGACCGCCGAGATGATCACCTTGGGGTGGCCGGTGAAGCGGCGGGTGAGGTCCTGGAGCGCGGCGGTCCGTTCGACCAGGTCGGCGTCGGACCCTGCGGCCAGCTGCGCACCCGCCTCCTTCAGATCGGTGCCGGCCGAGAAGGCGCGGCCGGTGCCGGTGAGCACCACCGCGCCCACCGTGTCGTCGCGGGCGGCTTCGTCCAGGACGGCGACCAACTCGCCGTAGGTGCGCTGCCGGAAGGCGTTGAGCACCTCGGGCCGATCGAAGGCGACCACCAGGGCCGAGCCGGCGCGGCGCACCCGCAGATCGGTGCTCATCGGATTTCCTCCCGGGCGTCGTAGGCGCCGCCCCGTCCGGCGGGCAGCAGGTGCTTGGCGATGCGTTCGGACGGCGTCATCGGGAACGCCTCGACGAACTCCACGAACCTCGGCGTCTTGAAATCGGCCAGCCGCGCGCGGACGTAGGCCACCAGCTCGTGCGGCTCGACGGGCTCGGCGGTCTGCACGAACGCCTTGACCTCCTCGCCGAACAGCTCGTCGGGCACCGGGACCACGGCGGCGGCGCGCACGGCCGGGTGGCCGGTCAGGACCGCCTCCACCTCGGCGGCGGCGATGTTCTCGCTGCCCCGCCGGATCATCTCCTTGAGCCGCCCGACCAAGTGGTAGTGGCCGCGCGCGTCCCGGTAGCCGAGGTCGCCCATGGGGTACCAGCCGTCGCGTAGCAGCGGCTCGTCCCGGTTCCAGTAGCCGGTCAGCATCGGCTCGCCGCGTACCACGATCTCGCCGACCTCACCGTCTGCGGCGTCGGATCCGTCCTCGCGAACGACCTTGGCCTCCTTGCCGGGGACCGGCCGTCCCATCGCACCGGTGCCGACGCATGCGGTGTCCTCGGGCCGGACGGCCAGCACGACCCCCGCCTCGGTGCTGCCGTACGCCTCCCGCCAGGGCGCACCCCAACGCTCCTCGATCGCGGCGTGCAGGGCGGGCGTGATGCCCGAGCACAGGACGAGCCGAACGCGGTGGGCCCGGTCCAGTTCGGGGTCGGGCGGCTGCTTGAGCAGCAGCAGCGGCATCGTGCCGAGGACGTAGAAGAAGGTGACGCCGTGCTCACGGACCGACGGCCAGAAGCCCGAGGCGGAGAAGCGCGGCAGGATCACCAGCGGGATGCCGGTCAGCAGGCACAGCACCGTGTTCCACTGCGGGTCCATGTAGTAGAAGGGCTGCGCGGTGAGGTCCACGTCGTCCGGTGTGACGGCGGCGACGTCGGCCGCGAGCTCGGCCAGGTGGAGCCAGTAGCGGTGGGTGAGCATGCAGCCCTTGGGGAACCCGGTCGTGCCCGAGGTGTACTGGAGGTTGAGCAGGTCGTCCCAGCCGACGTCGGGCAGGTCACGGAGGCCGGACGCGGCGGCCAGCTCGGCGCCCGCGTCGAAGGCGCCGGCGGCCCGGACGGGTTCGGGCGCGGGCCCCGCGTCGGCGGGGTCGAGCAGCCCGACCTCGCCGAAGTCCAGCGCCAGCAGCGCCTCGGCCGCTGCGGCCGAGCCGGCCAGGGCCAGCATCGCGCCGGAGTCCCTGACGACGTGGGCCAGGTCGGCGCTGCGGTAGCCGGGGTTCACCGGGACGATCACCGCGCCGAGCTTGGCGATCGCCAGCCAGGCGACCGGGAAGCCGACGCCGTTGCCCAGCATCACCGCGACCCGGTCGCCGCGGCGGACGCCGTGCGCGGCCAGCACGTCCGCCAGCCGGTTGGTCCGGTCCTCCACCTGGGCGACGGTGGTCTCGACGCCGGCGAAGCGGAACAGCACCCGGTCGCCGTCGGTGGCGGCCCGGTGCCGGAGCAGCCCGCCGAGGCCCCCCGCGATGTTCTCGGCCGGTCTCCCGCCGAACGGCGGCGCGGCGGTCACGCCCGCCGCCGGGTGGCCAGGTCGAACATCGTCACCAGCTCGGCGGCGCAGTCGTCCAGGTCGATGGCCTCCTCGTCAAAGACCCACTGGAGCATCACGCCGTCGATCGCGCCCTGGACGGTGGCGGCCAGCGTGGCCGGCGAGAAGTCGCGGAAGTCGCCGCTCTCCTGGCCGCGCCGCAGGATGCCCTCCAGGTGGTGGCGGCACGGGTCGTACATGTCGGCGTTGAAACGGCGCTTGGCCTCCGGCGATCCGAAGCTGCCCCAGATGTCCACCAGGGCGACGAAGTTGGCGCGGTTGGCCGCCATGAACTCGAAGCTGGCCTCGATGAAGGCCCGTAGCCGGCGCGGGGCGTCCGGTGCCCGGTCCACCCGGGCCTTGATGAACCGGTTGGTCTCGGCGAACAGGGCGTTGACGACCTGCTGGATCAGTTCGTCCTTACCGGCGAAATGGTAGGAGATCACGCCCTTGCTGACGCCGACGTCCTGGGCGATCCGGGCCAGCGACGCCTGAGGCAGCCCGGCGCTGGCGATGGTGGAGATGGCGCCCTCCACGATCTGCCGTCGCCGGGCCTCCTCGATGAACGAGGCCTTCTTCTTCTGGCCGTCCTGAACGATTTTTGACCGCATGGCCAGGATTCAAGCCTGGGGAAACGTCGCGCGGCAAGCCCTGGTCAGCGACTGTGCGGTTTCCCCCACCCCGCGCCGGGCCGTTCACTGACCCGTCCGCCGGTCCGGCCGGTCGCCGCGAGGTAGTGCAGCACCGCCAGCACCCGGCGGTTGCCGGACGCCGACGCGGGCAGCCCGAGTTTGGCGAACACCGCGGTGACGTGTTTCTCGACCGCGCTCAGCGACACGTACATCCGGTCGGCGATGCCGACGTTGGACCAGCCCTCGGCCATCAGGGCAAGCACCTCGCGCTCTCGGGGGAGCAGGGAGTCGTCCCAGCCGGAGTCGGGCACGACGGCACCTCCTTGGTGCGGGAAACCGCAGAATTCGCGCGGACCTCTTGTCTCACTCATACCATCTGGATTGGATCCTGGCCATGCGGTCAAAAATTAGCCTCCATGTCCAGAAGTCCCGGGTGTTCGGCGCCGTCCTGGCCGGCGTGGTGCTCAGCGGCGGCCTCGCCGTCCCGGCCGGCGCCCGGCCGGCACACGTCCCCGCCGAGGGCCGGGACGCCACGAACGCGCAGCTCCGCTGCCTGCTGGACGGCGTCGTCGCGCCGCCCGTGCCCGGCGCGATCCTCACCGTGACCGGGCCCGGCCGGAGCTTCGACGGCGCGGCCGGCGTGTACGAGCTGGGCGGGCGCGCCCTACGCACCTCCGACGCCTTCCGGACGGCCAGCGTCACCAAGACGATGACCGCGGCCGTCGCGCTCCGACTCGCCGAACGCGGCGACCTGCGCCTGGACGCTCCCATCGGCGAATACCTGGACCGGAAGCTGGTCGCGCGCATCCCGTACGGATCCCGGATCACCGTCCGCCAACTCCTCAACCACACCGCCGGCCTGTACGACTATGTGCGGGACGAGAAATGGTTCCAGTACGT
Organism: Microbispora sp. NPDC046933; assembly: GCF_040644635.1. NCBI lineage: Bacteria > Bacillati > Actinomycetota > Actinomycetes > Streptosporangiales > Streptosporangiaceae > Microbispora > Microbispora sp. NPDC046933. Next base: position 8,781 of record NZ_JBEYWW010000059.1, on the reverse strand, counting down.
GCTCGATCACCCGGACAAGACCTGGAAGCCCCGGGAGCTGGTGGACTGGGCACTGCGTTCGGGCAAGCCCTACTTCAAGCCCGGCCGGGGCTACCACTACTCCGACACGGGCTACGTCCTGGCCGGGCTCGTCATCGAGAAGGCCGCCCACGAGCCGCTGCACCGGTTGTACCGGTCGATGCTGCTAAGGCCGCTGAAGATGGACCGCACCTACCTCGAATGGTGGGAGGCGCACCGCGGCCGGCGCGCCCACAACTACCTCGGCGAGCGCGACACCTACGACTACAACCCGACGTTCGACACGTTCGGCGGGGGCGGCCTGGTCTCCACAGGGGCCGACCTCAACCGGTTCATGCGCGGTCTGTTCGAGGGCAAGGTCTTCAAGCGTCCGGCGACGCTCCAGACGATGCTGCGCACCACCCCGCAGAGCGTCAAGGCCGGCTCGCCGTACGGTCTCGGCATCGCCCGGATGACCGTGGCGGGCGAGACCGCCTACGGGCACAACGGCTTCTTCGGCGCGTTCCAGGTCTACGTGCCGAAGAAGCGGGTCGCGGTGACCGGCACCATCACCCAGGCCGAGAACGTGGGCAAGCAGGCACGCCAGTTCATCGAGAACGCCCTCCTGCTGGGCATGGGCAAGCCGCCCGCCGACCCCTGCACGCGTCAATACCACTAGGGGCCTGTACGGAGTTCAGATCATGCTGTTGCGCCTTCACCTGCGCCGGAGCCGTTGACGCTGGTAGCGGGTGGCGTTCCCGGCCCTGGTCACACTGGTGCGCCCGCCGCACCCGGCGGGCGGGTCAGTGGGGTCGCGAGGGCCGCCCCGCCTTGTCGTCCAGGGTGGCGAGGAAACTCTCGGCCGCGTCCTGCACCCGGACCCGGTCGCCGGTGGCGAGCAAATCAAGCAGCAGCCCGCGAATCGTCGCGATCACGAGTGTGGCCGTGCGCGCAGCCGTCGCCGGATCGGCGTCCGGTCCTTGCGCGTCGCGCAGGGCGCCCATCCAGTCGGCCACGACGTGATCCAGGAAGTCCGCGAACTGCTGCGGCGACTGGAGCGCGCGCCCATAGACCGCGAAGAAGAGCCTGAACTCCGCCCACTGCCGCGGGTCGGAGGTCCGCGTCCAGACCGCGCGCGCCGCCGTCGCCAGGTCGGGCTGGTCGCCGACCGCCTCGCTTGTGGCCGCGAACATACGTTCCCGCAAGCGTCCGAGGATGGTCTCCAGCATCTGCTCCTTGGTGCCGAAGTGATGCACCAGCGTCGTGGTGGAAACCCCGAGCGCGGCGGCGACGGGCCGCCACGACAGCTCGGAGAAGCCGTGTTCGACCGTGTAGTCGACCACCGCGTCCAGCAGCTCGGCCCGCCGCTGATGGTCCACAGGCCGCCCCGCCATCACTGCCTCCAGGAGATCAGGCTTGACATTTCTAGCACGACCGTACAAAGAATAGGGGCAGACTTCAAGGGCACCGCCGCGAACACACGGCGCGCGCCCACATCCCGGAGGTTCTCCCATGCACGTTTTCGTCACCGGAGCGTCGGGCTGGATCGGTCGTGGCCTCGTCCCCGAACTGACCGCCGCCGGCCACACCGTCACCGCCCTCGCCCGCTCCGACACCGCGGCCCAAACCCTGCGAGCCGCCGGAGCCGAGGTCCGGCCGGGCTCGATCGACGACCTCGACACCCTGCGCGACGCCGCCGCCTCGTCCGACGGCGTCATCCACCTCGCCTTCAAACACGACATCGCCTTCGCCGGCGACTACGCCGCAGCCACCGACGCCGACCGCGCGGCGATCGAGACCTTCGGCGAGGCCCTCACCGGCACCGGCAAGCCCTTCGTCGTCGCCTCCGGCATCCTCGGCGTGCTCGGACTCCCGCCCGGAGCCGTCGCCACCGAACGCGACGGGCTGGCCGACACCGGGGACCGCAAGGGCCCGATCAGCGGCGCGGGCGGGCGGATGGCCAACGCCCACCACACGCTCGCCCTCGCCGACCACGGCGTCCGCTCTTCGATCGTGCGACTGCCGCCGGCGACGCACGGCAACGGCGACAACGGCTTCATGTCCACCGCGATCAGCTTCGCACGCGCGAAAGGCGCCGCCGCCTACGTCGGCGACGGTGCCAACCGCTGGCCGTCCGTCCACCGTGACGACGCCGCCCGCCTGTTCCGCCTCGCACTCGAATCCGCACCACCCGGATCGGTCCTGCACGCCGTCGGCGACGAAGGCGTACCGATCCGCGAGGTCGCCGAGGTCTTCGCCGCACACCTCGACATCCCCACCATCTCCGTCACCCCCGAACAGGCCCAGGACTACGTCGGCTGGCTCGGCGGCTTCTGGGGAGTCGACGGCCCCGCATCGGCCCAGATCACCCGCGACCTGCTCGGCTGGCAGCCCACCCGCCCAGGCCTGATCGCCGACCTGAAGGAGGGCCACTACTTCGCCTGATCACCTATCGGCGCACGCTCAGGCGTCAACTGGAGGAGGCCGCGGGGAAGGCCGCCTCTCGGATACGGTCCGGCCGCCCCCGCAAGGCGAAGATGCCTATGGCGAACAGCGCCGCGAAGAAGACGCCATCGGGCACCAGGAACCAGGCCCCGGGCAGCCCGAGGGCGCCCAGGAGGCACGAGACGATCAACGCGACCCCGATCCACCACGGCAGCGTCCGCGCCCTCAGCACAGCGATGCCGAGGCAGACCGAGCCGACGACCAGCGCCAGGAGCGCGACCCCCTCGAAGACCGCGAAGCCCGGCGGCTCCTGCGCGGGGATGCCGCCGTGGCCGGCCAGATACGGCTTGACGAACGCCTCAGTGGTGCCCTCGCCGACATTGAGCATCACCAGCGCGGCGAATATGCCGACGTAGCCGACGACGTGAAGCTTCGGCGCACGCCCGGCGAAGGTCAGGATCACCGGCAGCCCCAGCGCGATGACGACGTCCCCGACCAGCGCGATCCCCTCGAACAGTGGCCAGTTCTGGTAGCGGAACACCTCGTCGCCGCTGCCCGGCGCGAGCAGGTTGGCGGCGAGGTAGCCCACCGCCGCGACGATCGTGCCGACGATGAGCGCCCATCCGGCGAGGCCTCTCACGTTCACGGTCATGGTCCCCTCCATGGTCTGCAGCGCCGGGCGCTGTGCGCGATGCCGTCCGTCGGCGGCGCGTCCTCAGCGTCGGCCCTGCGGACCCGCGGCGTCGTCGTACCGGGGTCGGCGCCGGTTCATACCCCGGTCGCGACCCACGCTGCCGGAAATGCGACCTGCGGATGACGCCACGCGAGCGCGCCCGCAGGTAACTTGCGGGTGTGATGGACGTGACGAACCCGGCCCAGGCCCGGGTGGAGTCGCCGACGCGTGCGTGGCTGCGGCACAGGCCTGCCGGGCTGCTCCCCGACGCGCTGCTCGCCCTTGCGATCACCGGCTTCGCCCAGGCCGACCTTGCGTTCCATCTCGACAACTCGACGCCGTACGGCCCGATGCCGGCCGTGGTCGTCTCCACGCTGGTGGCGACCTCGATCCTGGCGTTGCGCCGGGTGACGCCGCTCGCCACTGCCGTGATCCTCGCGGTCGCGATCGCCGGGCCGATGCTGGCGACGCCGCTGACGGTCACACTGTGGGGCGACTTCCTGCCCATCCTGGTCGCCACCTACTCGGTGGCCCGGCACAGCGTGTCAGCGCGGGCCTTCATCGGCGTGGCGGCCGTCGGCGTCGGCTTGGTCGTGGTGTTCCTGCGCAACCCGGAGTCCGGCACCGTCGGCAACATCCCTTTCGTCGTGGTGCCGTTGGCGGTGTGCTTCGTCGCAGGCCGGGTGCTGCGTGCGCGCGCCCGCAGCCACTCCGACGACCGCGCCCGGGCCCGGCGGCTGGAGGCCGAGCGCGAGGAAGCGATCCGAGTCGCGCTGGCCGACGAGCGCGCCCGCATCGCGCGCGAGTTGCACGACATCGTGGCCCACTGCGTCAGCGTCATGGTGGTCCAAGCGGGCGCCGCCGAGGACCTGCTCGACCGCGACCCGCAGAAGGCGCGAGCACCGCTGCGCTCGATCCAGGAAACCGGACGGCAGGCCGTCGGCGAACTCGGGCGCATGCTCGGCCTGCTGCGGGAGGAAAGGGCCCAGCCGGCGCTCAAGCCACAGCCGGGCACGGCCGACCTGGCCGAACTGGTCGACCACATGACCGCGATCGGCCTGCCGGTCGAGCTCACCGTGGAGGGTTCGTGCCGCCCGCTCCCACCCGGCGTGGACCTGACCGTCTACCGGATCGTGCAGGAGGCGCTCACCAACGTGCTGAAACACGCCGCGCCGACCACCGCGTGCGTCACGTTGCACTACGACGATCAGTCCGTACGGGTAAGCATCCGCGACACCGGGCGAGCAGGCGGGTCGGGCGGAGCCGGCACCGACCGCGTCGGGCACGGCCTGATCGGGATGCGCGAACGGGTCGGGCTCTACGGTGGCTCGCTTGAGACGGCCGGCACGCCCGGCGGTGGCTTTGCCGTGACGGCACAGTTGCCGCTGGAGGTGGGCCAGCGATGATCAGGGTCCTGCTCGTCGACGACCAAGCCCTCGTACGCGGCGGTTTCCGTTCGATTCTGGAGGGTCAGGACGATATCGAGGTGGTTGGCGAAGCGGTCGACGGCATCGAGGCCATCGACCGGGGGGCCGTGTTGCAGCCCGACGTCATCCTCATGGACATCCGCATGCCGCGCCTGGACGGCATCGAGGCGACGCGCCGCCTGCTGAACGGCGGCCCCTGCCGGGCGCGCATCCTCATACTCACGACATTCGATGAGGATGAGTACGTTTACCAGGCGCTGCGGGCCGGGGCGAGCGGCTTCCTGCTCAAGAGCGCGCCGCCGCGCGAGCTGGCCGGGGCCGTCCGCACGGTCGCCGCGGGCGAGGCGCTACTGGCACCAGAGATCACCCGGCGAATGATCGAGGATTACGTCCGCCGCCCACGGCCGGGCTCTGACCACCCAGCCGGGCTCGAGACGCTGACCCCGCGCGAACTCGAGGTACTGAGACTCATCGCCCGAGGCCGCTCCAACGCAGAGATCGCCGCGGAACTTTACCTCAGCAAGCCAACGGTCAAAACCCACGTCACCCGCATCCTCGCCAAGCTGGGTCTCCGCGACCGAGTCCAGGCCGTGGTCTTCGCCTACGAATGCGGCCTCGTCCACCCCGGCCACTGACCGCGGCCGGGCACCAGACCCACCGGCGCGCCGAAGAGGATCGATCCCCGAGGTGTCCGCGAACATCCAGCCGATCCTGTCCGTGTCGACCGGCGACGTCCGCCGCGGCGGCCGAGTGGCGTGGCGGCGCAACCGGCCGGCGCACGCGAAAGCGGCCCACCTGAAGAGTTCATTTCCGCAGGTAGACGCTCGACGGCGGGCGGCACCGGGCGAGAGAGCCTGCCCTGCTGCTATGCCGCACGCCCTGCGTCTGGAGAACGGGAGCCCGGCTAACGTAGCCCGCCGGCGTACCGGGTGATCGCCAGAATCGCCATGTCGTCATCGCGCGGGCCGCCGGTCCAGCGCTCGACATCGCGCACCAGGACCTCGACCACCTCCTCTGGCTGCCGGAACGAACCCCGGCCGGCGAGCCGGCTCACGGGGTCGTAGAAAGTGCCGTAGCGGCTCCGGGCCTCCGTCACTCCATCGGTGACCAGCAGGAGCGTGCTCCCGATCGGGAACGACCAGCGTTCCGGCTCTGCCCGCGGCACGCCCAGGCCGCTCATGCCCAGGGGAAGACTCGGCTCGCCGGGATCCAGCGAGGACACCGTGTCACCCTCAAGGAGGTACGGCGGGGGGTGGCCGCAGTTCAGCAGCCGCACACTGCCCGCGTCCGGTGTGATCTCGCCGAGCACCGCCGTGACGAACCCCTCCATACGGATGCTCTCCTCGCGCGACACAGCCTCTCTGACCAGCGCGCGCTCCATACGTTCGGCCAGCAGCACGAGGTCGGCCGCCTGGTCCGCCGCCTCCCGGAACGTGCCCAGCAGCACGGCCACCGTGCCGACCGCGCCCAGGCCCTTGCCTCGCACGTCTGCGATCAGCAGCCTGGTGCCATACGGGGTTTCCTGCACGGCGTAGGCGTCTCCGCCGATCAGCGCCTCGATCTGCGCGGTCTTGTAGAGCGCGGCGACGGTCAGCGGGCCGATACGCGCCGGCGGGGCGGGCAGCACGGCGCGCTGGACGGCCTCGGCGACGGAGCGGACCACTTCCAGCCGGCGGCTGTGGCCGGTGACCACGCGGTTCACCCCGAGGCCGACGAGCGCGGTGAACACCGCGCTGATCAACGAGAGCGCGCCTTCGATATGACCGAAGTAACCATCCTTGATCAACAACACCAGCTGGACCAGGACGATGGCCGCTGCGATCGCGAAGGTGTGCCGGAGCGAGAGCAACGCCCCTGCCACCACGACCGCGGCGCCCAGCAGGTAGTCGCCCCAGTAGTAGCGCGGGGACAGCACGTTGAGGACGGCGCCGACGACGATCAGGGCAGCCGGTATGAAGGAGACGTACCGAGGCCAGCTCGTAGTGAGCGGGTTCATCCGCGCCCCGATCCCACATCCGATCGTGTGAATCCCCCAGGCTCCCCAGGTCCCGGCTTTGCTCCTTTCCAGTGAACGTCGAATCGCCTGTCGAGGCGACACTCCCAGCGCGTTCGTCCGGGTGGTGTGGCGGGAGATGCCCTCGATCGGGACGCCGGAGTCCGACAGCAGCGACACGAAGCTGTGCCGCATCTTCCGAGGGGACCGGTCCTCGCCGGGGACAGCCTCTTCGAGGCATTGTCACTCAAGGCCGAAAAACAAGATCGGCAAGAAACCGTTTCAGCAGGTGGGCGGCGCTGGGTCCGAGCCGGTGACCCCTCGCTCGCAAGGAGCGAAGATCGCCCCCGGCGATACGCTGACCTGCGACAATGCTTCCCCACAGCCCGTCTCCGAGCTGCTCTGTGGCACGGCACCGTGCATGATCTCATCATGAGCACCAGCCGATCCAGGATGGACGTCGTCGAAGCCGGCTGGCGGGAGGTTCGTGCTGACGGACGCGTCCGCCCCGAACTGTTGGACGCAGCCTACTCCGACCCACACCTACGACAGTTGTTTCCCTGGACGGGCATGGGAGAACTCCACTTCAGCCGCTGCACCAGTCCGCGATGGACATGGGACATCCCGTATATCGCACCCGCTGTGGGGGGCGGCTACCTCGTGCTGGGGCCTCGCCGTGACCAGACAGTAGGACCCGCAGCGACGCCGGCACAAGCCGTTGCAATGGTGGTGGAACGTCTTCCGTCCAACTGTGGCCCTGCTTTCGTCGGCACCCCTGAAGAACTCGCCGCGTACGAGCGATCAACCGTCGATCAGTGAGGTGGAGACCTGCGCGCTTCTCCCCTGCCTGACGCTCCTATGTGCAAGAGGTCTGGTGGGGAGATACCTCATCGTTGCCTTGCGGTGTGTTCGGGGAGGCCGTTACGAGTTCTCCGTGTCCGGCGACAGAACCTGGAGGGCGGCATTGGCCGCGTGCAGGACGCTGATCCATTCGGGGTGGTCGAGGTAGGCGTGGTCTGGGGCGGTGGGTCCAAGGTCATCAAGAACGCGAAGGAGGGCGTCAACCACTAGTTGCACGCGGTCGGCCTCTTGCTCATCCCGGAAGAGTTGCGGGATCAGTGCTCGTGCGCCGGCCTGGTCGATGAAAGTGTCGTCGATCAGCCAGTGAACAGCGGCGGTGAGGTCTGGACACCCGTGTCCTAATCGCCAGTGTTGCTCTTGATAGTCGCGGTCGCCGAGGGCTTGTAACGCGTTCAGAACGTCTTCACGTTGCTCTGGCCACTGAACCTGGCGTGCCGCGGAGGCGTGTTCGTTCACGACGCCACGCTACTGAGAGCCGGTACTTGGTAGGGGAAGCCTGGCGATATGTGACAAGACACCTCCCCTGGGGTCTACTCCGTGCTGGCCGGTGTTTCCTGGTCCCGGTGTCTGTTGTGGTCGTCGACGAGGGCGCGGTAGATCACGTCTGAAAGGTGCCGTTTCAGGACGCGAAGGCTGCCCTTCCCGGTATCCCTGGTGGTCTCTTGGCGTCGTTTGATTAGGGCACGGGCGCCTTCGTGGCAACGAGCCTGGGTGATGGCGATGCGATGCAATGTGGTGTTGAGCTGCCTGTTTCCGCCGCGGTTAAGACGGTGACGGTCATCGTTGCCGCTCCAGACGGGGATCGGGGCGGTGCCGTTATGCCGGGCGAATGCTGAGGAGTTCCGGAAGCGGGTGATGTCTCCGATCTCGCCAAGGAGTTTGGCGGCGGTCAGGACGTTGACTCCGACGATCGTCAGCAACCTGGGTACCCGGGATTCGACCAGCGGCTTGAGCTCTTTGTGGATGGCGTCGATCTCGGTGCTGAGCGAATCGATGAGAGCGATCTGTGCCTGGCCGACGCCGGGGCGGTCTGCTCGGTCGGCTCCGTGGGGACAGCTACGACAACGCCCTGGCCGAGAGCACCATCGGGCTGTACAAGACCGAGTTGATTCACCGGCGCGGTCCCTGGCACAGCCTGGACGACGTCGAGATCGCCACCATGGAATGGGTCGACTGGTACAACAACCGGCGCCTCCACAGCGCCTGCAACGACCTCCCACCAGCCGAATTTGAGATCCGCTACCGAACACAAATCGCCCCGGCTATCCTCACCCCAGTCAGCTAACCCGGTGATGTGCCTCGGGTTCTGTGGAGTCGGCTTGGTTGGCCGTCATGCCAGCTGGGTGTTTGCGTAGAGCATCTCGTATTCGACCGGAGTGCGCATC
>NZ_JBEYWW010000058.1:0-37606 GCF_040644635.1 Microbispora sp. NPDC046933 | reverse complement strand
CCAGCCTCGCCGGCCTGTTCCACGTCATCGCGATCGACCTGCCAGGGCAGGGCCACTCCGAGCGTCCGGCCGCCCCGCACGCCGACCGGGCTCAGCTGCTCCAGGCGGCGTCCATCGCCTTGAGCACGTCGTCGATCGTCTTCTGACCCGTGAGCAGGCCGGTCGCGCCGCTGCCGAGGGCGTCGTAAACCTGGCCGTTGGGCCAGGTGTCGATGCCGAAGGGGCGGTACTGCTTGTTCTTCAGCATGTCCGCGATGGGCTGATACTGAGGCAGCAGGTCCGACGTTGAGATGTCGCTGCCCACCGGGATGCTGCCCTGCGCGTCGGCGAACTTCTTCGCCTCACCTGGAGAGACGGAGAACTTGATGAAGTCCTGGACGAGCTTCGGGCTCTTCGTCTTCGCGTTGCCGGCCAGGCCGATGTTGGCAGTCAGCGCAGCGTAGGTCTGCGTTCCCTGGGGCGCCGGGAACGGCAGCGCGATGAGCTTCACGTGCCCTTGCGCCGCGTCCATGATGTCCTTGGTCGCCCCGCTCGGCGCGAAGAAACCGAAGAGCTTGCCCTGGCTGGCGCCGTTGGTCAGGGCGTCGAAGCCGGCCCCCGCCGCGCCGTCCTGGAAGCAGCCCGACTTGTTCAGGTCGATCACGGCCTGCAGGGCGTCGCGCCAGCCCTGCGTCTGCGCGAAGGTGGTCTTGCCGGCGGCCCGGTCCTGGTTCCAGCTCGGGTTCGGGCCGTACACGGTGGAGGAGGCGATCTCCATCGCCATGATGCCGGGGTTCTGCGGGACGGACCCGGCCAGCCCGAAGATCGATTTACCCGCCGCCTTCACCTTGCCGCACTGCGACATCACGTCCTGGAGGGTGGACAAGGGTGTGACCGTCACACCGTTCTGCTTGGCGAGGTCGTCGTTGTAGACGATCGCGCTGATCGTCACGGCGGAAGGCACCCCCAAGAGCTTGCCGTCGACCGAATAGAGCTCTTCCGTACCCTCGGGAAGGACGCTCTTGAGACTGGAGTCCAGGTCCATCAGGAGGCCCGCCTTTCCGAGCTGGCCCACCGAGCCCGCCTGACCGGTGCCGGCGTTGATGTACATGACATCCGGTCCGTTGCCGGCCTGCATCTGTGTCGTCAGCGTCTGGTTGTAGGCGTTCAGCGCGATCCGGTTGGTCTTGATCGTGACGCCCGGGTGCGCCTTCATGTAGTCCTGAGCGAGGGTCTCGTACGCCTTCTCGCCGGTGTTCGCGCTCCCGTAGGACAACGTGATGGTCTGCGGCTCTTCGCCGTTGGCGGTGCTGCCGTCCTCGCCTCCGCAGGCGGCGAGGAGCAGGCCGGTGGCCAGAGGCAACGCCACGGCGGCAGCGCGGCGGCGGTGCCGGGCGATCGAGAACGTCATGGTGAGCCTTTCGAGGGCCTGGAAGAGGGGTGACAGTGAGTGAGGGATCCACTGGACGAATCGGGTATGTCGGGAGTGTTACAGCTATTCTGTCGGTAAACAACATAAGTTTGCTGATGGGCGGCATAGACCGGATCTATTGGGAGGCCGGGCGAACCACGGACCCTGCCGATGGCCCGCCGGAACCCCTCTGGACAGGGGGGTGCATCGCGGCTCCGTTCTCTGGAAATCGCCTCTCACATGCGATGTCTCCTGTCGGCAACCCGCCTGGGCTTCGACTGGCCTGCCTGGCGGGGGGCTCCTCCGGTCCCGGAGTCTGCTGATACTTTTGTCGCGCATGATCGGAATTCCCGGCCTGTGTCCGACGGGAAGCAAGGAGGGGATGTGCCCTCTGGGCGGATGGACAGCCTGGCCGCCGTCCTGGCGGCGATCCGCGGCAGTGACGGCATGACCCAGCCGCTTATCTCCCAGCAGTTGGAGCTCGGTCGCAGCGTCGTCGCGTCGCGCGTCGCGGAGCTGGAGTCGGCGGGGCTTGTGGCCCGCGCGGGGGTGGGTCCCTCCACTGGGGGGCGCGCCCCTCGTCGGCTGCGCCTGCGCGCGGAAGCCGGCCGGGTGGTCGGTGTGGACATCGGCGCGACCGGAATGGAGATCGGCGTCGCGGACCTCTCGGGCCGGGTGCTCGAGAGCGTGGAAGAGCCCGTTGACATCGCCGACGGCCCCGAGGTGATCATGGCCCGGGTTGAGCAGCTCGTCGACGGGCTACTGGCCCGGGGTGTAGAGGGGCGGAGTGTGTGGGGCATCGGGGTCGGTGTCCCAGGACCGGTCGAATTCGCGACCGGCCTTCCGGTGTCCCCGCCGATCATGCCGGGCTGGGACGGATACCCGATCCGTGATCGGTTGTCGCGACGCTACGACGCGCCGACCTGGGTGGACAACGACGTCAACCTGCTGGCACTGGGGGAGCTTCGCACCAATCGCACCATAGGAGACACGCAGGACCTGCTCTACGTCAAGATCGGCACCGGCATCGGGGCCGGGCTCGTGTCCGGCGGCCGGCTGCACCGGGGGACGAACGGGTGCGCCGGCGACATCGGGCACATCGCGGTCGCGGAGGCGGAGAACGTCATCTGTCGCTGTGGGAATGCCGGGTGCCTCGAGGCGGTCGCCGGAGGGGCGGCTCTGGCGCGCGAGGGGCGGCGGCTGGCCGAGAGCGGGGACAGCCGGGTGCTGGTGGAGATCCTGGCGGCGAAGGGCACGCTGACCGCCGCTGACGTCACGGTGGCCGCCGGGAGGGGAGACGCGGCGGCCCGCGCCCTCCTGGCCCGCGCCGGCCGGCTCGTCGGGATCGCGCTCGCCACGCTCGTCAGCTTCTACAACCCGGCGCTCGTCGTCCTCGGAGGCGGGGTGGTCAGCGCCGGCGACCACGTCCTGGCTGCCATTCGCGAGGCCGTCTACCGCCGCTCTCTTCCGCTCGCCACGCGGACACTGAGGATCGAACCGACGTCTCTGGGGGAGGCGGGGCTCGCCGGGGCGGTGCACCTGGTTCTCGATGAGCTGTTCGCACCCCGCCTGCTCGCGCAGTGGCTCCCGTTCTCCGCGCCCGCCGGGCATCCGGACCTGCCCACGGCGGGGGAGACGAGCTCCGCGGCCTGAGCCGAGGAGGCCGTGCTCCCGCCCACCTCGCTACGGTGACCGCGAGCAACAGGCGCCGCGGTTGCTCGCGGTCGCCGGCACCGGGACCAGCCACGAGCGCGGCTACCCGATCTCGGGTCCCGGCGGGCTTCGGCTCGTGGCGCGCCGTCAGGCCGCGGGGCCGCCGAGTTCGGCGAAGGTGTCGGCGACCCAGTCGGCGATGAAGACGCTGACGTGGGGCAGGTGGTCCAGGCCGATGTGCTCCGTGGCCCCCTCTTCGGGAGTGAAGATCCGCAACTCGCGCTTGGGGGAGTTGACCGCCTGTTCATAGGAGCGGTGTGCGTACTCCAGCGGGATCTGCCGGTCGTTCGCCCCATGCGCGATGAGGAAGGGTACGGTGATCTTCTCGACGACGCCTTCCAGGTTCACCTGGTCGGCGAACTCGATGAACTCCCGCAGATCGGTGTGGCCCCACACCCACAGGACGTGCTCCCAGTAGTGCGGGACGGGCCGCTCGCCCTCCCGTTCCAGTCTGCGGCGCTGGACCGAGCCCCAGTCGTGGTTGGCGCCCCAGGCCACGCACAGGGCGAAGCGCTTCTCGAAGGCCGCGGCGCGGGGGGCGTAGTAGCCGCCCAGCGACCAGCCGGCGATGCCGATGCGGCGGTGGTCGACGTTCGGCCGGGCCTCCAGCCAGTCGACCACCGCCCCGGCCCAGGCCTCGGCGTCGATGCGGGCGGTGAGCCCCTGCAGCCGGAGCGCCTCGCCGGTGCCGGGCTGGTCGAGCATCAGGCAGGAGACGCCCCGTGCGGCCAGCTCCTCCCAGTGACTCGAGGAGTACATGTGCTCCTTGGTCGAGTCCAGCCCGTTGACCAGCACGATGACCGGCGCGGGCCCGGCATCGGTGGCCGGGGCGGCGCTGAAGTAGGCCGGCAGCGTCGTGCCCTCGTAGGGGATGGCCACCCGGGAGACGCGTGGGTCTCTGAGGTCGAAGGCCTTCTGTGCCAGCTTCAGCACCCGCTTGTAGGTTGGGATGCGGTTCGGGTCAGAGTTCGACAGCATCCGCTCGGCCTGACACAGGTAGTTGGTCGCGCGGAAGTACAGCTGCCCGGCCGTACGGGTGTGTCCTGCCTTCTCCGCGTCCTGCGCCTGGGCGACCAGCTGGTCGGTGAGGGCGGTCCAGGCGCGTAGCAGGTCGGGCGTGCCGGCGTCCTCGCCCTGGGCGGCGGCCTGCTTGATCGGGCGGCACGCGCGGTCCACCTCGTCGATCAGCCCGCCGGAGTTCAGCGTGGCTACGACGCCGAGGTTCCAGACGTAGTTGCCCGGAAAGTACTCAAACACTGTCGTTCCTCTCAAGCCGGAGCACGGGCAGGGCGCGCTCCTGATCAGGTGGTCCGCTTACGCGCCCGAGGCCGTGGCCGGGCCGCTCCTCGTCGTCCTGGTAGGGCAGCCCTGCGCGGACCAGATCGAGCACGGTCACGCCGGACGGAAGGGCGTGCACACCCGTGCTCGCCGACGACGCCGGCGGTGACGGTCCCGCCGTCTTCCCAGGTTGCGATCTTCATCGGCTCAGACCGGGGGAGCGGCGAACAGACCCTTGTCCGGGTCGTTGAACGAGCGCTGTGCGACGAACTCGTTCATCGCGTTCGCGGTGCCCCACTGGTCGCTGACCTCGGGCTTGCTGAAGTCGTACACGTGGGGGTGCCAGGTGTCCTCGTCGAGGACTTCCAGCTCGGTGGTGTACTCCATGGTGTTGCCGGACGGGTCGAGGAAGTAGCTGAAGGTGTTGTTGCCTGCCAGGTGCCGGCCAGGCCCCCAGATCTTCTCCACGCCCGCGCGCAGCACCCGGCCGGTGCCCCGCATGTACTCGTCCAGGCCGCGCATCTCGAAGGAGGCGTGGTGCAGAGAGGGGTGCGGGCAGCGGGCGATCGCCAGGCTGTGGTGCCAGGCGTTGATCCGCATGAACCACATCATCTCGCCCATGCGCGGGTGCATCAGGGTGTCCGACAGGGCGAACGAGAGGTGCTTCTCGTAGAAGGCGCGGGTGCCCTCGGGGTCGGCGGAGTTGATGACGACGTGCGAGAGTCGCACGGGGATCGACTCCCCCTCCTCGACCGCCCGGTGCTTCCGTACGGCGACGTCGGCGCTGATCTCGACTGTACGGCCCTCGTTGTCGAAGAACCGGAAGCCGTAACCGCCTCCGGGAGTCCGCAGGTCGCCCGGCTCGGTGATGAGCTGGACACCTTCGCGGGCGAGGGCACCGGCGAGGGTGTCGACGTCGGCGCGGCTGGCCGCGCCGAACGCGATGAGGTCGATGCGCTTGTCGGCCGACTGGCGCAGCCGGACGACGTATTGCTCGGGCGACCCCTCGGCGGCCAGGAAGGTCAGGCCGGTGTCGCTGTGTTCGGCCTTGAGCCCCCAGATGTTCGTGTAGAAGTCGAGCTGCTTGGCGTGGTCGGGTACGGCGAGGTCGACGTGCCGCAGATGGGTGATGAGGCGTTCGGGCATCGGGTTTCTCCGGTAACGGATCGGCCAGGGGTCTGGGTCAGGCGGGCCGGCTGACGAGCATCGCGATGGCGCGCATGAGGCCGGGAACGTCGCCCTGTTCGTGTGCGAGCTGCCAGGCGGCGAGCTGGTTGGAGGCGTCGACGACGGTCTTCGCGCGGTCCACACGGCGGGCGTGGAACTCGTCCCAAAGATTCTGATCGACGGCGTCATGAGTGATCAGGAGTTCCGCGAGGACGGCGGCGTCCTCGAGGGCCTGGGCTCCGCCCTGGGCGATGGTGGGCGGGCAGGTGTGGGCGGCGTCGCCGATGAGCACGACTCGTCCGCGGTTCCACGGCGGCGTGAGCATATGGGTCTCGAACCACGTGTAGTTGACCCGGGAGGGATCGGTGAGCGTCTCCCGGATCTCGTCCCACGGTCCGTGGTAGGCCTGCGAGAGCTCCCTCATGACGGCCAGCTGCTGCTCCGGTATGAGTGTGGAGCGGTCCTGCGCGTCCTCGACGATGTAGGCGTAGAGCGAGTCCTCACCGGTGGGGCAGTAGCCGGCGATGTAGGAGGGGCCGCCATAGTAGAGGTCGGTGCGCGTCACGCTGGCCGGCCGCGGGCCGAAGCTCCGCCAGATCCCCATGCCGACCGACTTGGTCTCCAGGTCGATGCCCAGCGCCCGGCGGGTCCAGGAGCGGATGCCGTCCGCCCCGATCACGAGGTCGTAGCGGCTGATGGTTTCATCGGAGAAGGTGACGTCGACCCCGATGTCGTCCTGGCACAGCTCGGTGAACGTCGTCCCGTACCGGATCTTGACGCCCACCTCGTCGGCGCGGTCGTGCAGGATGCGGGCCAGCTCGGGGCGGGACATCCCCATGACGGCGGGATAGTCCGGGCCGCCGGTCTTGGCATCCGGGAGCTCGAAGAGCACCGTCCCGTACGGGTCGGGCGCCCGGATGCCGGTGACGTCGAAAGGGTAGCCGCGCCGGCGCGCGCGTTCCCACACGCCCAGCCTGTCGAGCTCGCGGAGGGCGTTGCCCTGGAGGGTGATCCCCGAGCCGAGCGCGGTGACCTGCGGCTTGATCTCCACCAGGTCCACTGCCACCCCGGCAGAGGCCAGGTGTACGGCTGCTCCGGCGCCGGCCAGGCCGCTGCCGACGACGAGGACGTTCTTCACGGCGGGCATGTCAGGACTCCTTGATCACTTGACTGCGATCGGATTGACAGGGGCGCCCACGGCGCCGGTTACGGGCAGGGGGGCGGCGGTGAGGAAGAAGTCCCAGACGCCGTCGGCGGCGCAGTCGGCGGCCAGCGCGTCGAGGTCCCACATCTCGCCGATGAACAGCCCCATGTTGGGGATGGCGACCTGGTGCAGCGGCTGGAAGGCGGCGTCGAACTCGTTGGGCCGCACCTCGAAGCCCCAGGTGTCGGTGGCCACGCCGGCGATCTCGGTGTCGTGCAGCCAGTCGGCGGTAGTGAATGACAGGCCGGGGGAGGGTCCGCCGGCGTAGTCGCCCCAGCCCTCTCGCCGTGCCCGTGCCAGCCGGCCGGTCCGCACCAGCAGCAGATCGCCGCGGCCGACATGCGCCGACTCGCCCTGGGCGGCGATGGTCGCCTCGAGGTGCTCGGTGGTGATGGCGAAGCCGTCGGGCAGTTCGCCGTCGGTCCCGATGGCCCGGCCGACGTCGAGGAGCACCCCACGGCCGCAGATGAGCGAGGCCGCGGTCTCGATGCCGGTGACCGCGTCGCCGTCGCTGGTCACGACGTCACCCGCGCGGCGGCCGTTCCAGGCGCGGCCGTGGTCGAAGATATGCCCGAGGCCGTCCCATTGAGTGGATGCCTGCAGCGGCATGAAGATCACATCGTCGGCGCCGCCGAGCCCGTGGGGGAAGCCCTGCGTGCCGCGCTCGGCGTCGGTCCCGGTGTCGAGCATCGTGTGCACCGGGTTGGTGCGCCGCCGCCAGCCCTTCTGCGGGCCGTTCATGTCGAACGACTGGGCGAGCGAGAAGCTCACTCCCCGGCGCACCAGCGCCGCGCCCTCGCGGCGCTTGGCCTCGTCGAGGAAGTTCAGCGTGCCGAGCACGTCGTCATCGCCCCAGCGACCCCAATTGGAGTTCCGTTTGGCGGCGGCGGCGATGGCTCCTTCCGGATCCGCAGGGTCCAGGGGCGCCATGGCGGGGACGTGGGGCACGGAGGTCCTCTCTCGGGTCGGGACGTGGACCATGGTGCGGTAGGGAGGGTTATCAGGGAAGACACAATGGGTAATGCCCCTCATCAGTGCCATGGATAAGCTGCTGGTCATGCGGCTCTCGAACCTGGACCTCAACCTGCTGGTGTCTCTCGACGCGCTGCTCGACCAGCGCAGCGTCACCCGGGCGGCCCAGCAGCTGGGGCTGAGCCAGCCGGCGCTGTCGGCGTCGCTGGCCCGGCTGCGTCGGCACTTCGGTGACGAGCTGCTCACCCGGGTGGGCAACGAGTATCGGCTCAGCCCGCTCGCCGCGCAGCTCAAGCCGCGGGTGCGGTTGGCCCTCGACGGTGTGGAGCGGATTTTCACCGCGCAACCGGTGTTCGACCCGAGGGAGTCCAGCCGCGAGTTCAGCGTCCTGCTCAGCGACTATGCCTGTGCGGTCCTCGGCAACGTCCTGACCGAGCTGCTGGGGCAGGAGGCGCCGGGCGCCCGTCTAAGGCTGATGCACAACACCCCTGCTGCGGTCGACCACGCCGAGCAGACGTTGCTGACAACGGACCTGCTGGTGGTGCCGCACGGCTTCGTCACCGACCTACCCCACGCGGAGGTGCTTCGGGACAGGTGGGTGCTGGTGGTCTCGGCGGACAATCCCGACGTCGGTGACACGCTCACCATCGAGCAGATCGAAGCCATGCCATGGGTCGCGACCTACTACGGGCCGACGGCGTCCACTCCGGCCGCCCGGCAGATGCGGATGCTCGGGATCGAGCCGCGGGTCCAGGTCGTGACGGAGAGTTTCCTGACCATCCCCGGCCTCGTCGCCGGGACGCGCCGCATCGCGCTGCTGCAGGAGCGGCTGGTGCGCCTGTTCTCGGTCGACGTCGGGATCCGCTCGCTGCCCTGCCCTTTCGAAGTCGGCCCGCTGGTCGACGCGATGTGGTGGCACCCGGTCTACGACCGCAATCCCGAGCACGCCTTCTTCCGCGACCTGCTCCTGCGCGCCGCCCAGCAGGTGAGCGGCTAGACGAGTAGTCCGAAGTTCCGGGCCTGCGAATAAGGAAAGGGCCTCCATGATCCGGTTGTGCTGACCGACCTGGAGACCCTTCTCACCGCACTCCACGTGAGGATCGATGACGAGATCGGAGGACGCGCCGCACGGGCAGGCCGCCCCTGCTGAATGACTCCGAACTCGTCTGCCTGGCCGTCGCCCAGGCGTTGCTCGGCCATCGCCCGGAGAGCCGCCGGCTGCGCTTCGCCCGCAAGCACCTGGCCGGCCTGTTTCCCCACCTGCCCCAGCAGTCGGGCTACAACAAGCGGCTACGCGCGGCGGTACCCCTGGTCAAACGCATCATCAGGCTGCCGCCCGCGACAGCGACTTCTGGTGGGGCAACGTTTACCGTAGCGGACCTACGGGCGGCGGGCACTCGCGGGAAGCGTCGTACGTCGCGCTCTCATCGGCCAAGCGGCTACCGCGCAGGCGACGCGCGACAGTCCGTTGCGGTCGCGGTCAGCCGACCGGAACGGAACGGACACGCCGACCGGTCGATGATGGACGACCTCCGCCGACCGATGAACTACAGTCGTCCGCCGTGGCCGAATCCTCCCCTTATCTGACCGCGACGGCGGACGCCTACGACGCCGTCGCCGACCTCTACGCCGACCTCGCCCGAGACTCGCTCGACCGCCTGCCAGTGGATCGCGCGATACTCGCCGTGTTCGCCGAACTCGTACGGGCTGCCGGACCCCGGCCCGTCGCCGACGCCGGCTGCGGTCCCGGGTACATGACGGCACACCTGCGTGACCTCGGACTGGACGCCTTGGGCATCGACCTGTCTCCCGCACTGATCGACATCGCCCGCAAAGACCACCCTGACCTGCGTTTCGAGGTCGGTTCGATGGGCGCCTTCGACGTGGCCGACGGCGAGCTGGGCGGTGTGCTCTCCTGGTACTCCCTCATCCACATCCCACCACCGGAGCTGCCGCCGTACTTCGCCGAGTTCCGCCGGGTGCTGGCCCCCGGTGGTCACCTCCTGCTCGGTTTCTTCGAATCCGAGGGCGGTCCGGTGCTGCAGTTCGACCACAAGGTCACACCGGCCTACCGGTGGCCGATCGACGACTTGGCCGACCTGGCCCGCAAGGAAGGGTTCGTCGAGGTGGCGCGGATGTTGCGCGAGCCTTTGGAGGACGAACGATTCCGCCGCGGTCACTTGCTGATGCGCTGCGGCGGATGAGGCGTACCGCACCGCGCCCCGCGTCGCTAGGGTTCGTGCCATGGTCACCCCCCTGGAGCCCGACGACCCGCGCGTGCTGGGTGAGTTCACACTGAGCGGGCGGCTCGGCGAGGGCGGGCAGGGGGTGGTGTTCCTCGGCCGGTCGCCCGGCGGTGAACCGGTCGCGGTGAAGGTGCTCAAGTCGGGGCTCGACTCGTCGGTGAAGGAGCGGCTGGTCCGCGAGCTCGACGCGATGCGCGGAGTCGCGCCCTTCTGCACCGCCCGCGTGCTGACCGCGGTGGTCGATGGGCGGATGCCGTACGTGGTGAGCGAGTTCATCGACGGGCCGTCTCTGCAGCAGCGGGTCGATTCCGGCGGTCCGCTGCGGGGCGGCGAGTTGGAACGCCTCGCGGTCGGCACGGCCACGGCGCTGGCGGCCATTCACGCGGCCGGGATCGTGCACCGGGACTTCAAGCCGGCCAACGTGCTGCTGGGGCCGGACGGTCCCCGGGTGGTGGACTTCGGCATCGCCAGGCACGGCGCGAGTGACACGATCACGGCGGGCCCGGTCGGCACCCCGGCCTACCTGGCTCCCGAGCAGATCGCCGGGGATCCGGCCACGACCGCCTGCGACGTGTTCGCCTGGGGAGCCACGATCGTCTTCGCCGCCACGGGCCGCCCGGCCTTCGGCGCAGCCAGCGTCCCCGCAGTCATGCACCGGATCCTGACCGCCGAGCCCGACGCCTCGGCACTGCCCCGGTCGCTGCGCGGGGTGGTCGAACGGTGTCTCGCCAAGGATCCCGCGCGCCGACCGGCCTCCCGCGACCTGCTGCTGGAACTCGTCGGGTCAGCCCCCGACCCGCTTCAGGCGGGCGCGGCCGCGGCGACCACCAGGCCGGAAGGCGTACGGCAGGGCGGGACGACCGCGATTCTCCCGGCCTTCCCGGCTCCGGGTCCGGCCGGGACGATCCCGTCGGGCCCGCAGACCACCGGGGCGGGCGGCCGCCGGCAGGCTTCCCGCACCGGGATCGTCGCCGGGGCGGTGGCGGCCGTGGCCGCGGTGTCGGTCACCGCCGTTCTGCTGGGGCCGCGCCTGCTGTCCGGCGGCCCGGCCGGCACCTCGCCGCACGCCGCCACGACGACGACCGTCTCGCACACCGCCGGCTCACCGGCACCGCCCGCCGACGTCACGCCGGGGGAAACCGTCACGGACGACGGCGCGACCCAGGACGACACCGCCGCGGGGCAGGACGACACCGCCGCGGGGCAGGACGACACCGTGACGACGGACGACGCCGCGGGGGACGCCACAGCGACTCCGAAGGCCACTTCCGTGCCGTCGACCACACCGGGCGGGACGGTTCCGGCCGCGTTCGCCGGCACCTGGGGAGGCCATCTCGAGCCCGACCAGCTCATCGGAACCAGCGAGACCGACGTCCAGATCGTGCTGGAGCCGGGAAGGCGCACCGGAAGCTGGAAGGACACCAACAGCTCGTGCCGGGGAAGTCTGACGCTGACGCACAGCTCCGGCACGGCACTCGTCTTCCGGCTGGACAAGTGCGCCGCGGGCAGGATCACCCTGATCCAGACCGGCGAAGGGCTCGACTACCGATGGGACGGCGACGAAGGCGACGTCACCTTCCAGGGCCTCCTGGTCAGGGACTGAGCACTCCGCATGGAGGTCCCGCGAGGGCGAAGCATGCTGACAGCGAGACCCCCACATCAGTCAGTTCAGGTCCAGAGCGACGTCCAGGCGCAGGTAGGCGTCGATCCAGGCCTGCTCGGCCGCCTCGTCGCAGGCGTGGGTCCGCGTCGCCGCGAAGGCCGTGACGGCCTGCACGATGCGGTGCAGTCCGAGCACGGTCAGCCGCCGCGCTGCGGCGGCGAGCCGGTCGTCGTAGGTCGGTGGCAGGTGAGACAGGCCGTGATGGGCCACTTCGGCGAGCAGTCCTCGGGCGTCGATCAGAGCCGCGGTGAGTGGTTCGTGCCGGGCGTCCTCGGCGACCATGAGCCTGCCGCTCCCACCGGGAGGCTGGAGGTCGGGGACGACGACCCGGCCGCCGACCGCCAGACCGACCGGTTCGATGACGACACCGCCCGCGGTCCGCCCGACCACGCCGCTGACGAAGCGCAGCTCGCCCTCCTCGCCGGCGAGCACGGCGGCCAGCGAGTCGAGGCGTCCGGGGGCCGCGCCGGTGTGAGTGGCCCTGACGGTGGCGGTGTTACCCGCCTGGTCGACGATGACGGCGTCGAGACGCTGGTCTCCGGGCGCGTAGGTGACGGCCTTCACCCGGGCGACGGCGACGGCCCGGATCAGTTCCGCTTCCACTCGCGGGCGGACGGGCCGGAGAGTGAGGGCGTCGAGCGCACGGCTGAGCGCGGCGAAGTCAGTCACCACCAGAGACGGCGGCAGTTCACCCCAGTCGCCCCGTGACGGGCTGACCGTCGTCGTGGAGATCCGCCCGGTTGCCAGCCGCACCGTACGGCTGGCGCTGCGGACGGCGGACTCCGTGACCAGGGTGCCGGTGGCCAGAGCGGCCAGCGTGGACGTGGCGATCCGCCGCCGGGCCAGCGCCGCCCCGTCGTCGCCGTCCCACTGGCGGCGGAGGACCAGCACCATGGCGCTGTCGCTGTGGGCCAGGTAGACCTCGGCGATCCGCTGGTCGCCGAGACTGCGGATCCGGCAGCCGAGGCTCTCCAGCCGGGCCCGGCGCAACGGGGTCTCGGCTGCCTCGGCGGTGCCGAGCACGCTGCTGCGCAGGGTGGCGTCCGGCCGCGTCACCGCCCGGTGCCGGGCGTGGAGTTCGGCGATGTGGCTCGCGAGCAGCTCGGGACGGTAGTGGGAGCTACGGTCGCGATAGGAAGTCAGCTGCTCGGCGAGGTCGCCGACGGCCAGCAGCGGCCAGCGCAGCCCGGCGGCGTCCAGGTGGCGCCGCACGTCGGCGATGGTGGCATCGAGACCCTGACCGAGATGTGCCGCACCCTCGCGCAGGACCGTGCCGGCCAGGGCCAGGGCCCGCTCCAGCCCGGATCCGGCGCCGGCTTCGGCCTCGCCTCCGACGTCGACCCGCACCTCGGGGACGCCGGGGTGCAGCTCGTCGGCGACCCGGAACGCCCACACCGCCAGGGCGATGACGTCGTCGCGACTACCGGCGACGGTGTCGGTGTGGACGAATCCGAGATCGCCCGGGACCAGGAAGCGCACCGTCGCGGTGGCCAGCTCGACCTGTGGCACCGGATCAGCGGAGGTCGCCCGGCGGACGCGCGCGGTGAATCCGGTTCTCTCCGTACGGCGAGCGGCGGCCATCAGCCGGGCGCCTATCCTGGCGGTGAGTTCGTCGTCGGTCACCTGCCCCGGTGACCAGGGCAGGGGCTCTGCGTCGGCCTCGGCGGCTACCGGGGCGGCCTCGGCGGGCAGGCGTTGGTAGGCGAGGATCACCCCGATGACGTGCCGGCAGACACCGAGGGAACCACACGTGCAGCGGGCCAGGTCGAGGCCGCCGGGAGGCAGGGTCGTGGTCACGCCGTCGGAGAAGCCGCCGTGCACGGTGCCGTCAGGGTCGGTCCGAAGCTCCGGCGCGGCCTCCTTGCCGGCGCGTTTGACCAGACCGCGATTGGTGAGCGCGGCGAGGGAGTCCGCCGTGAGCCCGAGTAGATCTGTCCTCATCGGCCCACGTGCTCCGCCACGAAGGACGCCAGTTCGCCGGGTGTCATCGCACCCACGTAGGCTCCGGCGTCGGCCAGGCGCTGCGCCAGCTCCCGGTCGTAGGCGGGATTGGCCTGCTCGTCGAGGGCGGCCAGGCCCAGCACCTTGCTGCCCTGCGCCACCAGGTCGCGCACGACCCGCAGCAACCGGTGCGGATCACCGCCCTCGTAGAAGTCGGAGATCAGCGCGACGATCGCGCGGCGCGGCCGATCCACCAGGCTCGCACCGTACGCCGCCGCGCGGGCGATGTCGGTGCCGCCGCCGAGCTGGACCTTCATCAGCAACTCCACCGGATCGTCGACGTCGGCGGTCAGGTCCACCACTTCGGTGTCGAAGGCGACCAGGTGGGTGCGTACACCGGGCAACCCCCACAGGCAGGCGGCGGTGACCGCCGAGTGGATCACCGAGTCGACCATCGACCCGGACTGGTCGACGAGCAGGATCACCTGCCACTGCTCCAGGTGGCGGCGGGTGCGGGAGAAGAAGAACGGGGTCTCGATCACCACCTTGCCGGTCTCGGGCTGGTAGCGGCCGAGGTTGGCGCGCAGGGTCCTGACCATGTCGAAATCGCGGGCCAGCCGCGTCCGGCCGGGCCGCCGCACCCTGGTGCCGGAGAACGCGCTGCGAACCTCGGTGGCGAGCTTGTCCGTCAGCTGCCGGACGACCTGCTCCACGATCCGCCTGGCCAGCCGCAACACCTGTGGGTTCATCAGGTGCTTGGTCCGCAGCACCGCCTTGAGCAGCGCCGGATTGGGTTCGATGCGCGCCAGCACGGCCGGGTCGGTCACCACGTCATGGATCTCGTAACGCTCGACCGCGTCACGGTGCAGCCGTTCGACGGTCTCCTTCGGGAACAGCCGGACGATGTCGTCGAGCCAGTCGAAGGTGGTCAGCGTCGATTCGCCCGTCCCGCTCTGCCGTGGACCGCTTTGCCGCACACCACGCCGGCGCAGGTCCTCGTCGCGGCCGTAGAGCCAGTCGATGGCCGCGTCACGGGCGGCGGCCTGGGCGTCGAGCGGCTGCCCGCCGAGGCATGCGCTGCCCGCCTCGCCGAGCAGCAGGCGCCACCGTTCAAGAGTGGGGTCGGTCATGACGTGATCAGTCCCTCCCGGCGCAGTGCCGCCTCGACCCGCTCGTCCAGTGCCCTGCCGGCGGCCACCAGCTCCGGTGCCGCGTCCAGCCGCATCAGGTCCCAGGCGGACGCGCCGCCGGTGCGCCGCTCGACCAGACGGGTGGCGATGAGGTGCCGTTCGCGAGGCGGGAAGAAGCCGAACGCCTGGCGCAGCGCGGGCAAGGCCACCAGGAAGTCGCGATCGGTCATCTCTCCGACCAGCTCATCGAGCAGCTCCAGCATGCCGGCGGTGTGCAGCACCTCCTCCCGGGCGAGCGCGAACAACCCGGCCAGCCAGTCCCCGGCCGACGCGGGGACGAACGCGCCGCGCACCGCCCTGGCGGGGTCCATGGCAGCCGTACCACGCAGTGACCAGCCCAGGCCCAACGACGCTCCACGCAGGTCGGGTGGCGCCTCCTGGCAGGCGGCGAGCCGGTCCGCGACGCCCAGCGCCGCGTGCGTGTCCAGTCCGAGCGACGGGCCGGCGTGTCTGAGGGCGTCGCGGACGGCGGTCAGGGCGTTGACGCGCTGGAGGTCGGCCGGTGCGGGGCCGCCGCGCACGCCTTCGGCCAGCCACAGCGCCCGGCGGGTGGCGGCCCGGACGACCGTGCCCACGGTGGTGCTGCCGCTGGTGCGGAACAGGTCGTCGTGGCGCCACATCGCCAGGGCGACCGTGAGGGTGCGGCCCAGCGATCCCAGATCGGCCGCCGCGCCGACGGCCCGCGCCAGGTCGTCCAGCACCCGTCCGGCCAGTTCGCCGATGCCGCACAGCGCCGTGTCGAACAGGACGTCGGCCAGCTGGTCCAGGTCCGCGCCCGGGATCCGTTCGGCGAGGGCGGCGGCCGCCGCCTCCTGCGGGTCCACGCCGTACCCACCGGCCTCGATCAGTGCGGGCAGCCGATCGTCGGACTCGGTCAGCATCCATCGTTCGACCAGCTCCGCACCGCCTGCCGGGCGGGGTCCCGAGGTGGGTCCCGAGGTGCGCACCACGCCGGGGACCCGCAGCACCCGCAGCCGGTGCAGCAACCGGCTGCGCTCGCGGCCGGCTTCCTCGCCGAGGTCGAGCCGTTCCTCACCCGGACCGCCCAGCACCGCGAGAACCGCGTGGACCAGCGGTGGCAACGGAGTCGAGTGATGCAGACGGCCCACCCGGTCACCACTGAGGGCCGCGATCATCTCCACGATGACGGGGTGAGTTCCGGCCTGCAGCGCGCCACGGGTCGCCCAGGGCAGCGGGGCCTCGATCGCCTCGCTGACCAGCGCGCCGGCCAGGCCGTCCAGCACGTCGACCCGGGCCGGATGCGGATGACCGCGCATCAACGCGAGACCGTCCGCGGTGGCCCGAGCGGCGATCAGGTCCGCGGTGGACACCGGCTGACGCCGGGCGCGCAGCCGGGCCGTCACCGCCTCGGTGAGCCCGCGGGCGGCGTCGGCGGGACCGGACTCCCACAGGTGCTGGTAGTAGCCCGGCGACGGCATGCCCGACTGGTAGCCGTCGAAGGCGTCCAGCCGCCGGAACGAGTACGGCACCAGGTAACTGCCGACGACCGCGTCCGCGGGCGGCCCCGGCACCTCCGGCCAGGTGCGGTCACCCTGCTCGGCCAGCCGGATCAACGCGGGGCGGTGGAAGCCGCCCGTGACCACGACCACCGGCCTGTCGCCCGCGTCGGCGACGGCGGCTCGGATCCACTGCGCCATGTACGCCTCGCGGGCCATGTCGTCCGAACCGGTCCGCGTGTCGCCGCGCACCAGGTCGAAGTAGGCGGCCAGCCGTTCGGCCAGCCCGTCGGCCGGCTCGACCTCGAACAGGTGGTCCCACAACGCGTCCACGTTGTCCACGGAGAAGACACGGCACAGCCGTCCGGTCACCTCGCTGTAGCGGGCCTCCGCGTCGGCGTAACGGTTGCGGACCTCGGCCAGCGCCGGATGCCAGGCGGGCAGGTCGATGAAACGCAGCTCGGAGCCGACCTCACCGCCCGCGGTCAGCGCGGTCCACTCGGGGGAGTAGTCGCACAGCGGCGTCCATGAGCCGTGCCGCCGTTCCGGATCCCGATAGCCGGTATAGACCGCGATCGGCAGCTCATGCCCCAGCAGAAGCTCGTCCATCCTGTGGTTCATGTCCGCCGGGCCCTCGACCAGCACGTACGCCGGCCGTACGGAACGAATGGTGTCGGCGACCAGCCGGGCGCAGGCGGGGCTGTGGTGCCGCACGCCGAGGAACGTGACCGCCATCGTCAGCCCGGCAGCAGGTGACGGGCCTCGTACACGGCCTTCCACTGGTCTCCGGGCCGCCTCTGCTCCAGATATCTGCGGAGTTTCGCCAGGTCCTCCGGGTTGTCCTTGGCCGCAGTGCCCGCGAGGCAGGAGACCAGGTCGGCGGCGTCGCCGGGCTCGCCGCGCAGGAACCACCCGCGCAGCCCGACGGCATGCGCGACCGAGACGGCCTCCGCGGTGCTCATCACCCCCGACAGCCGGTCGGTGGCGTCACCGCGCGCGGTCCGCCCCTCGCGCAGCTCCCGGAACGCGGTGACCAGGACCTCCAGCACGTCGCGCCGCGGCGGCGCGCCGACGCCCGACCGCTTCAGGAGAGCGGTGGCCTCCGCCTCCACCAGCAGCAGCTCGGTGTCGAAGTCGGCGATGGGGAAGACCGTCTCGAAGTTGAACCGGCGCTTGAGCGCGGCGCTCATCTCGTTGACGCCGCGGTCGCGGGTGTTGGCGGTGGCGATGACGGTGAATCCCTCCCGGGCGAACACCATCGCCTCCGGACCGGTCAGCTCCGGTATGGCGAGCACGCGGTCCGACAGCGGCGACAGCAGGCAGTCCTGCACCTCCAGCGGGCACCGGGTGATCTCCTCGAAGCGCACCACCTTGCCCTCGGCCATGCCGCGCAGCAGCGGAGCGGCCACCAGTGACCGGGTGGACGGGCCCTCGGCGACCAGCAGCGCGTAGTTCCACGAATACTTGATCTGGTCTTCGGTGGTGGCCGCTCCGCCCTGGACGGTGAGCGTCGAGGTTCCGCTCACCGCCGCGGCGAGCAGCTCGGACAGCAGCGACTTCGCCGTGCCCGGCTCACCCACCAGCATCAGCCCGCGGTTGGTCGCGAGCGTCACCAGGGATCGGTCGATCAGCGAAGGATCACCCACGAACTTGCGGCTGATGCCCAGCTTCTCGTCCCCGAGGACGAAGCTCCGGGCGGCCCGCAGGCTCAACGCCCAGCCCGGCGGCCGGTCGTCGGTGTCGTCGTCCCGCAGCCGGGCGAGCTCGCCGGCGTAGCGGATCTCGGCCGGGGGCCGCTGGACGTGTTCGTTCATCGGGTGATCTCCCGGAGGTCTCGCAGGATCTCGGAGACGGTGATCGGATCGAGGCCGTCGAGGTCGACCCCCATCAGGGTCTGCTCGTCGGCGAAGTCGGGGTAGCCGATCGCGATGCCAGGATCGAGACCGATCGTGATGGTCCTGCCGCCGGGCACGTCCCGCTCGATCCAGAACTGGAGGCCGGCGTCCTGCGGATCGCCTCGCCGCCAGCCACGCCGTTCCAGGCCGATCACCGCGCCGGTGGGGACCTTGGCGGAGCCGATCTCGGCCAGCAGCGTCTCGTCCGGCTCGTACGTCTCCCGGCCCAGTTGCGGGAACGGTTGCAGGATCTCGTAGTCGGCGAACACCTCGGCCCAGGCGGCCAGGTTCTCTCCCAGCTCCAGCGGGTGCGCCACCCCGACGAGGGCCTCGCCGGGCAATGTCAGCGTGTCGTCCTCGACATCGGCGAAACTGCGGTCCTCGGCCACGCGCAGGGCGCCTGTGAGCTTTCCCGAGGTGTCGTAGAGCCCCCACACCAGCCGCCGCACGATGTGCCAGAGCAGCGGGTGGCCGACGAGCAGCCGCGTGAACTCCGCACCGCTCCAGCGCCGCCGGTTCACCATGGCCTGCTCCAGCCGGCGGATGTTGTCCCCGGCCACGGCGCGCACGTCCTTCTTCAGCCCGGCGAACCGCTGGTAGGCGGCGGGCGCGAGCTCCGGATCGTCGTTCGCCCCCGGCTTGGGCAGGTTCTTGAGCCGCTTCCCGGCGGAATCGGCCACGTACGGCTTGAGCTGCTCGTCGAAGCCGACGACGAACTGCCTGCGGCCGTAATCGAGGGTCAGGCTGCCGTCGGCGGACAGCCCGAAGTCCGGCACCAGCCGATCGGCCAGTTCCTGCGGCGTCAGGCCGAGCTCCGCGGCGACCTCGTCCATCTTCTGCCTGGCCCGGTTCTTGAGCCCGCTGAACTTGACCTTCTCCGCGATGCCGTGCAGGTGCATCAACGCGACCTCGGAACCGATGCCGGCCAGCAGGTCCAGGCCCGCGACCGCACGCGCGTGGCCGCCCTCACCGGGCCAGGTCCTGATCAGCGGCGTCAGCCGCCGGACGGTCTCGTCGTCGCCGAGCAGTCCCAGCGCGTCCATCACCCAGCTCTCCTTGGACGGGTAGCCGGCTGCCTTCCAGCTCTGGAACAACGCCCAGCCGAAGTCCGCGAGGCTGCGGCTGTCGCAGGCCTCCTTGACCAGGGCGAGACCGGCGTACGGATCGCCGGGCCGGGAGATCGCCAGCATCGTCATCACATGGCGGACCGCCTCGGGCGGCAGCGCACCCGCGTCGCCGCGCAGGTGGATCGGCGTCAGGACCGCGACCTCCGCCCACTCGGGCAGCACGGGCATCTTGCCGGGCAGCGCGTCGAGCGGGTCGGCCGCGAGCAGGCCGGCGACCGCGGCCTCGGCGACGAGGCCGTAACCCGCGGCGGCCTGCGCCACAGCGTCGCGGGCATCGCCCGCGGCCAGCACCGCCAGCGCCTGCTCCGCCTGTCGCCGGGCCACCCCGGCCTTGCCCAGAGCCGCCGGGATCAGCGCCCTCGCGGCGGCCTCGGGGTGGCGTGCCAGCCAGGCCAGCGCGGTGGCGCGCACCGACTTCAGCCGGGCCAGCCACTCGGCCATCAGCACGGCGACCTCCGGGGCGGCGAGCGGAAGCAGCGCCGGGGCGACCGCGACGGGGCTGCGCCGGGCGCTGTCCAGCACCAGGGGCAGCGCCGCCAGCTCGAACCTGGCGACCACCCTCGGCATCCATTCGGAGGCTCCCCACAGGTCGGCCGGGCGCCACTTCTCGATCAGCGGTCCGGCCAGCTCCTCGGGCCCGGCGACGAACAGGGTGACCTCGTCATACCAGTTGCCCTTCCGGCCGTCGGCGATCTGACGGGCGATCTGTTCCCAGCTCCCGTTCCAGGCCCGATCCCATGAATCGTCCCCTGGCCGGGCGGAACGCCACCTGTCCCGCTCGCCCGGCCCCCACACCACGGTCGGCTCATCGGCACACACCAGGTCATTCACGACGACCTGCTTGCGGGCCGTACGCGGACGGGTCCACGGCGGGCTGACCAGCACCTCGGGCAGGGCCTCGACCGGAGCGGTGGGGACGGTCGCAGCGGTCGCGACCGTGTTGATCCGCTCAGCGGCGGCGTCGCCGACGGTCGCGGTCACCTCGGGCACCAGGTCGGGACGCGCCCGCACGTGGGCGCGCAGCAGCAGGTCGGCGACCTTGCCGTCGGAGGCGGCCAGCATCCGCATCGCCCGGCGCGGGAAGCGGGCCGCCGCGCGCAGGAGGGCCGCCTGGGTGTGCTTGTGCTCGATCCGGTCGAGGAGTGCCCGCATCGCCGCGTCGCCCGGCAGTTCGGCGAGCATGTCCAGCAGCCGCCGCCGGCTTTCCGCGTCGTAGAGCTTGTCGAACCATCCGGCGAGCACCGGCACGGCCGCGTCCCCCATGCCGTCGATGATCGTGGCGGGCAGAGCGAGGAAGTTCATCACGCCGTAGCCCGGCAGGTGGTCCGCGATGAGCGCCGCGTGCTCCGGTGTGCTGATCGCGGCGACCAGGTTGAGGGCGAGACGCGGATTGACGCGGCTCACTTCGGCGCAGTCGGCCGTGACCCAGTCCACCTCGGTCGGCGCCAGGTAGGAAGCCGCCACCCGATGGTGGAGCCCGCCTTCTCGGCTCACCGCCAGCGCCGCGACGACCTCGGCGTACTCGGCATCCGATGCGGCCGCGAGGGCGGCACGGACCCGCCTGGCGGGGTCCATCCGATCCCAGCCGAACCAATGGTTGGGGGATTCACCGCCGGCCAGCCGCCGGACTCGCCAGGTGTCCCCGTCGAAACCGAAAACCAGCGAGGCCAGTTCGGCCACGGCCACCGCCGCGAACACCAGGCCGCGGTCGACCAGCCAGGCCTCGGCGAACAGCGGCAGCGACGGCCGGTCGTTCGACGGCAGCGACGCGGTCACCACTTGGGCGACCACCGCGGCGCCCAGCGGCGTGGCGGCGGGCTCCCCGGCCAGGTACGCCGCGCCCGCGGCGGCGAGCTCCGGGTCGGAACACCTTGCCAGCGAATCGAGGATCGACTGCCGATGCTCGTCCAATCTCGCAGCGAGTTCCTTGGGCGCTCCCGTGTCGAGTTTCTTCACGGTGACCTTCGCACCACCCCGCCGCGGATGAAGAGCGCGCAGCCACGCGGCCGGCATCGTCAGCCGGTCCTCATCCCCGGCGCTGTCGATCTCCGCTGCGGAGGTCACCGGCGCGTCGACCGTTTCGTCTTCCGTGTAGCCCTTGCGTAACTTCTCCGCCACCAGTCTGTCGGCCGCCGCCGCGGCGGCGGCAGCGGAGTCGAACGACTTCACCTGCGCCTGACCGGCTGTGCCCATCCGCCCATAGCGAATGTTCAGCTCCGTACCGTTCTGACGGACTTCCCAGAACTTCGCCGAGCCGCCGCCGACATAGGTCAGCATCCGATCCGCGCTCATGCCGATGCCTCCACGGTGTGCGTGATGTAGAGCTCGTCGTTCAAGCGACACGACGGAGTGACCGCGCCATCCCGGATGCATCGTCCTCGTGATCGCCAGCGGCGAGTATTGCGCGCACGACTGACAAACCTGCGCTCACCGCACGGCCTCACCCGGCGGGTCGCCGCTTGACACGCGTGCGCTGCCTCGCGAAGTCTTCAGGAGCAGGTGTCGCGACCTCGGCGGTCACAGGGGCTGCGCGGGCTGAAACGTCGACTCTTCACGAAGGGATGACGTGGATGCACCGCATGCTGCGGCGGCTGGACGACCTCGCCGCACACCTGGCCACGCGCGGGGACGCGCTGGCGCTGCTCGGCCTCGGCTCGGCCGGCGTGGAGCACGACCGGCTCGACGAGCACTCCGACCTGGACTTCTTCGTCGTCGTCGAGGGCGCCGCCAAGCCCCGCTATCTGGAGTCCATCGACTGGCTGCAGGGGTCCTGTCCGGTGGCGTACAGCTTCGTGAACCACCCCAACGGGCGCAAGGCGCTCTTCGCCGACGGGATCTTCGTCGAGTACGCGGTCCTCACACTCGACGAACTGGCCCGGCTCCCCTTCCAGGGCGCGCGCGTCGTCTGGCAGCGCGAGGACGTGACCGGCGACCTCGCGGGATACGGGAGGCCACCCGCCGGCCCGCCGTACGACACGGTCGAGCTCCACCTGAACGAGGCTCTGACCAACCTCTATGTCGGCCTGCATCGCGAGTTGCGCGGCGAGCGGCTGACCGGGGCCCGCTTCATCCAGTCGTTCGCCGTCGACCGGGTGATCGCTTTGCTGCGCCTGACAACCGTCCGGGCGCACGACCGCCGTGACCCTTTCGAACCGAGCCGGCGCGTGGAGCAGGCGTACTCGCCGGATGTGTTGCCGCTGGCCGAGATGGTCCCCGGATACGAGCGCAACAGGCAGGCTGCCACGGTCACCCTGAACTGGCTGGAGCAGCGGTTCGCCGTCGACCCTGTCATCGCCGACGCCATCCGAAGGCTCCTGTCCGACCTCCGCCAGTGAGCCTTCTGCGGACGTTACGAGAAGTCAACCCGGTGATTTCGGCGGTCGTGGCCGAAGGGGTCTTGACACCCCTCAGGTAACCGATTATTAACACGTGTTAGAAACTCGTTAACCCCCCTTGGAGGCCCGATGAGGCCCACACATTTCTTTCCTCTGGCCCTGACCGCTCTCCTGGCGATCACCGCCTGTGGATCCACCGGCACGAGCACCCCGACGGGGAACACCACGGAGCTGACCGTCTGGCACTACTGGGACGGCAACAACGCCCAGGTCTTCGAGCGGCTGGCCAAGGACTACGAGCGGGCCCATCCCCGGATCGCGCTCAAGATCGTGACCGTCCCCGGCGCCGATCTGCTCACCAAGCTGCAGACCGCCGCCGCCAGCCGCACCCTTCCCGACGTCGCGATCGGCGACCTGGTGTGGGTCCCGCGCCTGGCCGCGACGGGGCGGCTCGCCGATCTCAAGCCGCACATTCCGGCCTCCACCTGGAACGACATCTATCCCGAGATGCTGAAGTTCGGCTCGTCCGGTGGTAAGCAACTGTCCATCCCCGTCTCCGCCAACACGCTGGCGACGATGATCAATACCGACCTCTACGCGAAGGCCGGACTCGACCCCGCCAAACCGCCGAAGACGTGGGAGGAGCTGTCGGCGGCGGCCGCCACCATCAAGGACAAGACAGGCAAGCCCGGGTTCGAGCTGTACACCCAGCCAGGTGACAGCGGCGAAGGCGTGACCTGGAACTTCCAGGTCAACCTCTGGCAGGCCGGCGGCGAGTTCCTGACCCCCGACAACACCAAGGCGGCGTTCAACTCCGAGGCGGGCCGCAAGGCGCTCGGCTTCTGGGTCGACCTGATCCGCGAGGGCGCCAGCCCGCTAGGGCCGTGGGGCGCGTTCGAGAAGGGGGCCGCCGCCTCCGCGCAGGAAGGCTCGTGGATGGTCGGCATCTGGAAGGACAAGCCGCCGTTCCCGTTCGCCGCCGCCCCCATTCCGTACCCCGCGGACGGCGAACCGGCCACGAACATGGGCGGTGAGCAGGCGGTCGTCTTCTCCACCTCACCGCACGTCAAGGACGCGGCGGCCTTCCTCGGCTGGTTCTCCGACCAGAGCCTGGGCTGGAGCAAGGCCACCGGCTTCCTGCCCACCCGCCGGTCGGTGGCTGGCGGCGCCGACTATCTCGGCTCGCTCGACCCGCTGATGAAACCGTTCGTGGAGGCGCTGCCCACCGCCCGCGCCCGCCCGGCCACCCCCCTCTACCCGAAGGTGTCGATGGCCTTCGCCAAGGAGGTCGAGCAGGCCGTTCACGGAAAGAAGACGGTCGACGCGGCGCTCGCCGACGCCGAGCGCGAGGTCAACGCGATCCTGGCGGCGGGATGACGAGCATGCCGCAGGTCCGGGTGCCCGCTTCGCGGGGCGGGCGCCTGTCCCTCGCCCAGAGAGCCCAGAGAGTCCGGAGAGCCCGGCGAGCCCGGAGAGGAGGCGACGGCTGGGCCGCGGCGCTGTGCCTGGCTCCCGCGCTGACGGTGATCGGCCTGTTCGTGGTCTATCCGATCGTCGCGACGGGGCGGCTCAGCCTCACGACCTGGGACGGCGCCAGCCCCGAGCAGGTGTTCGCGGGGCTGGCCAACTACGTGCGGATGGCCGGCGATCCCGAGTTCCGCAACTCGCTCCTCGTGACCGTCCTGTACGGACTGGGCGTCACGGTGCTCGGCGTGGCCTCCGGTCTGGGCCTGGCCGTGCTGCTCAACGCGCCGCTGAGGGGGCTGGCGCTCTACCGAGGGATCTTCTTCCTTCCGGTGGTCACCTCGTCCATCGCGGTGGCGACGGTGTGGAAGTACCTGTTCGGACAGGACGGACCCATGGGCGGGCTGACCGGGCTCAACTGGCTGGGCGATCCGTACCTGGCGCTGCTGTCGCTGACCCTGCTGACCGTGTGGAAGCAGCTCGGCCTCAACGTCGTGCTCTATCTGACCGCACTGCAGGCGATTCCGCCGCAGTTGTACGAGGCCGCCGCGCTGGACGGGGCCGGCGGCTGGCAGCGGTTGCGGCGGATCACCGTCCCGCTGCTCGCGCCGATGACGTTCTTCGTGATCATCGAGGGCCTGATCGCGACGTTCCAGGGGTTCGACCTGGTCTACGCGCTCACCCAGGGCGGCCCGCTGGGCGGCACCGAGGTCCTCGGGTTCCTGGTCTACCGCACGGCGTTCTCCTCCGGCGAGTTCGGTTATGCCGCGACGATCGCGTACGCCGGTTTCGCCCTGGTCTTCGGGCTGAGCTGGCTGCAGTGGCGGCTGGGAGGGCGGTCGCAGTGGTCCTGACCGCACGGCACGTTCGCCCGCGCCGTCCCCGCCGCCGCGACGTTCCGCGGCACGCGGTCCTGCTCGCCGCGTCCGTCGTCGTGGTCGCGCCGTTCTGCTGGATGGTGACGACCTCGCTCAAGCAGTTCCCACACGTCAACCAGCCGCCGTTCCTGTGGCCGGGCGAGTTCGAATGGGGCAACTACGCGGAGGCGATGAGCGCGGCGCCCTTCGCCCGCTACTACCTCAACACCGCCGTGATGACGCTGGGCATCGTGGCCGGGCACCTCGTGCTGGACACCCTGGCCGCGTACGCCCTGGCGCGGCTGCGCTTCCCGGGCCGCAATGCGATCTTCCTGGCACTGGTCGCCACGATGCTCGTGCCGACCTTCCTGACCATGCTGCCCGCCTTCGACCTGGTCGTACGGCTCGGCTGGTATGACAGCTGGACCGGCCTGATCGTGCCTCGGCTGGCGGACGCGTTCGGCATCGTCGTCCTGCGGGCGTACATGCAGACGATCCCCGTCGAGCTGGAGCAGGCCGCCCGCGTGGACGGGGCGGGCCGGCTGCGCGTCCTGTTGCGGGTGATCGTGCCGTTGTGCCGTCCCGCGCTCGCCACCGTCGCCGTGTTCAGCTTCCTGTTCGGCTGGAACGACTTCCTGTGGCCGCTGCTGGTCACGTCCGACGACGACGCCCGCACGATCCAGCTCGGGCTGGCCGTCTTCACCGGCAAGTACAGCCCCTATCCCCAACTGCTGATGGCCGGCACGGTGGTCGCCGCGATCCCCGCCGTCGGCGTGTTCCTCGTGTTGCAGAAGGCACTGGTGCGCGGACTGGCCGCGACCGGAGTGAAGGAGTAGCCCGTGGACTGGGTCCGCGACGCGGTTTTCTACCAGATCTTTCCCGACCGGTTCGCCAACGGCGACCCGTCCCTCGACCCGCCCGGGGTCGAACCCTGGGGCGGGCCGCCGACCCGGACCAACTTCTTCGGCGGTGACCTCGCGGGCGTGCGGGGCCGGCTCGGCCACCTGCGCGACCTCGGCGTGACCGCGCTCTACCTCACCCCGATCTTCACCGCGGGCACGAACCACCGCTACGACACCATCGACTACTTCGGCATCGATCCCGCCCTGGGCGACGAGGAGACCTTCGCCGGTCTGGTCGAGGACGCGCACGCCCACGACATCCGGGTGGTCCTGGACGCGGTGTTCCACCACTGCGGCGACGGACATCCGGCCTTCCGGGACGTGGTGGAGAAGGGGGCCGCCTCGCCGTACGTGAACTGGTTCTCCGTCCAGGAGTTCCCGGTCAGGGCGGACCCGGAGCCGAACTACCTCACCTGCAGCGGGTGCGCCTACCTGCCGAAGCTCAACGTGTGCAATCCCGAGGTGCGCGACCATCTGTTCGCCGCCGTGGAGAAGTGGAGCCGCACGGGCATCGACGGGTGGCGGCTCGACGTGCCGTACATGATGGAGAACCTGCCGTTCTGGCGGCAGTTCCGGCGGCTCGTGAAGGGCATCGACGAGGACCTCTACATCGTGGCCGAGGTGTGGGAGGCGGCCACGGACTGGACCCGCGGCGACACCTCCGACGGCGCGATGAACTACCGGCTGCGCGACGCGATCCTCGGCTTCGTCACCGACCACCGGCTCGGCGGCGAGTGGCTGGCCGCCGAGCTCGGCGCGATCGACCGCGAGATCGGGCCGGAGGCGAAGGGGCTCATGCTGAACCTGCTCGGCAGCCACGACACCGAACGCGTACGGACCCGCTGCGGCGGCGAGCCGGAGGCCACGAGGTTCGCGTTCGGACTGCTCATGGCCGCCGAGGGCGCACCCATGATCTACTACGGGGACGAGGTCGGCATGCGCGGCTTCAACGACCCCGACTGCCGCAGGTGCATGACCTGGTCGGAGAAGGATTGGGACCACGAGCAGCTGGCCTGGCTGAAGACGCTGACCCGGCTTCGCCGCGACCACGTGGCGCTGCGCCGGGGGTCGGAATCCACCGTGCTGGCCGGGGAGAATGTGATTGTCCGGGCCCGCGTCCACCCGGACGAGACCGTGCTCGTCCTGGCCAACCGGGGCAACGCGGCCGAAACGCTGCCGGCCGGCACCGGCACCGGCCGCGACCTGATCACCGGCGAACAGGTCAAGCTGGGCGCCGTTTCCGTACGCCCATGGGAGGTGCGTTTTGTCCGGCCCGACTGAGCCTCGGGTGACATCCAAGGACGTCGCCGCCGCGGCCGGTGTGTCACGGTCAGCGGTGTCCTTCGCCTTCAACGACCCGACCAAGATCTCCGACGCGACCCGGCGGCGGATCCTGGAGGTCGCCGGAGAGCTCGGCTACACGCCCAATCCGGTCGCCCGGATGCTCCAGCAGGGGCGCACCCGGTCCCTTGGGGTGCTGCTGCCCCAGGACCTGCCCCAGGTGATGGAGAACCCCTACTACGCCCAGTTCCTGGTCGGGCTCGGCCAGGTCTGCCATCGCGAGGGCCTGACCCTGCTGCTCACCCCGCCGCTGCGCAACTCCATGCTCAAGGCCATCCCGTACGCCGCGGTGGACGGCTTCGTGGTGTGCGGCCTGGAGACCGACCGCGGCGAGGTGGCCGAGCTCACCCGGCGCGGCATCCCGTTCGTGCTGGTGGACAGCGACCCGCAGGAGGGCGCGCCCAGCGTCGACGTGGACGACCACGCGGGGGCGTACGAGGCCGTGCGGCACCTGCTCGACCTCGGGCACCGTCACATCGCGGTGCTCTCCTTCGACCCCGGCCCCGACAAGGCCGTCTACGGTTACCGCGGCCCCCTCGCCCGTCGCATGAGCGGGGTGGCCGAGGCACTGGCCACCGTCGGCCTCACCTTCGACGACGTCCGGCTGGTCGAGGTGCCCTGCACCCGGCTCGACGGCTACCGCGCCGCCAGGGATCTCATGTTGCTCGACCCCGCCCCGACCGCCATCGTCGCCCTGTCCGACATCCTCGCCATCGGCGCGCTCGACGCCCTGCGCGATCTCGACGTCGACGTCCCGGGCGAGGTGTCGGTCACCGGGTTCGACGACCAACCCGAGGCGGTCTGGGTTCGGCCCCGGCTGACCACCGTCCGCCAGCCCATCCAGGCCAAGGGCCGCGTCGCCGGGGACTTCCTGGTCTCCGCGATCCGCGGCGAGACCCAGCATCCCCACCAGACCCTGCACACCGCTCTGATCGTCCGGGAATCCACCGGGCCCATCGCCTGATCTGCGCGTTTCCCCGGCCTCGGCACGTCCGCCGCAGGCCGATGCCGTCATGCCCAGAAAGGGATACGGAAGATGAAACGGTTACCCGTCCTGCTCACCGTGGCCGCCCTGGCGGCCACCTCGCTCACCGGGCTGTCCGGGGGACCGGCCGCCGCCGGAACCTCCCACACCTCCCGAACCTCCGGAACCTCCGGAACCTCACCGGGGCCGCTCGCCGAGGGCGACGTCGTCTACCAGGTGCTGGTCGACCGGTTCTCCAACGGCAGCACCGCCAATGACGACAGCGGCCACGGAGAGTACGACCGACCGATCTCGGCTTCTACCACGGCGGCGACTGGGCCGGGCTGACCGCCAAGCTCGACTACATCAAGAACCTCGGCGCGACCGCGGTCTGGATCTCCCCGGTCTCCGAACAGGAACCACTCAGCCGGGACGGCCAGGAGGCCAGCTACCACGGCTACTTCACCAAGAACTTCGCCACCCCCAACACGCACTTCGGGTCGGCGGCGGAACTGCAGACGCTCATCGACACCGCCCACGCCAAGGGCCTGAAGATGATCCTCGACGTGGTTCCCAACCACACCGCCGACTACCTCGCCGGCACCTCCACCACCTACAGCCCGTCGACGTACAAGCCCGCCGCGCCGTTGGACAACCCCTCCTACTACCACCACAACGGCGACTGCCTGTTCAACGGCACCGAGACGCAGACGCAGATCGAGAACTGCGACCTCGGCGGCCTGGACGACCTCGACCAGTCCAACTCGACCGTGTCCGCCTTCCTGCTCGACACCTACAAGGACTGGGTCGACATGGGATTCGACGGCATCCGCGTCGACGCCGCCCGGTCGGTGCCCAAGAGCTGGCTGCAGACCTTCGAATCCACCATGGGGGTTCCCACCTTCGGCGAGGTGTTCGTCGGCGACGTCGACTACGTCTCGGAGTACCAGGACTACGAGTGGGGCGTGCTCGACTTCCCCTACTTCTTCTCCGTGCGGGACACCCTGGCCGGCGACGGCGACATGAACAATCTCGGCGCCCTGTTCGCGCAGGACAACAAGTACAACAACGCCAACCGCCTCGAGACGTTCATCGACAACCACGACCGGGCGCGGTTCCTGGCCAGGGCCAACGACAACTACCAGCGGCTGCGCGCCGCGCTCACGGTGCTGCTCACCGCGCGTGGCGTCCCGGTCATCTACTACGGCACCGAGCAGGCCGACGACGGCAACGGCAATCCCAACGAGGTGCCGATCGCCAACAAGGACAACCGCAAGGACATGCCGAGCTTCAGCGAGACCTCGACCATCTACAAGCACATCCAGCGCCTCACCGCCGTCAAGGCCGCCTATCCCGCCCTCCGCGTCGGCACCCAGCGGGAGATGTGGAAGGACACCACGGTCTACGCCTTCTCCCGGAGAGTCGACTCCACGGGCGCCGAGGCCGTCACGGCGGTGAGCTCGTCCTGGAACACCCAGACCCGCACGATCCCGCTGCGGGCCGAGAGCACGATCCCTGTCGGCACCGTGCTCACCAACCTCATGGACACCTCCGACACCGTCACCGTCGCCTCCGGAGGGGTCACCGGCAAGCAGATCACGGTGACCCTGGGTGAGCACGGCGCCAAGGTCTACGCCCCCGGAACGCCCGTCTCCTCCTACACCCCGCCCGGCAGGAACATCACGAAGATCCGCGTCCACTCGGGGGTCGCCTCCGGCAACACCCTGTCCATCCGCGGCGACACCGCGCCGTTCAGCTGGACCGCGGGACGGGCCGCCCGAGAGGTCTCCAGCGGAGTCTGGGAGTACGAGTTCGAGCGCATCCCCGCCGGGCAGACCTTCCAGTTCAAACCGCTGGTCAACGACACCTATTTCGCCACGGGAAGCAACTACACCGGGACCGGCGGTGCGACGATCGACATCTACCCGACCTTCCCGACCCTGACCACCATCCGGGTGCACAAGGACGTCGGGTACGGCAACCGCGTCACGCTGCGCGGTTCGGTGTCCCCCTTGTCCTGGTCGGCGGGACAGAACTGCGCCAACAAGGCCGCCGACCTGTGGGTGTGCACGGTCTCCGGGATCTCCTCCGGAACCGCTTTCGACTACAAGCCTCTCATCAACGACACCACCTGGGCCACGGGGTCCAACTACACGACCACGGGCGGCTCAAGCGTGGACGTCTATCCCACGTTCTGAACCTTCCCATCACGACCTCGGAGCGACGGACGAGCGGGACGGGCACCGGCCTGTCCCGCTCCCTGCCGGGACAGCCGCCCGGTCACCGTCAGCGCCAACCCTCGTCCCTTCGCGGTGCTTCCGTGGTCAGGGGGTTCGGGCGGCGGTCCGGCAGCGTTCGGCGTCGAGGGGATGCGAGGACTCCGCGAAGAGGGCCGACGCGCGGGTGAACAGCCGGGCCGCCTCGGCCGGGTCGCCCTCGGCACGGGCCAGGTGGGCGCGGGCCTCCAGCATCGCGGCCTGCCACGCGGTGCCGTCCCACAGGGCCGCGGAGCGCTCGGCGATCTTCAGGTGGCGCCGGGCTTCGGCCAGGTCGCCGGCGCCCGCGCACGCGATCACCGCGGGCACCTCGAACATGACGGTGCAGAAGTGGCAGAAGTCGGACTGGCCGAGCGCGGCCTCGGCGGTGTCCACGACGGCGCGTGCCGCGTCGGGATCGGGGGCGGCCAGGATCATCGTGCCGTACAGACGTTGCAGAAGGTGGTTGGCCAGCAGCGACCAGCGTGCCAGCGGCAGCGCCCGCCGCAGCAGCCGGTCGGCGGCCGGGCGATCATCGCGCGCCAGGCGCACCTCGGCCAGCCGTTGCAGGGAGTGGGCCTCGCCCGTGGTCGCGCCGATCTCCCTGTGCAGGTCGGCGGCGTCGGCCAGCTCCCGCTCGGCGAGGTCCAGATCGCCGTAGAGCAGCGCGGCCTCCCCGATCAGGGCGCCGGCGAACGCCACGGCGCGCAGCGCGCCGGCACGTTCGGCGGTGACGCGCAGGTTGCGGGCCAGCTCGATCACCTCGGGGTACGGGGACGGCCCGTACAGCAGGTACTCGGCCACGCACAGGTGCGAGTCGAAGACCATGGTCGCCAGAGCCGGATCCTTGCGGGTGCGTAACAGTTCGGAGCGGAGCATCTGGCTCCACTCGCCCCGGTTGTGGGTGATGAGACTTTTCAGCGCCGTGAGGTCGGGCTGCTCCCACACGGCCGCCTCCGCCAGTCCCGCGGCGGAGGCGGCCTCCCAGGCGCCGTCCAGGTCACCCGTGAAGTACGCGACGGTGCCCCTGGCCAGGAGAATGGCGGCGTCGGCCGGGCCGCCGTCCGTCTCCAGCCCGTTCAGCGCGGCCGTGGCCGTGTCGAGGTCGCCGTAGTAGACGGCGATGCGGGCCAGTTTCGCGCGCAGCGCGCGGTGCGTGTCCCCGCCGGTGGCCCGGATCGCCTCACGGTAGGCGGTGATCGCCAAGGGGTCGCCGACCGCGGTGAGCAGATCGGCGCGTAACGCCAGCACGCGGGCCTGGTCGGTGCTGGTGGCGACGGCCCGGACCGACTCGACCAGCGCCAGCGCGTCCCGGTACGCGCCCACCGCGGCCTCCGTCTCCGCGGCCCGCAGCACGTACGGGACGGCGGCCTCGAGATCCCCCGCGGCCAGCAGGTGGTGGCCGATCCTGGCGGGCGAGGCGTTCATCGCGACGAGCCGCTGGGCGCAGGCCCGGTGCAGGGCCCTGCCGCGGTGCGGCGGGATGTCGCCGAGCAGCGCGTCGCGGATCAGCGGGTGCCTGAAC
This sequence comes from Microbispora sp. NPDC046933, assembly GCF_040644635.1. Lineage (NCBI taxonomy): Bacteria > Bacillati > Actinomycetota > Actinomycetes > Streptosporangiales > Streptosporangiaceae > Microbispora > Microbispora sp. NPDC046933. The sequence continues at coordinate 5,720 of NZ_JBEYWW010000058.1, read as the reverse complement.
CGGTAACCGTCCATGGTGCGTTCCACGATCAGCGTCGCGAGCGCCGCGTCCAGGCAGTCGAACGCCTCCTGTTCCTCCAGGCCGGCGAGCGCCAGGAACGTGTCGGTGTCGAACGTGGCTCCGGCGGTCGCGACGTGTTCGAGCACCGCGCGTACCTGTGGCGCCAGCACCGCGAGCACGGCCGAGCCCGCGCCGCGCCCGTCCGCCTGCGGGGTTCCGGCCATACGGGCCAGTTCGGCCGCCGCGAACGGCATGCCGCCCGACAGCTCCCAGATGCGCTCCACCTCGTCCGGGGCGAGGTCGGGCCGTACGGCCCGCGCGAGCGCCGCGGCTTCGGCCCGCTCCAGCGCGCCAAGCGTGATCTCCAGCGTGCCGGCCCGGCTCAACAGGCTGGTGCGCACCTGCTCGAAGGTGTCGGAGACGGGCTGGCGGCGGTGCGCGAGCACCAGGACGAAGCGTTCGTTCAGGCAGCAGCGGGACAGGTAGTGCAGCAGCCGCAGGCTCGCCTCGTCGGCCTCGTGCACGTCGTCCACGGTGAGCAGCAGGCCGGGTCCGGCAGCGGCCAGCCGCACCAGTTCGGCGACGGCCACGAACAACCGCTGGTGTCCGCCGCCGCCGCTCCAGTCCGGTGCGCGTCCGGACAGCGCCTGGTCGATGTCCTTGCGGCACCGGTCGTCCAGGCCGTCGAGCAGGGTCGGATGCCTGCGGCACAGGTCGGCCAGCGCCTCCAGCACCGGCGCGTACGGCCAGGCGCCCTCGATGCGCGAGGCCGCCCCGTGCCCGCTCCGCCATCCGCGGGCCGCGGCCAGGTCGTGCGCCCACTCCAGGAAACGCGACTTGCCCATGCCTGGCGCGCCGGACAGGAACACCGTGCGGCCGCGTCCCCGCGTGGACTCGGCGAACGTGTTGTCCAGCGCGGCGGTCTGGGCGTTTCTGCCCACCAGCGGGCTCGGCGGCGATTGCCCCTGCCGGGTGTCGAGCAGCGAGTTGCGCAGCCGGACGGCCTCCTCACTCGGCCCCACGCCCAGTTCCTGCCTGAGCGCCCTGTCCATGCGCTCGAACTGGCGCAGCGCGGCACGCGGGTCACCGGCCGCGACGAGTTCGCGCATGCGCTCCAGGTGTGCCTCGCCGTCGGTGGGGTCGGACTCCGCCAGCTCCGCCCAGCGCCGTGCCTGGCGGAGCATCCGCAGGTGGCGGAGCCTGAGCCGGTCGCGGATCTCGGCGGTCCACGGCTCGTACTCGTCGCCGGGGAGCAGCGGTCCGGGGTAGGCGTCGGCAGCCTTGCCCGCCGAGTCCGCGTCGCCGGCGTCGAGCGCGTCGGCGACCAGTTCCTGGAAACGCAGGACGTCGACGGTCACCGGGACGTCAGGGAACAGCAGGATCATGTCCCCACGCACCACGATCCCCTCGGGTCCCAGGGAGCGGCGGGCGAAATGAGTGGCCTTGTGCAGGCGTGGCCCGGCCTCGGCCACCGGCAGGTCCGGCCACAGCGCGTTCATCAGCCGCTCGCGGTGCAGCCGGCGGCGCGGCTCCAGCGCGAGGATCTTCACCAGGCTCGCCGCGTACCGCCGATTCCAGGCGGAGGCGGGGACCGGCTCCCCGGAGATCCGGACCGTGAAGTCTCCCAGCAGCGAGATCTCCACCCTCATGGGATCAGTATGCGATCCGGTGACCCGGCGGTCATCATGCGCTGAGCCGCGAAACGGCCTCGATCTCCTCGCTCATCGCGGAGCTGAGGTCGCGCAGCAGCCCACGTATCGACAGGTCGTTCCAGCCGTAGCCGGCGATGCGGTCGACCGCCGCGAACAACGCCGATCCGGCCCTGTCCCGGTCGGCCTGGTAGCCGGCCAGTGCCTCCGGCTCCGGTACGCCGTGCAGGATCCCGGACACCGCCCTGGCGAGCAGGTGGGCGTCGCGCAGCGCGTCGGTCATGCCGTGCGTGCTCAGCGGGTCCAGGAGGTATCCCGCGTCGCCGACCAGTGCCCACCCCGGTCCCCACGCCTGCCGTACGAATCCGGGACGACCGGGGAAGGCCCGCAGGCGGCGCGGTGGCTCGGCCGCGGCGAACCTTCCGTCCGCGCCGCCGGTGGCCGTGGCCAGCAGCCGCCGGTATCCGGCGCGCGGGCCGCCCGCCATCTCACGGGAGAACTCGGCGGAGGGCAGGCCGGCGAACACGCAGACCTCGCCGTCGTTGGTGGGGATCAGGCCCGCAGTCCTGCCGCGCCGGTAGAACCACTCATAACCGGTGGCCTCCAGGCCCTGCCAGTGGCCGTAGACGACCGCGCCCGAGCCGAGCCCTGTGCGCAGGAGCCGCGCGCCGGTCCTGCGGGCCACCAGCGAGCGGGCGCCGTCCGCGCCGACCGTCAGCCAGGAGTGCGCCCGCAGCGCGCCGCCCGAACGCGTGCGTGCCACCACGCCGGTCACCCTGCCGTCCTGGTCGGTGAGGAGGTCGGTGACCGCCGTGCCGAACCGTACGTCGGCGCCCGCCGCCACCGCGGCGTCCACCAGGACCGTGTCCAGCAGGGTGCGCCGGGGCGCGTACAGCGCGTCGACCCCGGCCGCGGGGCGGATCGAGACCGTCACGCTCTCGTCCTCGTAGTGGAAACGGGTCTGCCGGATCGGGGGCGTCCCCGCTGCCGCGATGCGCTCCAGCAGGCCCCACCGGTGCAGCCACACGGCGCCGCCCCGCATGAGCGCGTGGGTGGACAGCGTGTCGGTGCCGCGGGCCGCGCGTTCCAGCACCAGCACGCGCAGCCCGCGCCTGGCGAGCAGCAGAGCGGTGGCCGCGCCTGCGCAGCGCGCGCCGATCACGATGACATCGTGGTGTTGCGGGGACATGGGCAGGCTTCCGTTCGTCGGCTCGCCGCCCGGGAGCGGGCCGGGCGGCGTCGGGTGAGATGGTCGGCGAGGTAGGCGGCGTCGTGCCGGGCACCGTCGATGAACGTGGAGTTGCGGCGGTGCTGGAAACGCAGCCCGAGCGCGTAGAGGCCGGGCGCGGCGGTCACGCCGCGGCGGTGCAGGATCCGGCCGCCGGCGTCCAGGACCGGCACCTCCAGCCACGGATACGCGGGTCGCAGTCCGGTCGCCCAGACGACCGCCGCGAAGCGTCGCAGGCCGAGTTGGAGCGGGCCGGGATCGGGTAGCGCCGCGGCGATGGGATGGGGCTCCGGAGCGCCCGCCGCGTAGGCGTCGATCCGGGCCAGGACACGCCGTAGCCGGGCGTCGGCCGCCGCCGTGACGGCCGCCAGGTCGTCGGCGAAGTACGCGTGTCCCCCCTCGCAGCCCAGCATCCTCCCGGTGAGCAGCGCGCCCTGCTCGTGCAGGGTGTGCAGGTCCAGCGTCCGGCCGGTGCCGCTGAGCTGGAGCGACGGCTCCCTGCGGGCCCGTACGGGGTCGGGCAGCTCGTCGAGCGTACGGTCGAGCGTGCCCACCCGGTCCAGCCACCACAGGATGTCGCGTCCCCGGTACCGGCGCGGCAGGCGGGTGTGGCCACCGACCGCCAGGACCACGGGGCGTCCGGCCCGGAGCAGCTCGTCGGCGATCTGCACGCCTGAGGAGGACGCTCCGACCACGAGCACCGCCCCGCCGGGCAGGTCGGCGGGGCGCCGGTATCGATCAGGGGTGATCTGGACCAGGTCCGCGGGAAGGTCGCGGGCGAATCCCGGCACGGCGGCCCGGACGTGGTAGCCGGTCGCGACGACGTTGGCCGCCGTCCAGGCACCTCGGTCCGTACGCACCAGGTAGCCGCCGGCCGCCTGCCGCACCTGGAGCACCGTGGTCTTCTCCAGGATCGGGGCGGCGAACGAGCGGGCGTAGCCCTCCAGATAGGCCACCAGCTCGGCGGCCGCCATGTACCCGTCCGGCTCGGGCCCCGTGTAGGCCCAGCCGGGCAGCCGGGACATCCAGTTCGGCGTGAGCAGACGGAAGGAGTCCCAGCGCGCGGTGCGCCAGCGCTCGGCCGTCCGCCCCCGCTCCAGGACCAGATGCTCCACGCCGCGCTCGGTCAGGCACCGGCTCATCGCCAGGCCCGCGTGGCCGGCGCCGATGACCACCGTGTTGACCACCGTGTTGACCGCCGTCGTGGTAGGCATGCTTCCGTCCGCTCTCCTGCCGCGTCAGCGGGTGTTCACGTCGATCTGGACGGGCACGCCGTTGGTGAACACGTCGTAGACGGCCGACCGGGCCCGGGACTGCTCGACCAGGCCGCGCAGCACCTCCTCGGGCGCGTCCCCGGAGATCGTGAAGCTCACGCGGATGCCCTGGTAGCCGTTGCGCACCTGGTCGGACAGGCCGAGGACGCCCAGCAGGTCGATGTCGCCCTCGACGGTCGACTCGACCTCGGTGAGCCGTACGCCGCGGGCGGCGGCGATGTTCGCCAGGCCGGAGGTGAGGCAGGCGGCCAGCGCGTGCAGCAGGAACTCGACCGGGGTGGCGCCGTTGCCCGAGCCCACCAGGATCGCCGGGTGGTCGGCGTCGTACACGAAGTCCCCGGTGCGGCTGGTGTCCTCCTGGCCCGCGCCGTAGAAGCCGCGGATGACGGTGCGGTTGTGCGTGCCGGAGATCCAGCGGTTCCTGGCCCGGAACTGGAACCTGGCGATCTCGGGATTGCCGCGCACCGCGTCGATCGTGGCGAACAGGGCGGGCGTGTCCACGCCGTTCAGCGGGCCGCGGCGCGTCTTGTCGTGTGCGAGGTCCGTGCTCATCGTGCTTGTCCTTTCTGCCGCCCTGCCCCGGCGCGGCGGCGCCGCGGAACGTTGGGTCGGTGCGGAGCGACGCCGGGAAAGCTACGAACGGCCCCTTCCCCCGCCCTTCCCTTCGCCTTCCCCCGCCCGGGACGGGCGCGCGACGGGGAGGAAGCCGCGGGGAAGCGCGTCCGGCGACAGTGATCCCCGTCGCGGTGACCGCTTCGGGAAGGAGGGAGGAACACATGCGTGCGGGAATCCACGCGGTCGCCGCTGTGCCGGCCCCAGATCACCTCGGTGACCGTCCGGCCCCGGATTCAGCGATAGGAGGAGATATGAAAAAGCGTCCATTTCTCGTTCGAGCGATCATCGCCGTCGTCGTGGCGATGGGAGTCCTCGGAGGTACTGCGGGAGCCGCCCAGGCCAAGCCCAAGGAATGCCGTGTGTACGCGCAGGCCATGAGGCTCTGGGCGGACCGCGCCCACGAGGAAAGGGTCAACGGCAACTTCGACGGCTGGTCTTTCTACAACGACCTCTACGTCGACGCCTGGTACGCCTCCCAGGATGCCGGCTGCTGAGACGCGGGCGCGTCAAAGACCTCAGGTTTGGCGCGCCCGTCACCGGCGACCAGGCGGCCACGGCCGCGCCGTGGGCCCGGGACCTCGCGAAGAGGTTCCCGGGCCGGGAGGAGGAGCGGGGATGACAGGCGGCACGGCGCCCGGATGCCGTGGGGGTGGGCCGGTCGGCCCCTCGGGAACGGCCGTACCGGTGCGCCGGAACTCGCTCGGGCTGACGCCTCGGATCCGTTTGAACGCCGCGCTGAACGCGAACGCGTCGGAGTAGCCCACGGCGTGGGCGATCTCGGCGACGGTCGCCGTCTCGCGCTCGGCCAGCAGGTCCGCCGCGAGCGTCATGCGCCAGCGGGTGAGGTAGGTCACCGGCGGGGGGGGGCCGCGCGGGGCGGCACCCCGGGGCCGGGGGGGTCGCCCCCCCCCCCCCCGGGCGGGCCGCGGGGGGGCCCGAGCAGGGGGCCGCCCG
>NZ_JBEYWW010000057.1:0-46550 GCF_040644635.1 Microbispora sp. NPDC046933 | reverse complement strand
GCCCACCCGCCCAACTCCCCCCCGCCGCCCGGGGGGCGGGCCCGGGGGCCCGGCGGCGGCCGGGTTCGCCCCGGCGGGCGGACGGGCTGCTGCAGGTCGTCAATGGTTTCCACCGGGCCTCCCGCGGCGCCTTCGCCTGGTCGGGGCTTCCGGTGCCCTGTCCCGAGCCTGCACCGCTCTGGCGGCTCGCCGATCTGGTGGGTGTCTCCGATGCGCTGGGCTACCGGCCGTGGGGCGTGCACAAGCCGGAGCCGGCGGCCGTGCTGCCCTGAGCGCTCAGGCAGTCGCGGGCCGACGTGCGGAACGCGGCCACCAGACGGCCGCGGTCCGCGGCCCGGGTCGCCACGACGACGTGGCCCGGTTCGACGCCGTGCAGCGGGATCGCGGTGAGGTCGGGGCGGATGCCGGCCGCGTGCAGAGCGGCCGGGACGATGGCCACGGCCTGCCCGGCGGCTATGTATTCGAGCTTGTCCTCGATGGTCTCGACCGGGGGGCCGCCGGGCGCGGGGCGGCCTCCGGGCCGCGGGTCGATGCGCCAGTACGCGTCGAACTCCGGATCAGGGAAGCGAGGGATCGGCTCGCCGTCGATGTCGTCGAGGGTGACCGACTCCTTCCCGGCCAGCCGGTGCCCGACCGGCACGAGCAGCATCTTCGGCTCGTCGTAGAGGATCGTCACGTCCAGGCCGTCGGTTCGCAGCGGCAGCCGGGTGATCGCCGCGTCGACCCGCCGGTCGAGCAGGGCCTCGCGCGGCTCGTTCCACTCCAGGTGCAGCGTGCGTACGTCGGCGTCGGGATGCCTGCGCCGCAGGTTCCGCACCGCCGGAGTGACGATCACGCCCGCGGTGTAGCCGACGGTGATCCGGGTGGGCCGCGCGGCGGCCCGGGCGACGGCCATGGCCTGCTCGGACGAACGCAACAATGCGTGTGCGTGAGGGAGGAAGGCCTCTCCCGCTTCGGTGAGCCGCGTGCCCTGCCGCGTACGGTCGAGAAGCCGTGCGCCTACCCGGGCCTCTAGCCGGCTGATCTGCCGGCTCAGCGACGGCTGCGCGATGCGCAGCTCGGCCGCGGCGCGGCCGTAGTGCAGGTGTGACGCGACGGTGGTGAAGTAGCGCACCAGCCGCAGGTCGAGGTCCGTCATGCCCGAATCGTATTACGTGTTCCGGAACAGGTCTTTGATCAGCGAGGATGCGCGTCCCTACCGTGAGATCCATGCCTACTGACAACGAGATCGCGGTCCGGCGCTTCTACGACGCCCTCGCCACCGGTGACACGGCGTTGGTCGACGAGGCCCTCGCCCCCGATTGGGAGGCCGTCCCGGCCATGCGAAGCGGGCCCGGCCCGGACGGCTGGAAGAAGAGCATCGAACACCTTCGCGGCGTGTTCTCCGGCCTGACCGTCACGATCGAGCACATCGTCGAGTCCGGCGACATGGTGGCCGTGCGTTCGGTCGACCGCGGCGTACACGCCGGCGAGTTGCTCGGCGTCGAGGGCACGGGCCGCGAGGTCGAGTTCCGGGCGTCGGACTTCCACCAGGTGGCCGGCGGCCGGATCGTGCGGACGTGGCACCTGGAGGACTACTTCGCGATCGCGCACCAGCTCGGACTGGAGCTCAGCCGTGGCGCTTGACGGAAAGACGGCGGTGGTGACCGGGGCGGCGCGGGGCATCGGGTACGCGTACTGCCGGCGGCTCGCGGCGGACGGCGCGAACGTGGTCGCCGTCGACATCGACGACCCGGCCGACGGCGTGAAGAAGCTGAAGGGCCGCGGCGACAAGCTGGGGCTGGTGTGCGACGTCAGCGAGCCGTCTCAGGTCGACGCCGTGACGACGTCGTCGACCGATCTCCGTCCCCGGATGACCGGACGCGCCGGCCTTTACGCGCTGTTCACCAGCTGATTCCGGCCGCCACCGGCAGGTGGTCGCTGCCGGTGGCAGGCAGTACCCACGACCTCTCCGGCTCCACGCCGCGGACCAGGATCTGGTCGATCCGCACCACCGGGAACTTCGCCGGCCAGCTGAAGCCGAAGCCATCCCCGGCCGCGTCCTGGGCCGAGCGCAGCTGCGAGGTGATGTCGGCGAACGCACGGTCGTCCATGCTGCCGTTCAGGTCGCCGAGCAGCACCACCCGCTCGTTCTGCTCGGCGGCGACGGCCTTGCCGAGCGCCTGCGCGCCTCTGTCCCGCGAGTCCGTCCAGAAGCCCGCCCTGGGATTCACCCGTGCGGACCCCAGGTGGGCCACATACACCGCCAGCGGACCCTGGTTGGTGGCCACCGTGGTGCGCAGCGCCCGGTTATAGGGCATCTTGGCGTCGGCCGGTATGGTGTCCGCCAGCGGCCCGTAGTCCATCTCGATGTCGACCGGCTGGGTGTCCGAGAGCGGCAGCTTGCTCCACAGCCCGACCGTGCCCTGCACCGTGTGGTACGGGTACGCCTTCGCCAGCTCCCTCTCGTACGTGCCCCGGGCCTGTTCGGTCACTTCCACCAGGGCCAGCATGTCCGCCCCGAAGGCGGCCAGGTCGCGGGCGGTGCCGGCCGGGTCGGGATTGCCGGCGCCGACGTTGTGGCCGGCCACGATGAGGTCGCTGCCCGGGTGGGACTTGTCGCCGAGCAGCCCGCCGAAGAGGTTCAGCCACACCATGACCGGCAGCAGCAGCGCGGCCACCCCGGAGGCGGAGCGGCGCAACAGCGCCCCGGCCAGCAGCACCGGGATGAACAGGCCGAACCACGGCAGGAAGGTCTCCACCAGGCTGCCGAGGTTCCCGACACGGTTCGGAATCTTCGCGTGCAGCAGCATGAACAGGCCCAGCAGCAGCGCCAGCGCCGCGAGCACCGGGCCGCGCTTCCAGGGGCCCGGCCGGGAGGCGGCGCGTATCGCCCGGCGGATGTGCGCGCGCCAGGTTCCGCCGCCGGGATCCTGGCGGCCGGCGCCGCCCTGTCCGGTCTCCGCCGTGTCCACCGTCGTCATCGTCTGTCCTCGCTCACTGCCGGTCACCGCTGCATCCTTGGGGCCTGGGTGGGGACACGCGGACAACCACGCCCCGGTCCACCTCCGGCTTGCCCGGACACCGCTTCCAGTCCCACGGTGGACGGTCCGGGTCAGGTCCAGCTCAAGGCCCCCCCGCCGGCCGGGTCATGCTCGATCAACAACACTCGCGACACGCCGCCGAGTATCACAGCACGCTCCGTAACTCGCCCGCCGGTCAACCCCGTCCACTGTCCACCGGCCGTGTCCCCGCCTCGTCCGCGCCGTGTCATGGTTGTGTCACGGTCGCGCCGACGGTGGCCGCCGTCGACGAACGGTGAAATTCGGCGTGGTTCCCTGCCACCTTGAGGCCATAGGTCGCGGCGAGTTCGCGCACCTGCTGCGCGGTCCGCCCGTCGTAGTCCCCGCCGATCTCGAACTCGGCATAGCCGGCGTCGGCCAGCAGCTCGAAGGTGCCCGGCAGGTCGAGCATGTTGTCGGCCGTCAGGTCACGGACCGTGAACAGCTGGATCCCGATGGTGCCGGACGGGATGTCGCCCTGAGTCGCCGACCCTCGTCAGGTGCGGATTGCCTCGACAAGGAAGGCATTGCCCGGCTTGTCGTGGAAAAGGGGGGCGGGCAGGCCGATCACGGCGAGGGCCCTGCCGGTGAGCCGTACGTCGCCGGCCGCCCATTGTGGCCGGCGGTCGACCGGCCCGGACACCGCACCGGGGATGGCCGCGACGGTGTACTCGGCGTCGAGGTCGAGACCGGGCAGCCGGACCGGCACAGGCCGCTCCGTCGCCGAGGTGGCCACCTGCGCGTAGGCGAACACGGCCCGGCCGCGGTCGGGGGCGACGACGCCGTGGACCAGGACGGCGGGGTCGGGGTGGTCGGCACGCACCAGCTCGCCCGTGTGCAGCAGCGGTCGCAGGCGTTTGTACAGCGCGATCCACTCGGCCAGCGCCTTCCGGTCGTCGGCGGTCCAGGCGGTGATGTCGGCCTCGACACCCGCGTGGCCGAACAACGCGGTTGCGGCCCGGAATCCGAGGGTGGTGGCGCGGCCGGTGATGTGGGCGGGAGAGGAGCCGACGTGTGAGCCGATCAGCTCGTACGGCAGCAGCAGGCCGGTCCACCGCTGGATGTGCTGGCGTTCGATGGGGTCGATGTTGTCCGACCCCCAGATGCGGTCGGTGCGCTCGAGGATGCCGAGGTCGGCCCGGGCGCCGCCGGAGGAGCACGACTCGATCTCCAGCTCCGGGAACCGGGCGCGCAGCTCGTCCAGCAGCCGGTAGACGGCCTCGGTCTGGGCATGGGTGCCCGGCACGCCCTCGTGGACGGGTTCGGCGATGTCGCGGTTGTGATCCCACTTGATGTAGTCGATGCCGTACTCCGCCACGAGGCTGCCGATGCGGTCCAGCAGGTAGGCGTACACCTCGGGCCGTGCGACGTCGAGCGTGTGCTGGTTGCGGAGGGGCAGGGGCCACCGCTGCGGGTCGGCCAGCAGCCAGTCCGGATGGGCGCGGATCAGATCCGAGTCGGGGTTGGCCATCTCGGGCTCGAACCACAGCCCGAACTGCATGCCGTGCTCGCGCACCCGGCGCACCAGGGTGTGCAGGCCGTCCGGCCAGACGGACTCGTCCACATACCAGTCTCCCAGGCCCGCGTCGTCGCCCCTGCGGTGGCGGAACCAGCCGTCGTCGACGACGAACCGCTCCGCGCCGACCTCGGCGGCGGCGTCGGCCAGCGCGAGCAGCCGGTCCTCGCGGTGGTCGAAGTAGACCGCCTCCCAGGTGTTCATCGTCACCGGACGCGCCGACCTCGGGTGGCCGTCGCGGGCGCGCAGCATCTCGTGGAACCGGCGGCTCAGGCCGTCCAGCCCGTCCTGCGAGCTGGCGAAGTACACCCACGGCGTACGGTAGGACTCGCCTCGGCCGAGCCGTACCTCTCCGGGTTCGAGCAGCTCGCCGGCGGCGAGCACGGTGTCCCCTTCCGCGAGCCGCTCGACATACTGGACATGGTTGCCGCTCCAGGCGACGTGCACGGCCCACACCTCGCCCGTGCGGAACCCGAAGCCCGGGGTGCCGGCGACGAGCGGACCCGCGTCGAACCAGGTCCGGCCGCGGCGGTTCTCCCTGGACCACACGCCCTGCAGCAGCGGGGCGCGCTGGGGGGAGCGTTCTCGCGCCCACCGGCCGGCGAAGTCGAGCACCTCCCCGGCCTGGGCCGGCAGCGGCATCAGGCACGCCAGCCGGTCCAGGGTGTAGGGGGACGACGCGGTGTTGACCAGCTCGTGCCGGATGCGCAGCACGCCCTGGACGGTCAGCTCGATCTCGGTCCGCAGTTCCAGCCCGCCCTCGAGGTCGGCGGCGCGCGCTTCCACGCGCCCGCCCTCGACCTCGGCCGGGCGGAGGAGGGTGAAGCGGGGCGGGCGCCAGGCGCCGTCGCGGTGCCCGGACAGCACCGGCCGGCCGAACCAGCCGTCGCCCTGGCTCGGCACGAGGTCCTGAGCGGGCATCGGGGGAAGCTCCGCGAGCGGCCCCGGGCAGGCGCCCCAGTGCAGGACACGGGGCAGGCGCGGACCAGCCACGTCGAGGACGAGGCCGACGCCGTCGGCGGAAAGAACAAGCATGAGGACTCCAAACTGCGGGGACGGGGTTCACCGCGGATGAAAGGAACAGCCGCCGGGGCTATTCCGGAGGGCGAACGGCGTCGAGGCGCGGGCTCCACGGGCGCATCACGACGTGGAACGTCACGGGTTCGGCGCGCAACTCGTACCGGGGGAGCACACCGGGCCCGCAGGAGCCGCTGCCCAGCCCGTGTTGGGCGAGGTCCAGGTTGACGTGGATCTCGTCCCGGGGCGTGAGGTCGATCGTGTGCCGGGCCGCGTCCAGGTCCTCGCTGGTCCAGGGGCGGGCGGTGAACTGGAAGACCGGCTGGCCCTCGAAACGCAGCCCCGTGCCGTCGGGCCCGGTGAGTGTGGCCCACCGTACGTCGGCGCGGGAGCCGTTCTCCTGCGGGAAGACGTACGGAGTCTGCATCTGCTCCACCGTCATCACGTACCGGCCGACCGGGGCCGCCTGCCACGAGTCCACGTACGCCTCGCCCGGCCCGCGCCCGAACCATTCGACGTGGCGCAGCGCGGCGGGCACCGCGAGGCGCAGCCCGAGCCGGGGCAGGGGGAAGGGCCACTCCCCCTCCGGCCGTACGTGCAGCGTCAGACACAGCCCGTCGTCCTCGGAAGACCAGTGGTAGGTGGCGTACATGCCGATGTTCCGGCCGGCCGGGGCGACCCTGGTGCGCACCACCAGGCTCGTCCCGTCGGCGTCGACGCCGATGAGGCGGTGCCGCAGCCGGTGCAGACCGTAGGCCCGCCACTCGGTGTGCAGGTAGCGGTCGTTGTCGACGGGCGCGCGCCACAGGTCCAGCCGAGGGTGATCCACCGGGAAGGTGCCGATGCGGCGCAGCCGGCCGGTGACCCGGTCGAACTCGGCCGGCCCGATGAGGACGCGTTCCCCGCCGGAGACCGGAGGCGCCGGTGCCGAGGGGCCTGACCGCGCGAGGCTGGAGGCGCCCGCGTGCACCTGTGCCTGTCCCCAGGCGACCTCGTGCCCTTCCGGTGCCCACGGCTCGTCCTTGGCGAGCACCGCCCGCACGGTCAGGAACGCCTCCGCGTCGCAGGACGGCAACGGCGGGGCGGACACGGTGACCGTCCGGCCGGACGGCACCGGCGGCACCCGCAGCACACCGCTCGTGACCGGCAGCCCCTCCTGCTCCAGCCGCCACCGGAACTCCAGGTGCGACAGATCCCGCATGTCGTACCGGTTGGTGATGCGTACGCGGGATGCGTCCACCTCGATGTGGACGGGCTCGATGATCTTCTTGAACTGCAGGGCGCCGGGCGACGGGGTGCGGTCGGGGAAGAACAGGCCGTCCACGACGAAGTTCCCGTCGTGGAGCTCCTCGCCGAAGTCCCCGCCGTAGGCGAAGTACTCCCGGCCGTCGGCGGCCTGCCGCCGGATGCCGTGGTCGATGTACTCCCAGACGAAGCCGCCCTGGCAGCGGGGGTAGGCGTCGAACAACGCCTGGTATTCGGCCAGGTTGCCCGGGCCGTTGCCCATGGCGTGGGCGTACTCGGCCAGGACGAACGGCAGCGCCCGGCGGTGCGCGTCCGCCTCGGGGTCGGGGAGCGGCGGCTCGGCCCGCCGTCCGATCGCGTCCACCTCGTCCACCGGAAGGTACATCCTGCTGTAGACGTCCACGTAGCGGCTGTCGAGGTCGTGCTCATAGTGGATCAGGCGGGTGGGGTCGCGGTGACGCGTCCATTCGGCCATGGCCTGAAGGTTCGCCCCGGAATCGGACTCGTTGCCCAGGGACCACATGATGACGCTCGGGCGGTTCTTGTCCCGCTCCACCATCCGGGCCATCCGGTCCAGGAACGCCTCACGCCAGCGCGGGTCGGCGCTGGGGTTGCCACGCCAGCCGAACTCGCAGAAGCCGTGCGTCTCCAGGTCGCACTCGTCCACCACCCACATGCCGAGTTCGTCGCAGAGTTCGAGGAACCGCGGATGGGGCGGATAGTGGCTGGTGCGCACCGCGTTGACGTTGTGCTGTTTCAGCAGCAGCAGGTCCGCGCGCATGTCCTCCTCGGTCAGCGCACGCCCGCGGTCGGGATGCCACTCGTGGCGGTTGACGCCGCGGAACACGACGCGGCGGCCGTTGACGGTGAGCACGCCGTCGGTCACCGCCACGGTGCGGAAGCCGACGGCGATGTCGACGCGCTCGGCCTCGGTGTGCAGCGTCCCCCGGTACAGCCGGGGCTGCTCGGCCGACCACGGCTGGACGGCGTCGAGTTCGTACGGACCCGCTGCCGGCACGTCGACCAGGCCGAGTTCGGGTACGGTGAGCCGGGCCGGTGCCGGTGTTTCCACCCGCAAGGACCCACGCCCGGTTCGGTGGTCGTAGTCGGCTCGGACGAAGAAGTCCTCGATCCCGCCGGCCGGCCGGGCGAGCAGGGTCACATCGCGGAAGATGCCGGACAGCCACCACATGTCCTGGTCTTCCAGGTAGCTGCCGGCCGACCACTGGTGCACCCGTACGGCCAGCACGTTGCGGCCCACCCGCAGGTGAGGCGTGACGTCGAACTCGACGGGCAGCCTGCTGCCGGTCGACCAGCCGAGCCGGTGCCCGTTGAGCCAGACGACGAAGCACGAGTCCACCCCCTCGAAGCGCAGGACCGCGTCCAGGCCCTGCCAGGACGCGGGCACGTCGAAGACGCGGCGGTAGTCGCCGGTCGGGTTCTCGTCCGGCACGTGAGGCGGGTCGGCCGGGAAGGGGAACATGCAGCAGGTGTACGCCGGATCGCCGTGGCCGTGCAGCTGCCAGTGGCCGGGCACGGGGAGCAGGTCCCAGTTCGAATCGTCCAAGCCCGTCGCCTCGACGCCGCCTCCGGCCGCCGCAGGGGTCGGCGAGAGCCGGAAGCGCCAGTCGCCGTTGAGGGTGAGCACGGGGGCGTCGGAGGTGAAGAAGGAGCGCGGCAGACGCCTGCCGGATCCAGGCGCGTAGTCCTCGTAGTAGGACAAGACTCATCTCCCAGGATTCGATGTCGGCGTGACCGAGCCGCCGGTGACGGCATGGCACCCCTCGGACTCGTGCGTCGGACTCGTGCGTCAGGCTCGTGCGTCGAGCTCCAGGAAGGCCAGTTCGCTCTGCAGGACGAGCACGGCGCCACCGATCGCGGCCGCGTCCGAGCCGCTGACCGAGGTGACCACCCGCACCGGGTGCGCCCGGCGGGCGAAGGTACGCCGTTGCACCTCCTCTTCGATCACCGACTGGTAGATCGAGCCGGCCGCGGCGAAACTGGGGCCGGCGAGCACGATCAGGTCGAGGTCGAACAGGCTCGCCATGGTGACCGCCGCGGTGCCCAGGTGCCGGGCGGAGCCCTCGACGAGGCCCCGTGCCGCCGGGTCTCCGGCCCCGGCGGCCGTCGCGACACGCCCGAACGCGGTCATGACGTCGGTGTCGGCGGGGTCGAGCCCCAGCCGCCGGCCGAGGCTCGAGTCCTCCAAGGCCTGCTTGATCACGGCGGAGGGATCCGCGTAGTTCCCGAGGCAGCCGTAGTTGCCGCAATCGCACCGTCCTCCGTTGACGTCGATGGTGATGTGGCCGATCTCAACGCCGTTGGAGGAGACGCCCCGGTACACCTCACCGTCGACGACGACTCCCCCGCCGATTCCGCTGGCCATGTAGAGACACCCGAAGGTGTCCTGCTCCACCGCGCCCAGCCAGTGCTCCCCGATCGCCGCGGCCGCCGCGTCGTTGTCGAGCAGCACCGGCAGGCCCAGCAGCTCGGACAGGCGCGGCCCGACCGGATACTCGAACCATTCGGCGGTCGGCTGGTGGGTCAGCAGCACGCCCGTCTGCCGGTCCTGTGGTCCGTAGGTCGCCAGCCCCACCCCGAGCACCCTGCCGCGATCGACTCCGGCGGCGCCGATCAGGGCCTCCACCCGTGAGGCCACTATGGAGAGGGCCTGCTCGGGCGGCAGCAGCGCCGTCCCGGGGAACGAGGTCCGCGCGACCTGCCGGCCGGTCAGGTCCACGATCACGATGACGCAGCTGTTGCGTTCGAACAGGACTCCCACCGCGTACCGGGCGTGCGGGTTGAGCTGCAGCAGTGTCGGGGGCTTGCCGCCGGTCGACGCGCCGCGCCCCACCTCCACGACGAGCCCGTGAGCCATGAGCTCACGGACGACCTGGGTGATGGTCGCCGGCGTGACGCCGGTGACGGCGGCGAGCTCGATCCGGCTGATGGTGCGCGCCGCCCTGATGTGGTCGAGCACGATGCCGCGGGTTTTCGGCCTCCCGGCCCCGGCGGGGCTGGTCGCCATTCGGCCTCCTTGACGCCACCGGTCGGCCGCGGGTTCGGGGCTCGGCGGGGACGTGTCTCATGTGGTTCAGCGATGACGGTCAGATCCTTGATCGACGGGATCCTCCCATCGTGCTGTGTAGTGGTCGTATCCGCCCACGTCGCCGGCGGCGGCGACCGAGCCGGGGTCGATGTCCGGTGGGCGGCGCCCGGCCCGCGGGTCGGGGGACGCGGCGGCCAGCAGCTTGGTGTAGGGGTGCCGCGGGTTGAGAATCACGTCGTCGGCGGGCCCGCGCTCGACCACCCTCCCCCGATACAGCACGAGGATCTCGTCGGAGAAGTGCCGCGCGGTGGCGAGGTCGTGGGTGATGTACAGGACCGCGAGGTTCTCCTCCTGTTGCAGGCGCGCCAGCAGCGTGAGGATCCCCAGCCGGATGGAGACGTCCAGCATGGACACCGGCTCGTCGGCCACGATCACCTTCGCGCCGGGGGCGAGCGCCCGGGCGATGGCGACGCGCTGGCGCTGCCCGCCGGACAGTTCGTGCGGCCGGCGGTGCACGACCTCCCCGGCCGGGAGACTCACCCGCTCCAGCAACTCCAGCACCTGCCGCCAGGTGTCCGCCCGGTCCCGGGCGCGCCGGTGCAGCCGCAGCGGCCGGGCCAGGTGGTGCCCGACCGTGTGAAAGGGATTCAGCGACGCGAAGGGATCCTGGAACACCATCTGCACGTGGTCCCGGTGGACGGCGTCCGGCACCGGCGCGCCGTCCGCACCACGCAGGGTGATCCCGCCGGCGGTGGGCTTCTCCAGCCGAGTGATCATGCGGGCGATCGTGGACTTGCCCGAGCCCGACTCACCGACCAGGCCGAGGGTGCGGCCGGGCGGAATGGTGAACGAGACGTGGTCGACCGCCCGCAGCCGCGTCCGGCGCAGTCCGCCGCGGATGGGGAAGTCCTTGACCAGATCCCGTGCTTCGAGCGTGATGCTCACTGCTCACCTCCCGGTGGTACCGCCTCTGACCCGGCGGCGCGGATCAACCGGCCGCGCTCGCCGGTGAGGCTGGGGAACGAATCCAGCAGGTGCCGGGTGTACGGGTGTCTCGGCTCCGCGAGGATCCGCCCTGCCGGGGCCTGCTCGACGATCTGTCCGTTCCGCATGATCGCGACGCGGTCGCTCACCTCCAGCAGCAGCGGCAGGTCGTGGGTGATGAACAGGACGGCGAAGCGCAGTTCGTCGCGGAACCTGAGGATCTCGCGGAGGATCCCGCGCTGCACCACGACGTCGAGCGCGGTGGTCGGCTCGTCCAGGATGACGACCTGGGGGTCGAGCAGGAGCGCCATCGCTATCATCACGCGCTGCCGCATGCCGCCGGACAGTTCGTGGGGGTAGGAGCGCAGCCGTCGCGGGTCCACCCCCACCATCGTGAGCGCGTCGTGGCAGCGGGCGCGCCGCTCGCGCCGCGACAGGTCCGGCCGGTGGGTGGTGAGCACGTCCTCCAGCTGCGCGCGGATCGTCATGACGGGGTTCAGCGCGTTCATCGCGCCCTGGAACACCATGGACAGCTGGGCCCAGCGGAAGCCGCGCAGTCGCTCGGGCTCCAGCGCGAGCACGTCGACGTCGCGTCCGGACCGGTCGTGGAAGGTCACCGTGCCGGCCGTTATCTCCGCGGGCGGGCGGTGCAGCCTGCTGACGGCGTACGCGAGCGTGGTCTTGCCGCACCCGGACTCGCCGGCCAGCCCCAGGATCTCTCCTCGGTGCAGCGTCAGCGACGCCGCCCGTACGGCCTCCACCGGGCGCTCGGCCTGGTAGGTGACGGACAGGTCCCGCACGGTCAGCACCACGTCCGGGTCCTGGCGCGGCACCGGCCGGGGGTCCCTCGGCCGATCCGCCCGGCCGCGGCGCGGCACGTTCCGCAGGCGCGGGTTGATGATCTCGTCGATGCCGAAGTTCACCAGCGCGAGCCCGCAGCCGAACAGCGCGATGATCAGACCCGGTGGCACGAACCACCACCAGGCGCCACGCTGGAGCGCGAACCCGTTCTGGGCGTAGTTGAGCATCGTGCCCAGGGTCGCGGAGTTCGAGGCGCCGAGGCCGAGGAACGACAGGCCCGCCTCGCTGAGGATCGCCGCGATGACGGAGAACACGAACTGGGAGGCGAGCAGCGGCAGCAGGTTCGGCAGGATCTCCACCGCGACGATGCGCCAGGGCCGCTCCCCGCCCACCCGCGACGCCAGCACGTAGTCGCGGCCCCGCAGCGAAAGGGTCTGCGCGCGCAGCACCCGCGCCGACCCGGCCCATCCCGTGACGGCCAGCACCACGGCGATGGTCCACGAGCCGCGCGCCTCCGCCGGCACGAACGCGGAGATCACGATGACCAGCGGCAGGCCGGGAATCACCAGCATCACGTTCGACATCAGCGAGAACGCCTCGTCCACGAGCCCGCCGAGATAGCCGCCGACGATGCCGAACAGCGCGGACAGGAAGGTGGCCAGGATCCCGACAAGCACGCCGATGTACAGCGAACCCCGGGTCGCGTACGCCAGCTGGGCCAGCACGTCCTGGCCGGTCTGCGTGGTGCCGAGCAGGTGCGCCGCGCTGGGACCGGTGAGGCCGATGTCCCTGATCGCGTCGGGGTCCCCGACGAGCAACGGGCCGGCGACGGCCCACGCCGTTATCGCCAGAATGAGGCCGGCCCCGACGACCAGCTTGGGTGACCTGCGCGGCAGCGGACCGCGCCGGCCGGCCCGGGCCCGGACGGCCGCCAGGTCGGGATTGAGGTTCGTCACGTCGCTCCGCCCCTCACGTCCTGACCCTCGGGTCGACCAGGCCGTACAGCAGGTCGACGAGGAGGTTGGCGCCGAGCACCGCGACCGTGATGACCAGGAAGATGCCCTGCATCAGCGCGTAGTCGTTGCCCTGCACGGCCTGCAGCAGCTTGGAGCCGATGCCCGGGTAGGCGAACACCTGCTCGGTGACGACGGAGCCCGCGACCACGAACCCCAGCGAGATGGCGAATCCGGCGACCGTGGGCAGGACCGCGTTGCGCGCGGCGTACCACACCATGATCCGGCGCTTGCGCAGTCCCTTGGCCCATGCGGTGAGCACGTAGTCCTCCGCCAGGGTGGAGACCATCATGTTCCGGGTGCCGAGCAGCCACGAGCCCGCCGAGGAGACGACGATGGTGATGGCGGGCAGCACGCCGTGGTAGACGGCCGACCCCAGGAACGGGCCGTTCACCCCGGGCGTGAGCGTCACGTCGTAGCCGCCCAGCAGGGGGAACCAGCCGAGCGCCGAGCCGAAGACCGCCACCAGGATCAGCGCCAGCCAGAAGTACGGCACGGCCGACAGCACGGTCGTCGCGGGCACCAGGGAATCGAGCCAGCTGCCGCGCCGCCACCCCACCAGGACGCCCAGGCCGGTGCCCAGCAGGACCGACAGCAGCGTCGCCAGGCCGACCAGGGCCACCGTCCACGGCAGCGACGTCGCGATCACCGACGACACCGGAGCCGGGAAGTCGCTCACCGAGACCCCCAGCCGGCCCTGCGCGATGTTGCCGAGATAGCCGAGGTACTGGTGCAGGAGGGACTCGTGCGTGTCCGTGCCGAGCAGCAGCTCGTACGCCCGCCGGGTCGCGGGATCGACGCTGCCGCCCCGCTGCTGGAGCTTGGCCAGCAGGATGTCCACGGGATCGCCCGGCATCATCCTCGGAATGAGGAAGTTCAGCGTCAGCGCCGCCCACAGGGCGACGAGGTAGAAGGCCACCTTGCGCAGGTAGTACCGCATCGGCGACGCTCACTTGCCCGTGGGCCGCAGGCGCTTCAGGACCTCCGCGTTGTCCGGCGCCTGCCAGACCGCGGGCATGGCGTACGGATCGGCCTCGGTCGGCCACCCGGTGAACTTCGCGTCGTGATACTCGGTGACCGTGCCCTGCGTCAGCACCGGGATGTACGGCATCGCCTGCTCGGCCTCGACCTGGATGGTGTCGAAGTACTTCTGCCGCGCCGCCGTGTCCTTCGGGTCGAGGCGGGTCAACGCGTCGAGCGCCTCGTCCGCCTTGGGGTCGGAGAAGCGGCTCCAGTTCGTGCCGGCCTTGTCACCGACCTTGGCCGTCCCTGCCGTGCCGAAGAAGTAGCTGTACAGGTAGTACGGGTCCGGAGCCGGGCCCTGGTTCAGCGAGTCCATGATCAGCTGGAACCTGCCGCTCTGGCGCTGCGCGGTCCACTCGTTCCAGGACAGTTGCTCGACGGTCAGCCTGATCCCGGCCTCCTTGAGCTGCTGGCTCATCGTGCTGAGCGCGGTGATGTAGTCGGCCCACCCGGCCACCGTCTTCACGGTCAGCGACAGCGGCTTGCCGCCCTTGGCGTAGAAGCCGTCGCTCCCCTTGCTGTAGCCCGCGTCCTGCAACGCCTGCTGGGCCTTGGCCAGGTCGGGCCGCATCGGGGCGATCCGGTCCCGCAGCGCGCCGGAGATCACCGCCGTGTCCCGGCCGAGCAGCCCGAAGCCGGGTGAGATCTCGCTGGATGTGCCCTCGAAGGCCAGCGAGTTGATCTGCGTGCGGTTGAGGGCGTAGTAGATCGCGTGACGGACCGCCGGGTCGGTCTGCGGACCGGTGCAGCCGAGTGCCGGATTGCTGCAGGTGGTCAGCACCATCTGGTTCAGCGGGGTGATGAGCGCCTTGTATCCGGGGTAGTTCTTCTCGACGTTCTTGACGTCCGGGATCGGCGCGGACTGCCAGTCGATCTGACCGGCCCGCAGCGCCTGCTCGCCGGACTGGTTTCCGGACAACGCCAGGAAGCGGACCTTCTTGACCGCGGGCGCGCCGCCCCAGTAGGCGGGGTTCGCGGCGTAGGTGAACGCCTGGGGCTTGAACTCCGCCAACGTGTACGGCCCGGTGCCGACAGGGCCGGCGACCGTGTCGGTCGCCGGATCGGCGACGCTCTTCCACTTGTGCTCGGGCACGATGTAGACCCGGCCGAGGACCTGCGGTCCGAACACGAAGGATGGACGGTCGAACGTGATCACCACGTGGGTGTCGTCGGGCGCGGTCGCCTCGCCGTCGTAGCCGATGCCGTTCATCTCCTTGTGCCGGCTGAGCATGTCCAGCGTGAACAGCACGTCCCGCGCGGTGAACGGCTGACCGTCGGACCACTTCACGCCCTCGCGCAGTGTGACGGACAGCTGCGTGCCGTCGCTGTTCCAGGAGTACGCCGTGGCCAGACGCGGCTCGGGCGGGGCGGCCCGCAGCATGTTGAAGTAGAACAGCGGCTCGAAGATCGTGCCGATGCCGCCGATGTTGCTCGAATACGGGTTGAAGTTGACCTGGTAGTCACTCGACTGGCCGGTGTAGGCGACCAATGTGACGTCCGGAGCGCCGTTCGTCGTGCCCTGTCCTCCATTGGAGGAGCTACATCCCGTGATGACCAGGGCCGCTGCGGCTAACACGGCCGAGGCGCGCGTTCCCGGCCCCCTCGTCTTCCCCATCATCGCCGTTCCTCCAAGACCGCCGATTCGATGCCGAGCATTATTAATTGGATTAAATAAGGAGGTCAAGGCTTTCCGGGTGCTCGGGCACAGGCGTTCCGCAAGCCCGCCGATGCGAAGAAATCGCAGTAAGTCAGCACGAAATCACAGAGGCGCCTCCGCTCCGCCGACACGGCGCGCGGATGCCCCTTTAGGGCGTAGTAATCAGGATAAATTGGACTAAACAGGATGAACGGTGGCGAACTTATTTATGGCAGCAAAATAAGCGGGTTGGAGCCGTCTGGGGCATGACGAAACGGCAGCGGGCCCCGGCATGGGGACCGGAACACTCCCGCGTGAAGGGCGCCGGCCGTAGCCCCGGCCACTCCCGGCCGGTGGCGCGGGCCGGTGGCGCGAGCCGGTGGCACGGGCCGGATGTACGGCAGGTGTACGGCACACCCGGCCCGCGCCGGTGTTCGTCAGCTCGCGGCGCAGGACGGCGTGGGGACGCTGTTGCCGCCGTTCCACGACCCGAGGAACCCGAAGGTCGTGCTCGCTCCGGCGCCGAGGCTGCCGTTGTAGCTCATGTTGCGGGCGGTCACACCGGATCCGCTGCCGGTGACCGTCGCGTTCCAGGCGTTGGTGACGGTCTGGCCGTTGGCGAAGGTCCACGTCACGGTCCAGCCCTTGATCGCCGAGCTGCCCGCGGTGACCTTGACCTCACCCTGGAAACCGCCCGGCCACTGGCCGACGACGGAGTAGGTGGCCGTACAGCCGCCGGGCCTGGGCGACGGCGAGGCGCTCGGGGAGGGGCTCGGGGAGGGCGACGGGCTGGGTGACGGCGACGTGGACGGCGAGGCACTGGGCGACGGGCTGGGTGACGGCGAGGGGCTGCCACCGCTGTAGATCGAGGCCTCCTTGGCGGTCGCCTTGATGCCGTTGGCGCCGTCGAAGACCCTCTTACCCCAGGTGGTGAGCTGCTTCGGGTCGAAGTTGAGCGTCATGTCCAGGATCGGGTCGCTGTTGCCGCTCCAGGACCAGGCGAGCCAGCCCAGGCCGCGCGCCTGCGCCTCGGACAGGATCGTCTGGTCGTCGACCTCGCCGGAGTTGAACTGCCAGCCGAACTCGCCGATGACCAGCGGCCAGCCCTTGGCCTGGAACCGGTTGAGGTAGTCGACGATGCTCGCGGCGCTGTTGAACACGGCGTACATGTGGATCGACAGCACGGTGTTGTGCCGGCTGTCGGCGTCCAGGATCGTCTGGGCGTTGTCGCGCATGACGTACTGCCAGTCCTGGCCCCAGTTGGGCGCGTCGACCATGAGCAGGTGCTCGAAGCCGTTGCTGCGCATCTTCTTGATCGCGTTGGCGGTGGCGTCGGTCCACTGGGCGGCGTTGGTGTTGCCGATCGGCTCGTTGCCGATGTTGATGACGACGTGGTTCTCCTCGCCGGCCAGGGCGCTCTTCTGGCTGATCCAGTAGTCGACCGCCTCGTCCAGCGAGGCGGCGGCGCCCTCCTCGCCGTACCCGGTGGTGTCGTGCACCTCAAGCACGCAGATCAGCCGGTTCTGCTTGCACAGCGCGACCACGTTGGCGACGTCGTTGGACGGCCCCCACCGCTTGCCGCTGCCCAGCACCACACGCACGGTGTTGGCGCCGAGCGCCTTGATGTCGGCGAACGAGCCGGTCCGGTTGGCGTACCAGACATGGGGGTGGTTGACGCCCCGCATGACGAATTCCCGGCCGTTGGCCTCGACGATCTTCGTGCCGCTGACGTGCAGGCCCACGGCCGCGGACGCGGGCTGGACCGCGACCAGGATCGACGCCAAAGCCGCGAGTACGGCGGCGCCGAGGGCGACGAGCTTTCCTCTCATGACCTACCTCGTGGTTGGGGGGCCCCGCGCAAGCGGGGGCGAGACTTCCAGCCGGTGGCCGGAAGGCCTGCAGGCTACAAACGAGCCGGGAAGAGGGGAAGCCGTGAACGTTCACGACGGATTCACGCAGGAAGCTCGGCCGTGTTCGTATGCCCCTCCACCTGCGACGACCCGGACCGTCGGAGCGCGAGACCGGCGAGCACTGCCTGGAAAGTTTCAGACCGGGCCCGGGGGCTAAGGCGAGCAGTGATCAAGAGACGGCGGCCCGGCCCGATTGTCAGGAGCAGCGGATCGATAGGCTGGTGCGGCCTGACGTTTTGCGGCAGATCCCAGAACGCCCCCGGCTGCCGCCTTCCGGGCAACAGCCGATCGCCGGCGACGGCAGAGTGGTGTTTCTGCCGGGTGACCGCTCAGGATGCCGACCACAGGAGCCGGAGACATCGATGGCCAAGCGGGTGACGATCCATGACGTGGCAGCCCTCGCCGGGGTCTCTCGTCAGACCGTGACCAGGGCGCTCAACGACATGGACGGGATCAACGACGAGACGAAGAGACGCGTCCTGGAGGCCAGCGCGAGGCTGGGCTACCGCCCGAGCAGGTTCGCCCGCAGCCTGGTGGCGCGGGAGAAGACACGCACTCTCGGCCTCGTCGTCAGCTCCTTCCGCAACCCGTACTACACCGAGATCGCCGGTGATCTTCTCGACTGCGCGGCCTCCCGGAACTGGCAGGTCATCATGGCCTCGAGCGAGTCGGCCGACGAGACCGCGGCGCTGCGAATGCTGTCCCCGCAGGTGGACGTGGTGGTAGGCCATTTCTGGTCGTCGATGGAGCGGATCGAGGAGGCGCGTGACGGCGTTCCCGTCGTGGTGCTGGACCGCACCGAGCACCTGCCGGGGACGCACTCGGTGGAACTCGACCTCCGTTCCGGGATCGAGGAGGCGATTCACGCGTTGCGCGCCAAAGGCGCCCGCAGCATCGGGATGATCGATTCCGATTATTCGCTGCGCCAGTCCTCGGTATATGTGCCCTCCTCGCGGCGCCGCGACTTCGAAGAGCTCATCGGTCCCGGCCAGCCGAAGGCGGCAGTGGCCGGGGAGGAGTCGATCAGGGGAGGCTCGCTCGCCTTCGTGGAGCTCATGCGTGCGCATCCGTACGTCGACGCGGTGCTGGTGTTCAACGACCTGATGGCCATCGGCGCCATCCACGCCGCGCACACCCTCAATATCAAGGTCCCCGAGCAGGTGAGGATTCTCGGCATCGACGGGCTCAGCCTGGGGGAAGCGGTGCATCCCACGCTCAGCACGATCTCGATCGACCGCGAGACGCTCGCGGCACGCGCGTTGGACGTGGTGGACACGCTGGCCGCGATCAACTTCGCTGAGACGGAACCCATCCGGCACGTCGTACGGTCACGCCTCCTGTGGCGTGAGTCCGCGTGAACAAGCGTCGGACAGCCGGGCGCCGAGCGGACCACGCCGAAGCGCCCGGAGTCCTGCCACGCTCAGGAGAGCGGGTGAAGGACCCACCGCAGGCCGACCACGATCACGCCGATCCCGGCGATCGTCACCGGTGACAGCGGCTCACCCAGCAGCAGGAAGCCCCACAGGACGCCGAAGGCCGGCACCAACAGGTTGACGCCGGCCGTACGGACGGGTCCCACATGGTCGATGAGCCAGTAGAACAACAGGTAGGCCAGTCCGCTGCCGAGGACGCCGAGTCCGACGACGTCCGCGGCGACCCCGGCGGTGAACGGGCCCGGCGGCGGGGACAGCACGAGAAGCGGGGCCAGGACGGCGGCCGCGCCGAGTTGCTGCCCGGCCGCCACGACCAGGGGCGGCACTCCGGCGAAGCCCCGGCCCGCGTACGAGCCGCCGTAGGCGAAGACGAAGGCGCCGAGCAGAACGGCCGCGACGCCGGCGACCCCGTCGCCGCTGACGCCGAGGCCGCGCGGGGCGGTCGCCAGTGTCACCCCGGCCATGCAGGTGACGAGGCCGGCGAGGCGCCTGCGGCTGAGCCGTTCCCGCCGGGCCGTGACCTCGATGAGCAGCGCGAACGCGGGACTGGAGGCGTTCACCACCGCGGTGGTCCCGGCGTCGAGGCTGGTCGTGGCGATCGACAGCAGCAGGAACGGCGCCGCGGCCGACAGCACGCCGAGCAGCGCGAACCGCCGGGCCGGCACGTCGCCGCGCTTCAACCCGCGGGCGCGTACGACGGCCAGCAGCAGGACTCCCCCGATGAGCGTGCGGCCCAGGGAAAGGGCGACCGGGCCGAGGTACGGCACGGCCGCCCGGACGAACACGAAGGAGAGCCCGAAGACGGCCCCGCAGCCGATGAGGACCGCCAGCGAACGGCGGCTCACAGGCCGAGGTAGATGCTGCGGACCTTCGGGTCGCCCCGCAGGTCCTCGCAGCTTCCGGTCATCGCGATCTCGCCGTTCTCCATGACCAGGCAGCGGCTGGTGACCTCGAAGGTGAGCTTGGCGTTCTGCTCGACCAGCAGGATGCTCAGCCCCTCCGCGTTGAGCTTCTTGAGCACCTCGACGATCTGGCCGACCAGCTTGGGCGACAGGCCCATGGACGGTTCGTCCAGCACCATGAGCCGGGGCCGCGACATCAGCGCCCGGCCGATGGCCAGCATCTGCTGCTGGCCGCCCGACAGCGCCCCGGCGAGCCGGTCGCGCATCTCGCCGAGCACCGGGAACAGGTCGTAGACCTCGTCCAGCGACGCCCGCGTCTGCGCCCTCCACGGGCGGGTGTAGGCCCCCAGCAGCAGGTTCTTCTCCACCGACAGGCCGGGGAAGACGTGCCTGCCCTCGGGGACGTAGCCGATTCCGGCGCGCACCACGTGGTGCGCGGGCATCCGGCACAGGTCGTGCTCGCCGAAGCGCAGCGACCGGACCACCCTCGGGGCGAGCCCCATGATGGCCTTGAGCGTGGAGGTCTTGCCCGCGCCGTTGGCCCCGATGATGCCCACGGACTCCCCCGGCGCGACGGAGAAGCCGATGTCGTGCGCGGCCCGCACGCCGCCGTAGGTGACGCCGAGCCCGGCGACGGTCAGTTCCGGTCCGCTCATCGGGTGACCTCCTGTGCGTCCTGCGTCCCGGCGTTCAGGTAGCCGGCCTCGCCGAGGTATGCCTCCACGACCTCGGGCACGACGGCGACCTCGGCGGGCGGGCCGTCGGCGATGACCCGGCCGCCGGACAGCACCGTGACCTGGTCGCACAGGGACATGACCAGCCCCATGTGGTGCTCGATGATCACTACGGTGACCCCGGAGTCGCGGATGGACCGGACCATCGCGGCCAGCTGCCGCACCTCCTCGTCGTTCAGTCCGGCGGCCGGTTCGTCGAGGAGCAGCAGACGCGGCGACATGGCCATGGCGCGGGCGATCTCGATGCGGCGCTGGATGCCGTACGGCAGGGATTTCGGCTGGGCGTCGGCGTAGTCGCCCAGGCCGTAGCGGCCGAGGATCTCGTCCGCGTGACGGCGCAGGTCCCGGTCGTGCCGTACGACGCCCCAGGGCAGCAGCACGTATCGCCAGATCCATCGGGTGCGGGTGCGGTCCAGGGCGACCAGGACGTTCTCCCGGACGGTGAGGTCGCCGAACAGGCGCAGGTTCTGGAAGGTGCGCGCCACGCCGAGCTGGGAGAGCCGGTACGGCGCGGTGCCGCCGATGCCGCGCCCCTCCAGGAGGACCCGCCCGGAGGTGGGGACGTAGAAGCCGCTGATGATGTTGAACAGCGTGGTCTTGCCCGAACCGTTGGGCCCGACCACGCCGCGGATCTGGCCGGCGGGCACGCTCAGCGTCACGTCGTCGAGGGCGCGCAGGCCCTTGAAGCTCATGCCCACGCCACGCACTTCCAGCATCACGCCGCCGCCGCGCACGGGCGCGGGCTCGTACGGCGCGAACGGTCCGAGCGCGGCCCGGCGGCCCTCGTCGCGACCCGTACGCCGGCGCAGCCAGGAGCGCACGAGCCGGGGGACGCCCGCGAGCCCGGTGGGGGCGAACACGACCATGAGCACCACGACGGAGCCGTAGCCGAGCTGGGCGTAGACCGAGAAGTCGACGAGGACCTCCCGCAGCAACGACAGCACCAGCGCGCCGACGACGCAGCCCACGATGCTCTGCCTGCCGCCGATGATGACCATCGCGAGCAGCAGGAACATGTTGGCGACGCTGAAGGTCTCCGGGGCGACGTAGCGGATCAGGCCCGCGTACAGGACGCCGGCGACGCCGCCGTACAGGCCGGACAGGACGAACGCGGTGATGCGCAGCAGCGGGATCTCCGCGCCGAGCGCCCCGGCGGCGAGGCTGTCGTCGCGCATCGCCCGCATCCGGCGCCCGAGCGGGGTTCGGACCACGAACAGGGCGAAGGCCAGCGCGATCGCGAAGACCACCAGTTCGACGTAGTAGAAGAGGTACTCGCTGCTCAGGTCGACGCCGAACATCGGCGGCACCGGCAGGTCGCTGATGCCTTCCGACTTGCCGGCCAGGGCCGCGTTGGTGATCCAGTTGATGAACGCCAGGGCCAGGCCCAGCGTCACGATGCCGAGGTAGTGGGACTGCACGCGCAGCGCCGGGACGGACACCACCAGGCCCACGACGACGGCCGCCAGGACGGCCAGCGCGGCGGCGACCCAGAAGCCGAGCCCGGCCCGGGTGGTCAGGATCGCGCAGGCGTACGCGCCGATGCCGAAGAAGGCCACCTGGGCCAGGTTGATCTGCCCGGCCACACCCATGACGAGGCCCAGGCCGATGCCCAGCAGGGCGAAGATGACGGCGACGTCGACCACGTGGATGGCGTAGCGGTCCAGCCCGTACGGCAGCAGCCAGGCGGCGACCGCGAGGAGGACGAGGGCGACGGGGGTCAGGCGCTTCACGCGCGGTTCACCGTCCTCTCACCGAAGATCCCGGTCGGGCGGATCATGACGGCGACCGCGAACACCAGGAAGACGACCAGTTCCGAGTACCCCTGGAAGGCGCCGGCGGCGAAGGAGTCGAGGATCCCGAAGGCCATGCCGCCGACGATCGCGCCGGGGATGCTGCCGAAGCCGCCGAAGATGGCCGCGGCGAAGCCCTTGATGCCGAGCGATCCGCCCATGACCGGGCTGACGTAGAGCAGCGGCCCGACCAGGCCACCGGCCAGGGCGGCCAGACCGGCGCCGATGGCGAAGGCCATGGCGTTGCTGCGGCCGACGTGGACGCCCACGGCGGTCGCGGCGTGCGGGTTCATCGCGACCGCCTGCATCGCCGCGCCGAGCTTGGTTCGCTGCAGGAACAGGGCCAGCAGCACGGTCGCCACGGCGGCGATGGCGATGACGACGAGGCTGTAGGTGCGGATCCGGATGCCGAACACGTCCAGCGGCGCGCTGCCCACCGGGGAGGGGACGGCGTGCCCGGTGGCGCCCCAGATGAGCACGGCCAGCGCCTCCAGCACGGTGCCGAAGCCGATGGTGCCGATCAGCATCAGGTCGAAGTCGCGGCCCTCCAGCCGGCGCAGCATCCGCTCGATGACGAGGCCGACGACGCCGGTCACGACGATGGCGACCACCATGGCCACCGCGAACGGCAGATGGGCGGACATGTAGAACGTGGAGGCCGCGTACGCGCCGATCATCACCACGTTGCCGTGGGCGAAGTTGACCAGCCCCATGGTCCGGTAGACGATCGAGAATCCCATCGCCACCAGGGCGTAGACGGCGCCGAAGCCGATCCCTCCGATGAGGGTCTGCAGAAATACCTGCATGGTTCTCCTTGGTCCGGGGCGGACCGGCCGCCCCGGACGACGGCCGAGATCAGCTCGCGCTCTCGGCGACGAGCTTGCCGGACTTGATGACGGCGATCCGGGTGGAGTGGAGGCCGACCCCCGACTCGTCGTAGGCGAAGTCGCCGAGCAGCCCGGAGTGCTTGGTGGCGCGGATGGCGTCGGCCAGCTTCTGCCCGCCCTCGCCGCCGGTGGCCTTGAGCGCCTCGATCACGATGCGGGCGCCGTCGTAGGCCTTGGCGCCGTGCAACTCGGCCTCCTCGTTGTAGGCGGCCTTGTACGCGGCGGCGAAGGCGCGGCTCGCGTCGGTGGCGTCGTTGCTCAGGTAGGGCGAGCTGACCACCGAGCCCTCCGCGTTGTCCTCCCCCGCCGTGCTGATGTACGGCTCGGTGCCCATCGGGGCGCCGCCGGCGAGGACCGCCTTGAGGCCGAGCTCCCGGGCCTGCTTGGCGATGAGGCCCGACTCCACCTCCTCGGCGCCGATGAACAGCACTTCGGGGTCCTTCTGCCGGATGCCGGTGAGCGCGGCGCTGAAGTCCTTCTGGTCGGGCGTGACGACCTCGTCGGCGACCGGGGTGATCCCGCGGGTCTTGAGCGAGGCGAGGAAGGCGTCGTGCTCGCCCGCGCCGTACGAGCCGTTGTTGCTGATCAGCGCGTATTTCTTGAAGCCCTTGGACTCGACCAGGTACTTGGCCAGCGTCTCGTCGTAGGCGACGCTGGTCGGAGCGTTCAGGAACAGGAAGGGGCTCTTCAGGTCCGCGAGCTTGGGCGACTGGCCGGACGTGATGTTGGGGATCTTCGCGTCCTTCAGGATGGGGGCCATGGCGAGCGTGACCGCGCTCTCGGCGGTGCCGAACATCGCGATGTAGCCCTCGCTGGCGATCTTGCGCGCCAGGTTGGTGCCGATCGTCGGGTCGCCCTGGTCGTCGAAGAGGTCGAGCTGGATCTGCCGGCCGTTGACGCCACCGGCCTTGTTCGCCTCGTCGACGGCGAGCTTGACGCCCTTGCTCTCCCACTTGCCGAGCGGGCTGAGCTGCCCGCTCTGGGCGTTGATGTTCGCGATCTTGATGGGTCCCGTGGCGTTCGCGCCGGACTCGTTCGATTCGCCGGGTGCGGCGCAGGCGGCGAGCGTGGCCAGGGACGCGGCGATGGCCGGCACGGCCAGGGATCGGCGCCAGGAGATGGAGGACATGACTGTCACCTCGTTACGAGAGGGGGGTGGTGGTGCGGGGCCCGGCATCTCGCGGACGCACGGGCGTAATGTACGAACGAGTACGTTAGTTATACGACGCCACGTCGCCGCGGGGAATCTCGAAAGCGCAACGGTTGGCGGCGGCGGAGCGGGTCAGTCGGCGAACACGCCGTGGTAGATGTCCTTGATGTTCCAGTGCCCCGGCGTAGGCACCGGTTCGTTGACCATCGGCACGTCGATCACCGCCGGCCGGCGGGCGGCCAGGGCGGCACGCAGCGCGGCCGGCAGGTCCGCCGGACCGGCGACCGAGTACCCGTCCGCTCCGCACGAGCGGCCGAACGCGGCGAAGTCCGGACTGTACGCCTCGCCCTCCGGCGTGCGGAAGTCACACCCGTAGCTCTGCCCGTAGCTGGCCGACTGCAGGTCGGAGATCGTGCCGTGGGCGCGGTTGTTCATCACGACGAAGACGACCGGCGCCCCCTGCTCGACGGCCATCGGAACGGCGGGCAGCTGCGCGCTCATCCCGCCGTCCCCGATGAGGGCCACCACGGTGGCATCCGGCCGGGCGATCTGCACGCCCACCGCGGCCGCCGGGCCGAATCCCATGGTGGAGGCGCCACCGGGGGTGATGAACCTCCCCTCGGGCGGCAGCTCGTAGCACTGCGCCACACCGTTCTTGTTCCAGCCGACGTCGGTGACCAGGATCGTGTCCGCCGGCACGGCGTCGCGAAGGTCGGCCAGGATGCGCTCGGGCCGAAGGGGGAACTGCTCGCTGGTGCCTCGTTCCCGGCTGGCCGTGAACAGCTCGCGGCGTGCGGCTCCGATCTCCTGCCGCAGTTCGGGCCTGCTGACCGGACGCCGCGCCTTGACCGCGTCCGCGATCGCCCGCAGCGCGAGCGTGACGTCGGCGACGGCGCCGATTTCCACCGGGTAGTTGCGGCCGATCTCCGCCGGATCGATGTCGATCTGGATGAGCCTGCCCGGCGGGAAGGCCCAGGTGTAGCGGGGATCCCAGGAGCTGGCGTCGGTCTCGGCGAAGCGGGTGGCCAGTGCGAGGACGACGTCGGCCTCGCGGGTGTAGCGGTTGGTCAGCTCCAGGCCCCAGAAGCCCGGCATGCCCAGCACCAGCGGATGCTCGTCGGGCACCGCGCCCTTGGCCATGAGCGAGTGCACCAGGGGGATGTCCAGGTGCTCGATCAGGGACAGCAGCGCGGCGCCGCCGTCCTCTCCCCTGGCCCCGCCGCCGAGGTAGACCAGCGGGCGCTCGGCGCCGGCCAGGGCGTCGGCGATGCGCTCGGCCACCGCCTGCGGCAGGTCGGGCGGGGCCGCGAGCCGCACCGGCGGGCGCGGACCGGCCGCCAGCGGACGGGAGAACAGGTCCATCGGCACGTTGACCATGACGGCGCCCGGCCGGCCCGAGGTCGCCGTCCAGAAGGCCCGCTCGACGTTGCGGAGCAGGTCCTCGGCCCGATGGGTCTCCCAGGCCCGCTTCACGAACGGCCGGACGATCGAGGTCTGGTCGGCGTCGGCGTGCAGGTTCACCTCCTGATGGGGGTGCCGGCCGCGGTAGTAGGACGGCACGTCGCCCGCGATCACGACCAGCGGGATCGAGTCGAGCGCCGCGGTCATCACGCCGGTGACCGCGTTCGTCAGGCCCGGGCCGACGTGCACCAGCAGGACCCCGGGCTTGCCGGAGGCGCGGGCGTAGCCGTCGGCCGCGTGCGCGGCGGCCTGCTCGTGCCGGGCGATGACGAACTCGATGGGGCTGTCGCGGAGGGCGTCCAGCACCGCGATGTTCGTGTGGCCGCACGTCCCGAAGACGTACTCCACTCCGAGGTGTTCGAGCTGCGCCACCAGCGCGTGGGCGGCGGTCATCGGCGTTCCCTCTGTTGTCATGATCATTCCCCCCACACGGAGACGCCGCGCAGGAGCAGCGTCTTGACGACGGTGAAGTCCTCCAGCATCCACCGCGGCGACTCGCGGCCGATGCCGGAGTCCTTCACGCCGCCGAACGGCACGTGGTCGAGCCGGAAGTTGGAGGAACCGTTGACGACCAGGCCGCCCACCTCCAGCTCGCGCCAGGCCGTCATGATGCGCCGGATGTCGTGGCTGAACAGTCCCGCCTGCAGGCCGTACCTGCTGCGGTTGCACTCGGCGAGGACCTCGTCGAAGCCGTCGTACGGCAGGACCGCGACGAGCGCGCCGAAGACCTCCTCGCGCACCAGCGTGGCGTCCGGCGGCGGGCCGGCCACGACCGTGGGCGCCGCCACGGCACCGTTCCTGGTGCCACCGGTGGTGACGACGGCCCCGCGGTCGCGGGCCTCGGCGGTCCAGCGGACGACCCGCTCGGCGGCCTCCTCGTCGACCATCGACCCCACGTCCGTGGCCGGATCGAGCGGGTCGCCCACCACCAGCGACCGCACCTGCGTGGTGAACGTCTCGACGAACTCGTCGAACCGGCTGCGCTGGACGTACACCCGCTGGACCGAGATGCAGCTCTGCCCGGAGTTGCTGTAGCCGGTGGCCGCGCAGATCCTCGCCGCCCGGTCGATGTCGGCGTCCTCGCAGACGATGGTGGCGGCGTTGCCGCCCAGCTCCAGCGCCAGCCGTTTCGGCCCGGCCGCGCGGGCCACGGCCGCGCCGGTCGCCGCGCTGCCGGTGAAGCTGACGACCGACACCTCGGGCGCGGCGCACAGCGCGGCGCCGAGCGCGCCGTCTCCGTGCAGCACCTGTACGGCCTCGGGCGGCATTCCCGCCTCCAGGAGCAGGCCCACCAGCGCGGCGGAGACGGCCGGCGCCTGCGGGGGCGGTTTGACCAGCGTCGTGTTGCCCGCCGCGAACGATGCGCCGAGCTTGTGGGCCAGCAGGTTGGCCGGGGCGTTGAACGGGGTGATCGCCAGCGCCACGCCCGCGGGCGCCCGGTAGGTCAGGGCCGTGGTGCCCGCACCGCGTTCCCAGCCCGCGACGGGAAGCACCTCCCCGCCCAGGGAACGGGCCTCGGCCGCGCACACCGCGAACGTGTCGGCCACGCGCGTCATCTCGCCCCGGCCGTCCTTCAGCGGCTTGCCGAGTTCGAGGGCGAGCAGGCGGGCGAACTCGTCCCTCCGTCCGATCACCATCCGCGCCGCCTCTTCCAGGACCGCCGCCCGCACCGCGGGAGTGAGCCGGGCCACGGTTCTCGCCTGCTCTCGCGCGTACCGGCGGGCGGTGGTCACGTCGTCGGGCCCGGCGATCCGAGCCTGGCTGACCACGTGCCCGGCATAGGGGCCGGCCCGTTCGAGCCACTCCCCCTCGGACACCCACTGACCTGCGATGAAACAGCCGGCTCGGCTGATGCTGTCCAAAGACCTCTCCTCAAGCTGATCCGCTAAGCGGTACTTATGGACCGCAGTGTGGACTGGGTGTTAACGTACGGGTGCCCGGACGTTCTGGCAATAGGAAGTTTCAGAGCCGTTACGGGCACGGCATCCCGGCCGCTGGGAGTGCCTGGCAAAGGCTGCCCGCCGTGCGCGTGGAGCCGGACGGACGCGTCGCAGCGATGTCGCGGCGACGCACCATCCGGACCAGGCGCGCAGGGCATGATTTGTCCGACGCGACCGAGGTCGCGGTGACACCACCGCGCCATCCCTACTGTCTAGTGAGGACCTG
Organism: Microbispora sp. NPDC046933; assembly: GCF_040644635.1. NCBI lineage: Bacteria > Bacillati > Actinomycetota > Actinomycetes > Streptosporangiales > Streptosporangiaceae > Microbispora > Microbispora sp. NPDC046933. Next base: position 18,792 of record NZ_JBEYWW010000057.1, on the reverse strand, counting down.
TGCCTTCATCCGAATCCGGCGAAGCCGGCGGCGTCCGCAGCGTGCAGCGCGCGTTCGAGATCCTGTCGCTGCTCACCGAGGACCGGCCGGCGATCACGATCAGGGAGGTCGTGGAGGCCACCGGCCTGGCCAAGACGACCGCGATCCGGCTGCTCCAGACGCTGGAGCAGATGGGGCTGCTGTGGGCCACGCCCAAGGGCTACACCGCGGGCCCCGCGTTGTGGCGCTGGGCCCACCTGGCCAAGCGGGCGTGGGAGCTGCCGCCGGAGACCCAGGCCATGATGCGCCAGCTCGCGTTGCGGCAGGGCGAGACCGTCAACCTGTACGTCGCCCGCGGCATCTTCCGGGTCTGCGTGGCCCAGCAGGAAGGCACGCAGGCCCTGCGCCACGTCGTACGCATCGGCGACGAGCTGCCCATGTGGGCCGGAGCCTCGTCGAAGGTCCTGCTCAGGGATGCCAAGCCGGAGCTGCTGGAGCGGATCGCGGCCACCTCGCCGCACGGAGCGGCACACCTGGCGACTCTGCGGGACTGGATCGCCGAGGCGACGCGGGCCGGATACGCCACCAGCCACGGGGAGCGGGACACCGGTCTGTCCGCGGTGGCCGTTCCGGTCGTCGCCGCGTCGGGCTCGGTGGTGGCCGCGCTGACCCTGAGCGGACCGACCCAGCGTTTCACCGAGGACCGGGTCCGGGAGTTCGCCAAGGAGCTGGCCGACGTGGCCCGCCGCATGTCGGAACGGGGCTTCGACCACCCGCTCGCCTAGCTCGCGGCGAGCGTGCGGGGACAACGACTTTCCACAACCACGTGACAAGACGGCGTCGTCCGTGACGGCGCCGCTGGAGGTGTGCCCGAATGCAGGAGTTACCCCTCGCGGGGATCAGGGTCGTCGACCTGACCAACGTGCTCGCCGGACCGTACTGCAGTTATCAGCTGATGCTGCTGGGCGCTGAAGTGATCAAGGTGGAGGTGCCGGGGCGAGGCGATCTCGCCCGCCGTCTGGGCGCCGAGACCGAGCTCAACGAGGCCGGCATCGGCGCGTCGTTCCTCGCGCAGAACGCGGGCAAGAAGTCCGTGGAACTGGATCTGAAGGACGACGCCGGACGTGCCGCCTTCGAGGAGCTCGTCGCCGGCGCCGACGTGTTGCTGGAGAACTTCCGCGCCGGGGTGATGGCCCGGCTCGGTTACGGCTGGGATCGCCTGCGCGAGCTCAACCCGCGCCTGGTCTACTGCGCCATCTCCGGCTTCGGGCAGAGCGGGCCGATGAGCACCGCGCCCGCGTACGACCAGATCGTGCAGGGGCTGTCGGGGATGATGAGCATCACCGGCACCCCGGAGACCGTGCCGCTCCGGGTCGGATTCCCCGTGTGCGACACGATAGGCGGCCTGTCGGCGGCCATGGCGGTGTCGGCGGCGCTCGCCGGGCGGAGCCGTACGGGCCGGGGGTGTTTCCTCGACCTGTCCATGCTGGAGGCGTCCATCTCGGCGATGGGCTGGGCGGTGTCGAACCTCCTCATCAGCGGGATCGACCCCGAGCCGATGGGGCGCCAGAACGCCACGGCGGCGCCGTCGGGGACCTTCGACGCCGCCGACGGCCCGCTCAACATCGCCGCCAACCGTCAGGAGCAGTTCCTGAAGCTGTGCCGGGTGATCGGGCGTCCCGACCTGGCGCAGGACTCCAGGTTCGCCACCCGTGAGGCGCGCAAGCGCAACCGGGAGGAGCTGAACGCCGAGCTCAACGCCGTGCTACGCACCAGGACCGCGCAGGAGTGGGAGCAGGACCTGTCCGAGGTGGGCGTCCCCGCGGGGCGGATCCTGACCCTGCGCCAGACCCTCACCCTGGAGCAACTGGCGCATCGGGGCTTCTTCACCGAGTTGCCCTTCCCGGACGGCTCGGCGCGGCGGCTCACCGTCGTGAGCAACGGCGTCGTGGTGGACGGCCGTCCACTGGGGCCGTCCGCGCCGCCTCCGCTTCTCGGCGAGCACACCGCGGATTTCGTACCGGCACCGGCCGCTCCGGCGATCTCCGATGCGGCTCCGGCCGCCGCGGCGGGGAAGGCGGCCACTTCATGAGCCACGACACGCTCGGCCAGGCCACGGCGGCGGCCGACTGGTGGGCGACCGGTGTGTCGCGGATCGCCCCGGACGTCATCGAGCTGCGCGGACTACCGGTTCAGGAGCTGATCGGCAAGGCCGGGTTCGCCGAGATCGTGTGGCTGATGCTGCGTGGCGCGCTGCCCGAGCCCCGGCAGGCGGCGCTGCTGGAGGCGGCGCTCGTGTGCTCCGTCGACCACGGCCCGCACGCTCCCTCGATCGCGGTCGCCCGGATGGCCGCCACCTGCGGCGTCGGCCTCAACAGCGCGGTCGCCTCCGGCGTCAACCTGCTCGGGGACTCCCACGGCGGGGCCGGTCAGCAATGCGTCGAACTCCTGGAGGACGTGCTGGAGCGGGGGTCCGCGGAGGAGGCGGTGGCCGCCTGGCGTGCCCGCAGCAGATACCTGCCGGGCTTCGGCCACCGCTTCCACAGCAGGGACCCGCGTCGCGATCCGCTGCTCGGCCTGGTGGAGGAGGCGGTCGCCGGCGGCGTCGTCCCCGGGCGCCATCTGCGGGCGGCACGCGAGGTGGAAGAGATCCTCAACAGGGGCAGGAGCAGGCCGGTCCCGATGAACGTCGACGGCGCGACCGCGGTCGTCTACGCCGAGCTCGGCTTCCCCGCGCCGCTCGCGAGAGGCCTGTTCGTGCTCAGCCGCAGCGTCGGCATCCTGGCCCACGCCTGGGAGGAGTCCCAGCAGGGCCGCCGCAACAAGGGCCCCATCCCGCCGTCGATCCTGCCCACCCAGCTCTGAGGTCGGAGGAGGGCCGGGTCGCCGGCCCTCCTCTTATCGCCTCCGCCCCTCCTTCTTGTGCCTCCGGCGATGCGAAACGCGTCCGGAGGCTCGTCGGCGCACCATGCCGAAGCGCCCGCCGCGAGGTCACGGCGGGCGCTTCCGCGTTCGTCCTGGGGGTCAGTAGACGACGATCTTGCCGGTGCTCTGCGGGAAGATCGCGTCGTTGTAGAAGAACTCACCCGGGGTGTCGAAGGTGTGGGTGAACGACTGACCGGGCATCAGCACACCGCTGTCGAACTCGTACTCGAAGAACGAGACGGCGGCGTGCGCGTAGGCGTTGTCGGCGGGGTTGACGAAGGTGACGGTCGTGCCGACGGGGACGCGCAGATGCTGCGGCGCCATCGCGTTCTGCGCGACCGTGTTCTCCTTGGCGCCGGGGCGCTGGGTGGCGTTGTCCCAGACGCGGCCCAGGGTGACGGTCGTGCCGTTCACGGCCGCGACGCGGATGTCGTTGCGCTTCTTCGGGGGCACGGGGGCCGGCGCGGGCGGGACGGTCCCGCCGAGCTTGAACGCCCACAGGTGGTCGCCGCGCGGGATGTCGGGATAGGGCAACCCGTTGCCGCCGGCGAACACCGCGATGTACTGCTCGCCGTCGATCTCGTAGCTGACCGGGCTGGTGTGCACGCCCGCGCCGCACTGGAAGCTCCACAGGACGTCGCCGTTGGTGTCGTCCATCGCGTGCAGGACGCCGTCCGGACCGCCCTGGAACATCACTCGGCCCGCCGTGGTCAGAATGCCGTTGCCGTGGGCCAGGGACCATTCCCGGTCCAGCGTCCACACCGGCTTGTTCGTACGGGGATCCACTGCCGCGATCCCGCCGGCGAAGTACTCCCCCAGCGGCCGGGAGGTGTTGACCCGCCCGTCCCTGGAATTGGAGAAGCCCGAGTTGATCAGGCCGTACCCGACGTAGATCCAGCCGGTCTCGGGGTTGAACGACAGGTGCGCCCAGTCGCCACCGCCGCCCGCGCCGGGGAAGATGATCGTGGCCCGGTCCCAGTGCGGCGTGTAGAGGCCGCCCCAGGCGTAGAACGGCACCGGGCGGGTGGCGTTGTCGAAGCGCGGAGCCTGGGGGATGAACGACTCGCCGCCCGGGAACGGCTGGGTCTTGGACGTCTTCTGCCGCTCGTCCTGCGGCACCGGCCGCTCCTCCATCCCGTGGAGCGGCTCGCCGTTCGTCCGGTCGAGGATGTAGAACATGCCGACCTTGCTGCCGTAGACCACGGCCTTGCGTACCCGCTTGTCGATCTTCACGTCGATCAGGACCGGCGCCATGACGTTGTCCAGGTCCCAGATGTCGTGGTGCACCGACTGGAAGTGCCACCTGCGCTTGCCCGTCTTGGCGTCCAGGGCGACGATCGAGTTGGCGAACAGGTTGTCGCCACCGCGGCTCGACCCGTCGAGGCGGGGATAGGAGCCGCCGAAGGTCCAGTAGACCAGCCCGAGTTCGGGATCGATCGCGGGGTGGATCCAGGGCACCGCTCCCCCGGTCTTCCAGGAGTCGCCCTCCCAGGTGTCGTTGCCGAACTGCCCCTCGCCGGGCGCGCTCCAGAAGATCCAGGCGATCTCACCGGTGGCGGCGTCCAGCGCGTACGCCCGGCCGCGGGCGCCACCGGTGCTGCCCTGCATGCCGACGTAGATCAGGCCGTCCCAGTGGACGATCGCCCCGGCGAGGGTGCCGGTGAGACCCCCGCACTGACCGTTGGACGGGTCGCAACCGCTGTCGGCGCCGCCCGCCTCGCCCTCGGTCATCAGTTGCCTCTGCCAGACGACCGCCCCGGTGTCCTTGTTCAGGGCGTAGACGATGTTGGCGCCCGAGGTGGAGAACACGAGGCCCTCCGCGACGGCGACGCCGCGCATGTTGGTGGTCTTCGTGCCCAGGTTGGTCTTCCACTTGATCTGTCCGGTACGGCCGTCCACGGCGAAGACGTTCTGCTGGGTCGTCTGGACGTAGATGACGCCGTCCTGGACGACGCAGGTGCTCTGCTGCGGGCTGGCGGTGCTGCCGCCCTCCAGGTTGACGTGCCAGGCCCCGCCCAGCTTCTTCACGTTGCGGGGGGTGATCCGCTTCAGGGTCGAGTGGTTGGTGTTGGCGAGGTTGCCGCAGACCTTGGGGTAGTCGCGGCCCGCTTCGCCGAACGCCTTGGGCTGGCGAGGCGCCGGTACGGCGAGGTCGTCCTGCACGTCGGCGCGGGCGGCGGCGGGGACGGTCAGCGCGGCCGCACCCGCCGTGACGCCGGCGGCGCCGGCCAGGAATCGTCGTCTGTCCACGGGAGCTCTCCTATGGTCCATAGAATGGACCTATAGATCCGTTTAATGGACGCACAATAGGCCGGTTGGAACCCGGAAACAAGAGGTTTCATAACCATCACAAGGGGTTGTGGTGACTACAGGGAGGTGGTTACCTTCGACCTCTAGATGGTTCTGATGGTCCATCTAGCGGATCGAGAAAGGCCTCCCATGAGGATCAGACGCTCCACCCTGTTCACCGCCGCGCTCTCCGCCGCGGCCGCGGCGACCGTCGTCACGCTGGCGGCTCCCACCTCGGCCGGCACCACCGCGGGCAACCCCCGGGGAGCCACCAATCTCGGCGACCCGGACTACGGCGTCTGCCGCGGCGTGGATCCACGCTGCTATCACGACTGGGGCAACTTCGACCCGGCCAAGGGCTACCGCGTCCTCGTCTACACCCGCACGGCCGGCCCCCGGCACGCGCACCTCGGCACCGCGCTCGGCCCCGGCCTCAACCCGCCGCTCAACGACAACAACGTCGCCGTCAAGGCGGTGATCAAGCTCGGGCAGGAGAACGGCTTCGCCGTCGACTACACCGAGGACGTCACCCAGCTCGCCAGCGCCCAGACGCTGCTGAAGTACAACGCCGTCATGTTCCTCAGCACGACGCGCGACGCCCTGGACGACGGCGCGCAGACCGCGCTGCGGCAGTACATCCGCGCGGGCGGCGGCTTCATCGGCGTCCACAACGCGTTCGGCACCGAGTACAACTGGCCCTGGTACGAGGGCCTGCTCGGCAACGCCAACTTCTACGACCACGGCCCGAACCAGCCGGGCACGGTCGAGGTGGTGGACAAGCACGACGCCTCGACCGAGGGCCTGCCGAAGCGCTGGAACTTCACCGACGAGTGGTACAACCTGGTGCCCTTCCCCACCGAGGTGCGGTTCCTCGCGCGGGTGGACGAGACCACCATGCCGCAGGGCACGCGCGGGAACCTCGGCCACCCCGGGCACGGCGGCGACCACCCCGTCTCGTGGTGTCAGTACTACGACGGCGGGCGCTCCTGGGTCACGACCCTGGGGCACGACGTCAAGGCATGGACCGACGAGCCCATGGAGGGCGACCAGTACTTCCTCCAGCACCTCCTGGGCGGGATCAAGTCCGTGCTCGGCATGGCGCCCTTCTGCAGGTAGAAGGCACACCGGGAGCGCGCCGCGGTCACGTCGCGGCGCGCCTGCCCGCCCCGGTCAGGTAGGCCACCACCATCTCTCCGATCATGGCGCGCTGCCGCTCGCGGTGCTCCGGCGCGGTCATGTCGCGGCCGAACAGGGCGCCGAAGGTGTGCTGGTTGGAGATGCGGAAGCAGCAGAAGGCGCTGATCATCATGTGCACGTCGATGGCGTCGGCGTCGGTGACGAAGACGCCCTGGGCCTGCCCGGCGTCCAGGATCCGGGAGATCAGGTCCAGCACCGGGGTGCCCAGGTTGGCCAGCACCTCGGATTTGCGGATGTGCTCGCCGTGGTGGATGTTCTCGATGCTGACCAGCTTGATGAAGTCCCGGTGGGCGTCATGGTGGTCGAAGGTCAGCTCCGCGAGCGTGCGGATCGCCTCCACCGGCGCCAGATGCTCCACGTCGACGGTCCGCTCGACGGCCCGGACGTCGGAGTACGCCTTCTCCAGCACCGCGACGTACAACTGCTCCTTGCCGCCGAAGTAGTAGTAGATCATCCGCTTCGTGGTGCGGGTGAGCGCGGCGATCTCGTCCACCCGCGCCCCGGCGTACCCGTTCCTGGCGAACTCCCGTTGCGCGACCTCCAGGATCTCCGCCCTGGTCCGCTCGGCGTCACGTAAGCGATCCCCGGGGGGACGGGTGGCGGGCTGGGAGGACATGACGCTCCACTGAGGCCGGTGAGTCAGGGTCGGCCTCATCCTATTGCCGTCCCGCCGACGGTACGGGGCCGTGCTGGACGGCGAGCCGGATCGGCGCGTTCTGCGCCCCGTACCCCTGGTATCCGCCGAATCGCTGGACGACCTCGAAGAACATCCGGCCGGCGGTGACCGTGTACAGGTGCAGGAACTCCCCCGAGGCGTCGCGGTCGTACAGCAGGTCGAGCTCCCGTAAGGTCCGCAGCCGCTCCGGGGCGAGGTCGTGCCGGGCGCGCAGGTCGTCGTAGTAGTTCGCGGGGACGGGCAGCACCAGCCCGCCGACCTCACGCAGTCGCCGGGCCGTGGCGAGGATGTCGCGGCTCGCCAGCGCGACGTGCTGCCAGGGAGCGTCGGGAGCCGAGGGATGGCCGCCCACGTAGCCCACGTTGATCGCGATCCTGACCGTGCCGCCGGCGTTGGTCATCGCCCGGCTGCGCAGCAGTCCGTACGGGTCGGGCAGTTCGAGGCTCTCCTGCGGGGTCAGTCCGAGCACGCCGCGGTAGAACAGGGCGGCCTCGTCGAAGTGGTGCCAGGGCTGGGTCAGCGCCACATGGTCGATGTGGGTGATCTCGTCGCCGGGCCGTCCCGCCCGGACCGGGGCGAAGTCGCCGGTCCAGCTCGGGTGGTCGGGCTGTGCCGTACGGCAGAAGAACAACGCGGTGCCGTCGGGGGCCGCGACCGCGTCGAGCGGCGCCTCGCCCGGAGCACGGCGTCGCGGCAGCACCGGTGACAGCAGCGACTGGGCGCGTTTGACCGATCCGGCCGGATCGGGTGACTCCAGCCCGATCGCCGCCACCGCCGGCACGTCGGCGGGCTCGCCGGTGTTGAGCAGGATCCGGGCCTCCCCCTGCTCCCACAACTGGACCGGCTTACCCCTGTGTGTGCCGGTGTGGGCGAACCCGAGCGCCACGAGCAGCGGTTCCAGCGCGTTCCGTCCCGGCGCGGCCCCGGCCGGCGGTGGCGCGGCGGTCTCGGGCATGGCCAGTTCGGCGAAGGCGAACCCGGTGGGCTGCACGGGCGGCGGCGGAACGGCGAGCGCGGCGGCGTCCGGCAGCCGCGCGGCGGTCTCCTCCTCCAGGGCGATCAGCGAGCGCATCGCGTCCACGGCGGTGCGGGCGGTGTCCGCCTGCCGGAACACGTCGTTGAACACCTCCAGCGACAGCGGACCGCTGTAGCCGGTGCGCAGCACGTGTGCCAGCAGTCCGGCGAGGTCGAAACCGCCCTGACCGGGGAAGCAGCGGTGGTGCCTGCTCCACTGGAGGACGTCCATCGCCATCAGCGGCGCGTCGGCCAGTTGCAGGAAGAAGATCTTGTCGCCGGGGATGGCCTCGATGCCGCCCGGATCGGAGCCACGCGACAGGATGTGGAAGCTGTCCAGGCAGGTGCCCAGACTGTCGTGGTCGGCCATCCGGACGATCCGCCAGGCGTGCAGATACTCGTTGACGTGCCGCCCCCAGGCCAGGGCCTCGTAGGCGATCGTGATGCCGTGGCCGGCCGCCGCCTCGGCGAGCAGGCGGAGTTGCCCTGCCGCCAGCGCGTCGTCGTCCACGGCTGCGGCGCTGACATTCGAGCAGACAAGCAGCCGGGTGACGCCGAGTCGTTCCATGACCGCGAACTTGTGCCGGGCCCTGCGCAGGTTGCGTTCGAGCAGGTCGGCGGGGACGGCCTCGAAGTCCCGGAACGGCTGGTAGAGGTCGATGCTCAGGCCGAGGTCGGCGGCCCGCGCACGCACCTCCTCCGGCGACATGGCGCTGGCGGCCAGGTCGTTGTCGAAGATCTCCACGCCGTCGAAGCCGGCCGCCGCGATGGCGTCGAGTTTCTCGGCCAGGGTGCCGCTCAGCGACACCGTGGCGATGGCCTTGCGCATTGGCGGCTCCTCAGGCGGCGACGAGGTCGGTCATGTGGGCGAGCATCCGTTCCGCGTCCGGCTCGCGGCCGGTGAACAGGCGGAACGCATGGGCGGCCTGGAAGACGACCATGCCGCCGCCGTGGAGCGTGCGGCAGCCGATCGCGCGGGCCTGCCGCAGCAGCGCGGTCTCCAGCGGCCGGTACACCACGTCGGCCACCCACAGGTCCGGCGTGAGCAGTTCGGCGGGCAGCGGCAGGCCGGGATGCGCGGCCATCCCGGTGGGAGTGACGTTGACCAGCCCGTCGGCCCCCGCGAGCAGCGCGGGCAGCCGGTCTGCCGTGGCGGCGACGGCGCGGCCCGTCCCGAAGCGCCGGGCCAGCTTGACGGCCAGTTCGACGGCCCGGTCCTGCTGGACGTCCACCAGCGTCACCCGGTCGGCTCCCAGGGTCAGCAGCGCGTGCGCCACCGCCGAGCCCGCCCCGCCCGCGCCGAGCTGCACGACCCGGCGGGTCGCCGCGTCGGGCAGGCCGCGGGCGAACGACTCGGCGAACCCGGTCCAGTCGGTGTTGTGCCCGACGGCGCGGTCGCCGTCGAACACCACGGTGTTCACCGCGCCCAGCTTCTCGGCGTCGGGCGACAGCTCGTCCAGATGCTCGATGACCGTCTGCTTGCAGGGATGGGTGATGTTGAGCCCGGTGAAGCCGAAACGGCGGGCCGTCGTCACCAGATCGCCGGCGGCCTCCGCGGGCAGCCCGAGTTCGGCGATGTCGATCAGCCGGTAGATGTAGCGCAGGCCGTGGAAGCCGGCCTCGCGCTCGTGCAGGGGTGGGCTGAGCGAGGGTCCGATCCCCGCCCCGATGAGCCCCACCAGAAATGACGTCATCGTCCTTCCTTCTTCAGGAGCACGGCCGCGTGGGCGAGGGCGAGCGCGTAGCCGTGCGCCCCCGCGCCGCAGATCAGCGCGTCGGCGACCTCCGACACGTACGAGTGACGGCGGTACGGCTCCCGCCGGTGGATGTTGGTCAGGTGAACCTCGACCACGGGCAGTCCTGCGGCGGCCAGCGCGTCCCGCAGCGCGACGGACGTGTGCGTGTAGCCGCCCGCGTTGATCACGATCGCGTCCATCTCGCGCCCCGCCTCCTGCACGGCGTCGATGAGCACGCCCTCATGGTTGCTCTGCCGGAAGTCGAGGGCCAGGCCGTGCTCGCGGGCGGCGGCGAGCGACAGTGCCTCGATGTCCGCCAGGGTCGTGGTCCCGTACACCGCGGGCTCACGGCGGCCGAGCAGGTTGAGGTTGGGCCCGTTGAGGACGAGTACGCGGGGGTCGGGCGGCATCGGCGCTCCCTTATGTACGAACTAGTACGTTACTTTTATAGACCAGCCCGGCCGGTGTGGAAAGCCGCACCGGCCGGCGCCGGCGTAAGGGTCAGGCGATGACCGCGACCCGTCCCGTCAGGGCCTCCGAGAAAGGCGGGTGCACGGCCAGCACCTCGGGATCATGACCGGGGAGGATCAGCTCCGGCCCTCCGGCCAGCTCGTTGATGCGGTCGAAGGCCGCGTACATGCCGGTCATGCTGTGCAGGATCGCGAAGGGCCGGTCCTCGCGGATGTTCTCGTAGTAGTGGCTCGCGTCGGAGGCCACGACCACGTCGCCGCGCGCGGTGGCGATCCGGACCACCTGCATGCCGGCGGTGTGCCCGCCCACCAGGTGGACGCTCAATCCCGGGAGAAGCTCCACGTCCCCGTCGACGAGGAGCAGCCGGCCGTCCTCGCCCGCCTTCAGAAGGTGGCCGACGTCGTCCCGGTCGAGCAGCCACTGCTCGCGGGTGACGCGCTCGGCCCATGGCCCCGTCCAGTAGTCGAGCTCCGACCGCTGCAGGACGTATCGAGCACGGTCGAAGTCGCGGGCGGTCCCGGTGTGGTCGTAGTGCAGGTGCGTGAGGATCACGTGATCCACCGACGCCGGGTCGACGCCCATCTCGGCCAGCGTCCGCGCGGGCGAGGCCAGATAGGTCATCCCCGCGATGCCGGCGGCGCGCTCCGGACGGATGCCGCTGTCGATCAGCACGGTGTGGTTCTCGGAGACCGCGAGCCACACGTAGTAGGCCGTGGGATGCGGTTCATCCCAGCGGTCGTCGTATCCGTGGAAGTGCTGGCCGCGGCGGCCCTCGCGCTCGGCGTACCGGATGGCGTGGACGCGGAACTCACTCATGCCACCTCCTCGCCTTCGGCTCGGAGTGGCATTCGCCAGACACTGTGCCTATTGATTCGCTCGCTACGCTCGCTCATGCGGGCACCTTGACCCGCGCCGCGCCCACGAGACCGAGCTCGTCGGTGGGCACCCGATAGGTCTCCCGCGCCGTCGCCACCGCCGCCACGTTGACCAGGCACAGCAGTGCGGTGAAGGCCGCGACCCCGAACCAGCTGTCTGGGCCGGTGCCCGCGACGGCGGTGGCGATCGTGGGCGCGAACCCGGCGATCGCGAAGCCGATCTGGGTGCCGACGGCCATCCCCGACAACCGCACGCGGGTGCTGAACATCTCGCCGTAGAAGGCCGGCCACACGCCGCTGGTCGCGCTGTGCACGACGCCGAACATGAGGATGCCGATCACGAAGATCAGCAGGTAGTCGCCCGCCGAGATCGACCACAGGTAACCGAACATCAGCAGCGCGCACCCCAGCGAGCCGCCGACGAACACGGGCTTGCGGCCCACCCGGTCGGAGAGCCTTCCGAACAGCGGGATGGCGATCAGGGCGGCCACGTTGGCCAGGACCCCGACCCAGAGCATGGGCGTGCGGTCGAGCTTCATCGTGTTCACCGCGTAGGACAGCGCGTGAACCGTGAAGATCGTGCTGACGGACGCGATGACGGCGGCCACCACCACCCGCAGCACGTCCTTCCAGTGGTCGCGGAACAGCACGGCCAGCGGCATCTTGGCGACGCCGCCCTCGGCCACCTCCTGCTCGAAGGCGGGAGTCTCCTCGAGGGTCCTGCGGATCAGCAGACCGACCGCGGCGACCACCAGGCTGAGCCAGAACGGCACCCGCCAGCCCCAGGTCAGCAGCTGGTCCTCGGGGAGCGCCGCGATCGGGAGGAAGACGGCCGTGGCCAGGATCTGCCCGGCCTGGGTGCCGTTGAGCGTGAAGCTCGTGTAGTAGGCGCGGCGTCCTGGCGGGGCGTGCTCCAGGGTCATGGAGTTGGCTCCGGCCTGCTCCCCCGCCACCGAGAAGCCCTGCAGCAGCCGCAGCACGACCAGCAGCACGGGGGCGAGCACGCCGATGTCGGCGTACGTCGGCAGGCAGCCGACCAGGAAGGTGGACAGTCCCATCAGGACCAGCGTGGCGACCAGCACCCGCTTGCGGCCGAACTTGTCACCGATGTGCCCGAGCACGAAGGCGCCCACGGGACGGGCCAGATAGCCGACGCCGAAGGTCGCCAGCGCCAGCAGCGTTCCGGTCGCCGGGGCCGACTCCGGAAAGAAGATCTTGCTGAAGACCAGCGCTGCGGCGGTGCCGTAGATGAAGAAGTCGTAGTACTCCAGGGCGCTGCCGATCCACGCGGCGAGCGCGGCCTTACGGGGCTTGCCCGGTGCGGCATGGGGACGGTCCTCGGGAACAGCCGACACGGCGGTCTCCTCTGTGACATCGGGCGGCGACCCGGGTCGCGCGCGAAGGGGGTGGGGTGACCGCTGAGAACGGGGGTGCCGTGTCGGGCCAGGGGCTCACCCATAGCAAAGTTACCTATTGAGGGATAACAGGATGCCAAGCCCTGTCTGGTGCGGGGTGTCCGTTCCAGTGCGACTTGTGACGTTGAAGTTAACTCACTAGTTCGTTCATTACAAGGGTGGCCGTGAGAGGTCCTTCACAGTCCACCCCGCCCCAGCCCAAGGTCTACCCGCGCTGATCCCCTGGGCTGCGGTCACTCTGATCCGGTCACCGGCTCTCCCGCCTCCAGCCGTGCGCCGCCACCGGCCGAGGTGGCCCGGACGCTCGGTTCCCGCGTCCATGGCAACTTCGGCCCATCATCCCGCCCAGGTGGTTGCGTCACCCCGCCGTCGCGTTCCTTGTCCTGCCGCCCGACGCCGTCACCACCGTGCACAGTGGTCAGGCGGTCGATTCGACTGACCGGCATCCGGACCAGCGTCCAAGGAACGGACAGCGACACGATGACGCAGCCCGGCGGTTACGGCCTGCCCGGTTCGCTGAACCGAGTGCTGACCGACGTGGCAGCGGAACGCGCCGCCCAGGACGCGATGTGGGGCCCGCAGGAACACCCCGACGGCACCGGGCCCGCGTACGAGCCCGAGGCCGACCTCGCCAAACGGGCCGTGACCGACGCCTCAGCCGAAGGCCGGCCGACCTGGCGGCACATCCTGCACGAAGAGGTGCTCGAAGCGTTCGCCGAGGACGACGCCGACCGCCTGCGCACCGAACCCATCCAGGTCGCCGCGGTCGCGGTCAAGTGGGTCCAGGACCTCGACAGACGCGCCGTATCGCCCGGCGGACCTCGAACCGTTCGAAAGATGGCGGAACTGATCGCGCACGACGCCCTGCCGCTGATCCGCCGCGCCTGGTCCGGCGACGCCGGGCCCATCACCGACGTCTTCCTCGCCGCCCGCGCCCAGATGACCTACCTGCCCCGCCTGCACTCCGACGAGCAGACCCAGGCCTGGATCACCGACGTCATGCTCCCGGCCACGCAGGTGTGGGTCGCCGAGCTACACGGTCAGGTTGTGGGCTGCGTCGACGACGCCCGGGAGCCGGGCCCTTCCGGCCTGAACGAGTCGCCGACCTGCGCCTTCCCCGATGCCCTCGCGCATGAGGTCCGCGCCGCCGTCCGCGTCCTGCCCAAGGCCCGCTTCTCTCCGGTGGGCTCGTTCCGCGCGACCGTCGGCGACGACCGGGTGACCATCCCCGGACGGATCTACAACCCGGAAGTCTCCCCTGAAAGGCTCGACGGCCTGACACCGCTCCAGCGGACGATCCTGCACTGCCTCTACACCCGCCACCACGACGGCTTCGTGCGTCAGCACCACCTCAAACAAATCATCGGCAGCCTTGAACCATGGGTCCTCCCCTACGTCGTTCATCTCGTCGGGGAATACGTCCTGGAGATCGTGGCCGACATCGACGCCGCTCTCGGCGACCTCGGCGTCCCGGGTTCCCCCGCCCACCTGGCCTACAGCCGTTTCCTCACCGACAATCCCCGGCTCTTCGCCCTCATGCGGCAGCGCGTGGCGAGCTACTGGGCCTGCTACCACCGCGGGCGGTTCCCTCGGCTCGCCGATTATCCGGGGCACCGGCTCATCGCCGCCATGTCCGCCGCCGGCGCTTTCACCACGCGCGACTGATATCAGGGCTTGCCGAAGCACTGCGGCGAAACGATTCGAAACCAGCCATGAGCTGAAAGTTTCGCGCCCCAACCCGAAGAACCATCACATGTTCAGGTATCGGGTCATATGGCCTTCATACACGGGACACATGTGATTGACATGCCTTCTCGCCCAAATCTACCCTGTGTGCGAATCGATTCGACAGCGCCGCCCGCGTTGAGACCGCCCGTTCGCTTCACCCGACCGCCGGACGGCGACACCACAGGCTCCAGGACGAGGCCCGCGGCTCATCCTGCGATCCCCACCCCCCTTCCGTCGAAGGAGTCACGAGTGAACATCACTTCCGGTTGGCGGCATGGACGCCGCCGCGGCCTGGCCGCCCTCCTCTCCGCCGCGACGCTCGTCGTCGCGACCGTCGTCGCGACCGCCGCGCCGGCCCAGGCCGCCAACGAGTCCATCACCGTCGACTTCTCGGTCGCGGGTGGTTCCCCGGCCTACCGGGCATCGGGGTGGATCTACGGCATGACCGAGAACGCGGCCGCGCCCCCGGACAACTACTTCACCGACGTGAAGTTCCGGTACATGCGCGCCGGCGGCGCGCAGCTCGACAGCCCCGGCGGATGGGTGTCGGGCAAGTACGACCGCCGCTGGAACGCCACCCGCGCCCAGCTGCTGCGCACCCGGTCGCTGGGCGGCCAGTTCGTCCTGCTGGTGCACGACCTGTGGGGCGCCGACGGCTACCCGATCTCGCGCTTCCCGGGGGACGGCGGCAACTGGACCGACTACGACAACTTCCTCACCCGCGTCATCGACGACGTGCGGGCGACCGGCGCTCCGGTCCAGTGGGACATCTGGAACGAGCCCAACATCACCCTGTTCTGGAACCGTCCCCAGTCGCAGTACTTCGAGATGTGGCGCCGCGCCTACCAGCGCATCCGCGCCGCCTTCCCCTCTCACCTGATCGTGGGCCCCAGCTGCGCCTGCGTGCCGTCCACCAGCGGCTGGTGGACCCAGTACCTCGACTACGTCAAGGCCAACAACGTCGTGCCCGACATCGTCAGCTGGCACTCCCTGCCCGGTGACCCCGTTTCCAACGTCGCCACCGCCGACACCACTCTCAACTCCCGCGGCATCGCCCACCCCCGCCCGTACCAGATCAACGAGTACGGGGCGTCCAACGAGCAGAACCCCGCCGACGGCGCCTGGTACATCGCACGGCTGGAAAGAGCCGGCGCCGACGGTCTGCGGGCCAACTGGGCCGGTGGAAGCAACCTGCACAACGACCTGGCCAGTCTCCTCGTCCACAACTCGGCGGGGCAGTACTCCCCGAAGGGCGAGTGGTGGGTCTACCGCTTCTACGGCTCGCAGACCGGCCAGATCGTGTCCGTCACCCCCAGCACCTCCTACGACGCGTTCGCCACCAAGGCGAGTGGGAACGCGAAGATCCTGGTCGGCGGAGGCAGCACGACCGGGAACGTCGCCGTCAACCTGCAGCGTCTGGACACCACGAGCGGCATCGTGCAGAACAACCAGGTGCGGGTGGTGGTCGAGCGCGTTCCGTACAACGGCGGCGGCGCGGTCCAGGGACCCGTCACCGTCCAGAACACCGTGGCGACCCTGTCCGGCAACGGCACGACCGTCAACCTGCCGCACACCGCCATCGACGACACCTTCACGATCACGCTCCTGCCCCCCTCGACCGGCGGCGGGTCGACGTCGGCGTTGCGCAACGTCAACGCAGGCCGCTGTCTCGACGTGCCGAACCTGTCGCGGACGAACGGCACGCAGCTCCAGTTGTGGGACTGCAACGGCCAGGCCAACCAGCAGTGGACGTACACCTCCTCCCGGCAGCTGCAGGTGTACGGCGACAAGTGCCTGGACGCCGAGGCCGCCGGAACCGCTAACGGCACCAGGGCGATCATCTGGGACTGCAACGGGCAGGCCAACCAGCAGTGGAACGTCAACGCCGACGGCACCATCACCGGCGTGCAGTCCGGCCTGTGCCTTGAGGCGAGCAACTTCGGCACCTCGAACGGCACGAAGGCACAACTGTGGTCCTGCACCGGCACGACCAGCCAGAAGTGGACCCGAAGCTGATTCGATGACCGGCGTCGCCCATTCGCTTCGCCTGTAGCCGCCACGCCGGTTGGACGTGCACCGCCCGTCCAACCGGCGTCCGGCCTCGTGGGCTCACGGCCCGCACGCAGGACCCGCACGCTTCGTCCCCCGAGGAGTCGAATCGGTTCGCATGCTTCGAAGCCTGTAGACGGCACAGTCAACGGGGCCGAGTAGAAGACCGCAGGATTCGCAGACGTCATTCCACGCGCTCGATTCGACCCTACGATGTGCGTATCGGTCGGATCAGGTGAGGAGCGCCGGTGAACATCGGGGAGATCGCCAAACGGTCGGGCGTGGCGCGCAGCACCGTCTCCTACGCCCTCAGCGGCAAGCGCCCTGTGTCGGAGGAGACCCGCCGGCGCATCCAAGCGGTCATCGACGAGCTGGGCTACCGGCCCAACGCCGCCGCCAAGGCACTCAAGGAAGGCAGGACCCACACCGTCGGCCTGGTCATCCCCCCTGCCAGCCGGCGCCTGACCGACATGCAGCTCGGCTTCGTGGCCAGCGTCGTCGACGCCGCCGCACGTGCCGACCTGGACGTCCTGTTGTCACCGTCCGGGGGCGAGCACGACCGGTCGTTCGAGCGTGTGGTCGGCGGCAGGCGCGTGGACGGCGTCATCCTCATGGAGATAAGGCTGGAGGACGACCGGGTCACCCGCCTGCGGCAGGCCGGGCTGCCCTTCGTCGGAATCGGCCGCACCAGCCGCCCCGAGGAGCTCTCCTGGGTGGACATCGACTACGAGAAGCTGATCGCCAACTGCGTGCACCACCTCGCCGACCTCGGGCATCGCCGCATCGCCCTGGTCAACCGCTCGGAGGAGCTGGTGGCGGCCGGGTACGGTCCCGGCCACCGCGCCCAGGCCGGTTTCACCAGCGCGATGGCGGAGCGTCGTCTGCACGGTGTGCAGACGTGCTGCGCCGACGACGCCCAATCGGGGGTGTCCTGCGTCGAGCGGCTCCTCGACGAGCACCCCGACCTGACCGCCATCGCCACCATCAACGAGGCCGCCACCCCCGGGATGTACCACGCGCTCGCCCAGGCCGGCCTGGTCGTGCCCCGCGACTTCTCCATCGCCGGCGTCTCCGCGCGGCACTGGGCGGAGAACCTGCATCCTCCGCTCACGGCCGCCGACGTGCCCGCCGGCGAGCTCGGCGCCCGCGCCGTCGAGATGCTCATCCGGCTGATCGCCGATCCCGCCACCCCGCACGGCCATTTCCTGGTCGCGCCGCCCATCTCCCTGCGTGGCACGACCGGACCCGCGCGCGCCCGGGATCACCGTTCCTGACGCCTTCACTGCGGCACGCCCGGCCGTCATGCGAGTGCTTCCCCTCGCGCCGGCTGTCGCACGCGGGCGGCGCGGGAGTTCGGTCACACCGCGGTGATGGCCCATCGGAGGTTGGTGCCGCAGTACGGCGGCCCCTGCCGTCCGCCACCGCCCCGCAGGAGACGACCGTCCGGGCAGTCACTCTGGAAACCATCGCGAAACGCGTCAAGAACAAGACAGATCGTTTCGATGACCACAAGAGAAGCTCTGGCCGTCACGCTGGCATTTCTTCCGATCGTTGCTGAGTGAAATTTCGTCAGCCCTCGCGGAAGGCTCGATCGACTCGCCGGCGCCGGCGCGTTGTCGTGAAACTTTCATTTCCCGCACCCCGCAGCGGTCGAGGCCCGCCTCAGTCGCAGCAGATGAGGCACCCCGGCAGACCGGAGGGCCGGCCGGAGAGGGACGGGAGCCTTGACGCGGGATCGGCGCGTCGTATTTGCTCCGCCGCACCACCACCTACGTCGGCGGGGAGAGGAGGCGCGGCCTTGTAGGCGTTGATGTTAGCGTTAACAGGATTCCGCCGGAATCAAGGCGGCTCCTGCGCGGGCCGGGCGACGAACCGGCCCCCTAGTCCACCCTCTGCATGTGAGCGGTAACAGCGCAGTCTGTCCCGCACGCTCCACAGTCTGTCCCGCACACTCCCAGGAGCACCTATGAAGATCGCATGCCTTCTGCGCCCGGTCGGCGCCGGAGTCACCGTCGTAGCCGGCTCGGCGAAGGCCGGCCGGGGTTCCGCCATGGGCCGAACCGGCCTCACCGACATCCGGTTGGAGGGCTGACCGTGCGCACGTGGAGACGGTGGTCGACCGCGGCACTGCTGGCCATGGTCGTGGCGGTGACGGGCACGCTGATGGGCACGGGTACCGCCATCGCGGAGTCGAACGGCGGGGTGCGGGTCATGCCGCTGGGCGACTCGATCACCGAGGGCACCCAGGTGCCCGGCGGCTATCGGATCGGGCTGTGGCAGCGCCTGGCCGCGGGCCGTTACACGATCGACTTCGTCGGGTCGCAGTACAACGGGCCCGCGAGTCTGGGTGACCACGACCACGAGGGGCACCCCGGGTGGCGGATCGACCAGATCGACGCCAACATCACCGGCTGGCTGCGGACCTTCACCCCGCGCAC